>NZ_JBIWKI010000045.1:0-44996 GCF_044765565.1 Streptomyces sp. NPDC102437 | reverse complement strand
GCGGCGAAAGCCGGCGGACGTGAGGTGCCCGGCCTGGTCCTGGACATCGACGCCACGCTGATCACCTGCCATTCAGAAAAGGACCAGGCCGCACCCACCTATAAGGGCGGCTTCGGCTTCCACCCCCTGCTCTGTTTCCTGGCCAACACCGGCGAGGGCATGTCCGGGCGCCTTCGGCCCGGGAACGCCGGAGCCAACACCTCAGCGGATCACATCGCCGTGCTGGACGACGCTCTCGCACAGATCCCCGACGCCCACCGGCACGGCACCGACATCCTCGTCCGCACCGACAGCGCCGGATCCGCAAAGTCTTTCCTCACCCACGTCCGAGACCTGCGAACACGCGGAATCCGCACCTTCTTCTCGGCCGGATACGCCATCACCGAGCCGGTCCGCCGCGCGATCCGGGCCCTGCCCGAGCAGGTCTGGCACCCCGCCCTGGACCAGAACGGCACCCTCCGCGAGTCCGCCGAGATCGCCGAACTGACCGGCATGGTCGACCTTGCCGACTATCCGGACGGCACCCGCATCATCGTCCGCCGCGAACGTCCCCACCCCGGGGCCCAGCTCTCGCTGTTCGACCAGGACGAGGGCATGCGGCACCAGGTCTTCCTCACCGACACGCCGTTCACCTCCGGCTCGGCCCAGTTCCTGGAAGTCCGCCACCGCCAACACGCCGCCGTCGAGGACCACATCCGGTGCGGCAAGACCACCGGCTTCGGGCGCTTCCCCTCCCGCCGCTTCCCGGTCAACGCCGCCTGGCTCGAACTCAGCCTCGCGGCGATCGACCTCCTCGCCTGGACCCGCGTCCTCCTGCTGGACGGCGAACTCGCGGCTGCCGAACCCAAGAAACTCCGCTACCGGATCCTGCACGTCGCCGCCCGCATCACCCGGGGAGGCCGCCGCCTCCGCCTTCGGATATCGGCGACGTGGCCCTGGCGACATGAACTCGTAGCCGCATTCCACCGCCTGGCCGCACTGCCCCGCCCTGCCAGCTGACTCGCGGTTCCTGCCCACCTTCGACTCAAGGACCTTGGAGAACCCGACCCCGCGTCGGGCCCTCACCATGCCCACCGGCCGACACGGCCTGAAACAACCTCGCCCAGCCGCCCAGCAGACCCAACTGAAACGCCGAGGCTAACTGTCACCCAGGGAGCTGTCACGACTCTTTTCGGGCTTTTTGGTGGCTCCAGAACCTTGATGCCACTTCGCGAAGAAGCGTGACGAAAATCAGCCATAGTCCTGCAATGTAATGCCATCATGTGAACAAACTGCGTAGGTTCTGGGCTCGGTTCGGGATGTCCTGTGAAGCCCGACCGCAGAGTTCGTCCACTGGAACCGGAGGGGGAAATCGCATGGCTGACATCGACCTCGGCGTGGCGTCCGACTGGGACGAGGGGGACACCCACGGCCGCGTCAAGCTGCGGCAGAACCAGGTCTACCCGACCTCGCCGAAGAAGGACGTGCTCATCAGCTCCCCGGTGAGCATCGAGCTGTCCGTGAACACGAACCACTCCTCCTCGCAGGAGGCGGACAAAATCTACTTCACGACCCACCACGGCTCCACGAAGAAGATCATCGCGGTGCTCGACTCCGACGGCAACCTGCACATCGCCGGCCGACTGATCACCGAGCAGAAGGACCTCGGCTACTAGGCGGTTCCCTTCGGATCACCTCGCCGACCAAATGAAGATGGCGGCGATGCGGAGTCCGTCGAGGTAGATGGTGGCGGTCTCGTCGCATCGGGTGGCGAGGCCGCGCCACTGCTTGATCTTGTTCATGCAGCGCTCGACGGTGTTGCGCTGTTTGTAGGCGTCGCGGTCGAAGGCCGGCGGACGGCCACCGTGGCTGCCGCGGCGTTTGCGGTTCGCGGCCTGGTCGGCCGGGGAAGCCCCGCCCGTGAGTCCGTGACAGCTCTTCTCGCGCTGGGTCGGACGTGTTCGGCGATCACATTGCGCGACGCAGCCCTCGTCGCCGCCATCCCCCACGCAGAGCACCACGCCCTCATCGGGCACCAAAATGAGCTGGCCAACCACGCGCACCGACTGCTCAGCACCAGTACAGAGCGATACAAACGCGACAGCGCACTGGAGGCGCTGAACGCCTGGGGCCACGACACCAGCACCCTGGAAAACGCGAACGAGGTCGCCGCCCATGAACTTCGCACCCGCATGGCGGATCACGATCTGTGGTGGGCGAGCAACGGGACAGGCGACTGCGCCGAAGCCCCACTGTTCTGACGCAGAGAGGCCCAGTTCTCCACGCGTTAGTCGTCACTCAACGTATGCGCTTCACGGAAAAGTGAGCCTGAACCCGAGACATGACGTCGCGGGACGGGAGGAGTGTGTCCGAGATGCGGGTCAACGGGGCAAGGGGCATCACGCCAGGCTTCCCGTGAGGGCCGGGGCCGTCACGCCGTCAGACGGTCACCGCGATCGCGTACGCCGTCACCGCGATCAGCCCGGCCCAGATCACCACGACCAGCACCCGCCCCAGCAGCAGCCGGTCCGGCTGCTGGTAGATCCAAAACGGCTGTGCCACGACCGGTCGCCGGGGCTGCTCCACCGGCTCCGTCTCGGCCAGTTCCTGCGCCAGTCGGCGCAGCCGGGCGGCGAACTGTTCGGTCAGCTGCGGGTCCTGCTCGGACTCCGCGTCCCGCAGCTGCCGCATCAGCACGCCGAGCTCGCCCAGGGAGCCGGGCGGCACCGGGTGTGCGAGCAGTTGGTACAGCGTCTTGCCGAGTGCGCCCAGGTCGGAAGTGCGCGCCGGGGCGATCGTGCCGAAGCCGAGGATCTTCACGGCTCCGGTCGGGGTGAGCAGCAGGCGGGCGGGATCGATCCCGCTGTGCGTCATCCCGGCTTGGTGCGCGACCAGCAGGGCTTCCGCGACCTGGGCCCCGAAGTCGGCGAGCTGGGCCGGCCGGAACCAGCCGTCCAGCAGGTGGGCGTCCAGGGTGTACCCGGCGAGCCGCTCCATGGCGAGGAACGGCCTCCCCTCGTGCTCACCCACCGCGAGCACCGTGACGATCCCCGGGTGCCGCAACCTGACGGCCGGCCCCGGCACCTCGGCCAGCATCTTCACCACCACAGGCCGCCCCGACTCGGTGTCCTGCGCGAACCAGACCTCCCCCCAGCCAGCCCCGATCCGGTATCGCCCACCGACCACAGCGCCGATCTCCATGCTGCCCCCAACCCCTCGACCTGTCGCCGGGGAGTCCGCGCGAAGACCGTGGTGATCAGTGTGCCGCAACAGGTGCTGGACTTAACGCCCTCTGAAGGCTCCGAAGACCGCGCGAGACCGAGTGGGGCCCGGCACCGTGTGGTATCGGGCCCCACTCTTACGGTCGATCAGGACCGGGCGATCAGCCAGGCGATGACCAGGCCGGTCGCGAAGTCGCCGAGCCTGTACGCCACGCCGCACATGAAACTTGTGTGGACGCTCTGTCCACGGCTGACCAGCCATTTCCGCAGGTGGCGGGCAACTGGCCCCCGTCCTCTGTCCACGCTGAAACTGTGCTCGGGAGGTGGTTTCGCGTTACTCTGCATTCGGAGTCCTTCCGTCTTGCTGATGCTTGGACGCCGCGCAAGGAGCCCCCTCGACCCATGGCCTAGGAAACCGCGTCGAGGAAGCGGGGCTCCTTTTGCATTGATGAAGAGTGTAGTTGGACGGTGCGTCAGACCAGCGTCCTCTCAAGGGGACTTGACAGCACCCGGGGGAAATTCAGGACATTCTAGTACAGCGTTGGCTGAATTCCCTGGAACTGGGGATCGCCAGATCTTCCGAGAACTTCCGGGACTCACCGAAGCCCCAAGATTCGGCAGTGACGGTCATCACGTTTCCGTGCTGCTCTCACGAAGGGCGTGTCGTGGTACACGTCGGCCCTACCAGCCGAGGTGCTGGTGGGGCCGAAGTGGCTTGAGCAGGTCGGAGGAGTGCCTGCTCAAGCTCGGGTCCTGCGGTCTGGCGCCCGGGCTTGCGGTGGGTCATGCGGCTTCGCACGGCCTGGCCGGGGAGTGGGCGCGGGGACACCGGGGCTCCCTGGCCGGCCGTACGTTTCAATCGTGGAGCATGGGTAAGTTTGTCCGGGCTGCCACTTCCCCCGGGGGCGGCTTCGGGGAGTTCGACTTCGGCGCCGATGCCTGCCGCTCGGAGGCCAGCGGCAATCTCCTCGGCCCCGGCAACTGACCTTCGGACTACTGGGGGCACTTGGCGGTGAGCAAGGCGGGGGCTGCGGCTGCCATGTCGGTCAGGGTGGTGCACACCGGTACGCCGTGACGGCGGGCCACGAGATCAGGTACCTGTTGCGCTCCGGGTTGGGGCAGTCGGGCGGGCAGCCCAGCACTGCCCTGCCTGTCGGAGCGTCCAGGCCGAATTCCACGTTGGTGATCACGCCCGGCATGGTGCGCAGGTCGCGGGGGATCCAGAACGGGACCTGGACCAAGCCGAGTCCGAAAGCCGATCCAGACATCCACAACGGAGCTTTACTTTCTCTTTGCTTCGTGTGGGGGGTAATCCGAGCCAAGCTCACGGCGGCCGGGGGTACCTGGTTGGGCGCGATCGAACGTCAGCGGGCGCACTGCAGTTGCTGCCCGCCCCTTCTGATTCCTTGAAATCGGCGCCCCGGCGCCAATCCGGCTGCGGGTCGTCACTTGCCGATATCGGTCAGGAATCGGTCGATTCATCGTCAATCGTCTTGCTTCGCCACCGGGCGAGCTCGTGGCGGGCCTTCAGAGTGGCTGGGTGGTCGGGGCCCTGTACACGTAGCCGGTCGGCCAGCAGCTCCTCGAACGCGGCGGCAGCGCCCGCCGCGTCCCCCGCCTCACCCCGGAAGTAGGCGACGTTGTGCCGGGCGTCCATGGCGCCGGGATGGTCGGGCCCCAGCACACGCATCATGTCAGCCAGCAGCTCCTCGAACGCGGCCGCAGCACCCGCCGCGTCCCCCGCCTCACCCGACCAGTAGGCGAGACCATGGCGGGAGCTCAGAGTGGCTGGGTGGTCGGGGCCCTGTACGCGTAGCTGGTTGGCCAGCAGCTCCTCGAACGCGACGGCAGCGCCCGCCGCGTCCCCCGCCTCTCCCCACCACCGGGCGAGGTCTTTGCGGGCGCTCAGGGTGTCGGGGTGGTCGGGGCCCAGCACCCGCAGCCGGTCGGCCAGCAGCCCCTCGAACGCGGCGGCAGCACCCGCCGCGTCCCCCGCCTCACCCCACCACGCGGCGAGGTTGTGGCGAGCGCTCAGGGTGTCGGGGTGGTCGGGGCCCAACACGCGCAGCCGGTCGGCCAGCAGCCCCTCGAACGTGGCCGCGCCCCCAGCCGTGCACCCTGCCCTTACTCGCCACCGGGCGAGCTCGTGGCGGGCCGTCAGGGTGGCTGGGTGGTCCGGGCCCTGTACACGTAGGCGGTCGGCCAGCAGCTCCTCGAACGCGGCCGCAGCGCCCGCCGCGTCCCCCGTCGCACCCCGAAAGTAGGCGACGTTATGCCGGGCGTTCAGGGTGTCGGGGTGGTCGGGTCCCAGCACACGTAGCCGGTCGGCCAGCAGCTCCTCGAACGCGGCCGCAGCGCCCGCCGCGTCCCCCGCCTCACCGCGCCAGTAGGCAAGGTTGTGGCGGACGTTCAGGGTGTCGGGGTGGTTCGGACCCAGCACCCGCATCACGTCAGCCAGCGAGTCTTGCAACGCGGCGGCAGCACCCGCCGCGTCCCCCGCCTCGCCTCGGCACCGGGCGAGGTTGTTGCGGGCGGCCAGGGCGTATGGATGGTCGGGTCTGAGGTGGTGGGAGGTCGCCTCGGACAGGCGAGAGAAGTGGGCGGTGGCGGCGGTGGCCTGGCCGGCTTGGCTGAGGCTTTGGCCGGCGCGGAAGAGCACCCGGTGCGGTGCGGGCTGGTACAGAGCGTCTTCTGCGATGTGAATGAGGGCGTCTGTGTTGGCGCGCAGCGCCTGGGTGAGGAGGGTGTCTCGCTCGACGGCCGGCCATGCGGCGGTCAGGGCGTCAGCTGCAGTGTGGGCGAGAGGGGTGAGTTGGTTGGGGGCTACGGTGTCGCGGGTGGCGCGTTGGACGAGCTGGTGGACTCGGGCGGCCTGATGGAGGGTGTTGGGAGTGTGGTCAATCAGGCTGAGACGGTGCAGGGCTGACAGGGCGCCGACTGCGTCCTCGACTGTCACCTCAGCCGGTTCACGATCGACGGCAGCGCGGTGAGCGGTGAGATAGGCACGAGCGGGTTCGCTGGTGAGGACAGTGCGGGGGACGCCGTTGGCGTCGAGCATCGCGGCGAGCTGGAGCATAGGACGGGCCAGGCCTGCTGGGCGGAGCTGGTCGGCGCGTTCGATGGATAGGGACCAGGTGGCGGCCACGGTGGCGGTCTGGTCGTCGGGCAGTGCGCCGGGTTCTGGCAGCAGGTCGGTCAGCTTCCTGATCCGATCGGCCAGCAGCTCCCGGTAGGAGGCACAGGTCAGGTCCGCATCGATGGTGTGGGCGGCGGCCTGGGCCAGCGCGAGAGGCAAGTATCCGAGCTCGGAGGCCAGGCTGCTGATCTGGTCGGCCGGCTCGTGGCGGTCGTGCGCGGCGAGTACGGCGGTGAAGTAGGCGGCGGCTTCCTGGGGTGTGAACAGGCCCACGGTCACCCGGCGCCGTCCTGCTCCGGTCAGGGCGGCCTCGCGGCGCCGTGTGGTGACCAGGGCGCGGCCGTGGCGGCTGGTGGGCGGCCACCAGCCGCGCATATCGGCGGGATCCGCGACGTCGTCGAGTACGACCAGCCACCGGCAGGGTTTCTGGTCGGCTTTGGGTTCCAGCCAGGCCAGGAACGCTCGCGCGGCCTGCTCCGGGTCGCCGGGGTCGGCGGCAAGGACCTCTACGCCGGCCTGCGCGTATCCGGCCGTGATCGCTGAGCGGCTGCTCGCGGTGATCCATACCAGTACGTCGACCTCGCCGTTTTCCCATGTGGTGCGGGCGTAGTTGGCGGCCAGCTGGGTTTTGCCCACTCCACCGGTCCCGGTCAGGACCTGGGTGAGCACTGCGGTGCCCCCGCGGTCGACCGCTGCTCGCAACTGGTCGACTTCGGCCCGGTGCTGGAAGGACTGGGCGCGCGGCGGGAGCAAGCCAACTTGGTGTGGCCATGCGGCGCGTGTGCGAGGAGCGGCCTGCTGCACCAAGGTGAAGCGGTCGACCGCCAAGTACCCGGTGTTGGCCAGGCCGCCCTCACTGGCGGTGGCGTCTCCCGTATGACGCACGTGTACCGGGCCGGTGGTGCTTGGGGCCGGTCCGGTGTAGCCGGTCGCCACCGTGGCGCCGTCGCTAGCGTTGGCAGTGCCAGTGCCCACGGCGGTGACCGACGGCTCGCTCTTTGCGTCCGCGGCCCCGGGATCAACGTTGGGCTCCCTGTCCGGGGCAGGGCGGCGCTTGGGCCATCGCACCATCGGACAGAAACCTCCCACGTACTCTGACCATTCCAGCCCGGTCAGCTGAAGTCGATACCCGTGCTCGCGCTGCTGTCGGGCCCGTCCGCGATGGCGTCCCCCGTTCGCTCCGCCCGAACCGGACCATGCCCGGCCCCCTGCGGGCCGCGTACACCGCTGGACGCCCGGCCACCCCCGGTGGCTCTGGCCTTTCCGGTGTCGACCGCCGCGGCTCCGGGCTGCAGGCCGGCCGGGGACGGCACCAGCGCCCACGCCAGGGCGGCGATACCGGTAGCGCCCTGGACCGAAGCGGCGACCAACTGCCCAGTGTCCGGGTTGTCGAGCAGCCAGAAGAACGGTGTCGACACGGACAGCATCACCGCTGCCACCAGGACCATGATTTTCCTACGTCGTGACACCCCCACACTCCCTTCCCGGCAGCCAGCGACTGCCTGCCCTGGCAGGATCGGACGAACTTCACAGGTAGCACAGGACGGCTCTGCGTATCCACCGGTTCCCGTGCACTGACCCACCGTTCACACAACGCCCGGCACGGGCCGATCACCAACACCGCTGGGCAGCGCGGCGACTCCCCGCAGTTCGAGCCGGTCCTGGACAAGATCTGCGTCGCCCGCATGGGTTCGGGCCGGCCGCGGACCCGGCCCGACCGGGTCCGCGCCGACAAGGCGTACGCCTCCTGAAGAAACCGTGCCTGCCTGCGCAAGCGTGGCATCTGCTGCACCGTCCCGGACAAGGCGACCAGGCCCGCAACCGCAAGAAGCGCGGCTCGCGCGGCGGCCGCCCACCGACGACAAGATCGACTACCGGGCTCGGCACGCGTCGAGTGCGGTATCAATCGGGTGAGGTCGACTCGGGGCGCCCTGCTGGTGTCTCCACCAGTGGTTTCCCCGAGCCGCCTCCCGAACCCGGCGTGCCCGTCTCCGGGCACCGGGCTCTCCACAAATCCCGTTTCGGGGTGCTCAGTTGCTCATGCCGTAATGGGCCACGGAGCAGGAATGAGTTTTCCCCGGTATCGGTATCTGGCCGTGCTTACCTTTGCCGGGTTCAACAGTTCCGCTTCCTCCGTGACAGGCCACCAGCCCCCGTCGTAAGGGCCTTCCCCCGAACCGAACTGCCCCCAGCTTCAACCGGATTGCTACGACAATCCGGCGGTGAAGGTCTCTCACCTCACTCGATCCCATGGCGCCTCGTGGCGCACCCACGAGATACGACAAACTCGCGGTCTGCTGTGAGGCCACCGTCCTTAGCGTGGCCATCAACGAGTGGCTGTGCCCAGCACTTTCAACCAAGGTGCGGAGGCCATCAGCGGTGGCCCAGCACGTTAACCACCCTTCCGCTGGGGTCGCGGACGAAGAACCGCCGCACGCCCCACTCCTCATCCTGCAAGGGGTGCACGATCTCCGCGCCGCTGTCCCGCATGACCGCATAAGCCGCATCCACGTCGTCCACCTCGACACTCATGTCGGGGGTGACGGGCGCGGTCTTGTCACTGGTCATGACGCTGATTTGCGCTGCCGGGGTGAACGCGGAGGCGAACGGGGTGATCCAGCCGTGGTTCGTTTGGAGCCTCGGGGGCGTCTCTACAAGTACCGTGATCTCGAGCTGCACGTTGAGAGCGGTCTGTGGCGAACGGGTGCGTTTCAGCCAGGCCGCCGGGACGGCGGCGTGAGGAGTACGGCGTCGCCGCGTGCGCCCTCTGTGGCCACGGGCTCAATCAGTCCGGCCTCCCACTCGCGGGTTGACCGGTGTGAGAACTCCGAGTCGGTCCTCGATCGCCTGGGCCGCACCCAGGCACAGGTCCTCCCGGAACGCGCGCCCGACGATCTGTACTCCGCAGGGGAGCCCGTCGACCATCCCGGTCGGTACGGCCACACCGGGCACGCCCACGAAGCTGGTCACGGTGCACAGGCGCATTCCCGACCCGACACGGTCCCTACCTGACCTGTCACGCGACTCCAGCCCCGGCTCGACCGGTGGCTCGGTGAAGACCGGGCCGAGCAACAGCGGGTATTCGTCGAGGAATTCGGCCCACGAACGGCGGATGTTCATCCAGGTGCCCATCAACTTCATGAACTGCTCCGCGCTTACGGGCGGGGTCTGCTCCATCGCCATCTCGATAAAGCGGTCCCCGCCCTTGCCGAGCAGCCCGCGCACCACCGGCCAGGTCGGGGCGAACTCGGTCACAGTGATCCGGCCGTACGCCTCAAGGGCCTCGTCCATCCGCGGTACGTCGTGCTCCTCGCGCACGTCGTATCCGGCGTCGCGGAGCGCGTCGGCCGCGGACGCGATGGCTCCGCGAATCGCAGGGTGGACGCCGTGCCCGCCAGGGTCCGCCACGACCGCGACCTTCACGCGTCCGGGGAGCGGTTCGCCGTAGGCGGGCACCGGTACGGCCCGTGGGTCTCGCGGATCGGTCCCAGCCAGCGCCTCGTAAGCCAGCCGTAGGTCGCCCACGCTCCGGGCCAGCGGGCCGTCGGTGACCAGCATCTGGGACGCCGGGCCCGGGTCGTCCGGGCCGAGAACGCGATGGTCGGCGGGAAACCGGCCTGTGGACGGCTTCAGCCCGGCCACACCGCAGAACTGGGCCGGGATGCGCACTGACCCGCCAGAGTCGTTGCCGAGCCCGAGCGCTGCCATGCCCGTGGCAACGGCCACCGCGTCGCCTCCGCTGGAGCCGCCAGGGGTCCGGCTGCTGTCCCACGGGTTGACCGTGTCGCCGAACAGTTCGCTGCGCGTGTGCATCCCCGCCAGGATCAGGGTGGGGATGTTGCTGTGCCCGATGGGGATGGCTCCGGCTGCGCGCAGCCGTGCCACCGGGGGTGCGTCGGCCGACGCCACCAGATCGCGGAAGCGCCCCGTGCCGAACGTGGTCGGCACGCCTTCGACGGCGGTGCTCTCCTTCACCGTGAAGGGCACCCCCGCGAGGGGCCCCAGCGCTTCACCGGCGGCCCGCCGACGGTCTGTTCGTGTCGCGGCCTCGCGTGCCCGCTCCGCTAGGAGCTGCGTGACCGCGTTCACCTGCGGGTTGACCTCGGCGATGCGATCCAGGTGACTGTCGACCAGTTCGACGGCTGAGATCTCTGCGCTGCGTACAGCCTCCGCCTGCGCGGCGGCCGGCATCTTCCACAGGGCGTCCTGCATGGCTTCACCTTCCTCGTCCACGTTCCGATGCGCTTGCATCGGAACCGTACCCGGGAACCGATACGTGCGCATCGGATAAACTGCGCTGCGAAGCGGAGCGCTGTGAAACTGAGAGGCGATCGGACATGCCCAGGCAGGTGGACCACGTGAGCCGACGCCGTCTCATCGCCGAGGCCGTATGCCACCTCGCCGACGAAGGCGGACTGGAGGGCGTGACCCTTCGCGATGTCGCTGCCCGCGCGCAGGTGTCGATGGGCGCAGTTCAGCGGTGCTTCCGCACCAAGGAAGAGATGCTGGTGTTCGCTCTCGGGTACATCAGCGAGCGGATCAGCGAGCGTGTACAGGCCCGACTCCTCAGGAGCCCGGCCCAGTCGGCCAGCACCGCCCTGGGCCACGCGGCCGCCGAGATCTCACTGCTCCGGGAAGAGCGCCGCGCCGAGGCCAGGGTCTGGCTCGCCTTCGTCGCGCAGGCGGCTGTGAACAAGGCGCTCGCCAGGACGTTGACGGCGAACTACGCGCACCTGCAGGAGGCGTTCACCCGCCTCATCTCGGAAGCCGGCGAGGGCGCCGACTGCGCCGTGCGCCTCGATCCGCAGCTCGAGGCCCGCACCCTCCTCGCCCTCGCGGACGGCCTCACCGCGCATGCCCTCATCGGCCACCTCACCCCGCACGAAGCACACGACGTCCTCCACACGCACCTGGCCCGCCTCTGGGAGTAACCGGTCACGCGCACCCCTACCCCGGTGCAGAAACGCCCCACAGCAGTTCAAGGGCAGCCTTGCCGTTCTCGTCGTCCGCGACCGAAGCCAGCGGCCGGCCTACCCGTCACGGACATGTCTGCCACGCAAAGCGCCAGATCAGAACCCATGACGAGCCACCGAGCCATCCACAAGCCACTGCTTGCCTGTTCTCCACGGCTTTCCCGGCGAGGACGCAGGTGGCTCAGGGCTGACGGATCGTGATGCCGCGGATCCAGTCGCCTTCGATGAGCGGCCGGCGACTGGTGTGGCGGACTGGTCGGCCTCGGAGTCGGTGGCGAGGTTTCGGTAGGTGTCCAGGCACACGTGCCGGCTGTCGGGGTAGCGGGCAGCGAGAACAGACTTGCCGCAGCCCGGCGGTCCGATCGTCCAGCCCTTCCCAAGCGATCCTGAGTTTCTCGGTCAGCCACCCGGTGTCGTCGTCCGCAACGGGATCGAGGCGGCTCTCGATCGCGGTCAGGCGGCCGGCGTCCGGGAGGCTCGCGGCGAGGTAGGCGTCGGCACGTAGGAGCTCGTCGGCGGTGAACTCTTTCCTCAGCCGTGGTTCCACTCCGGCCTTGAGGGTGCCGCCGTAGCAGGCCATGCTGCGGATATCCACGGCCAGACGGGCGAGCTGCCAGTCGCTCCAGCCATCCTTGGCCCTGTGCTCGCGGAAGCTCATCGGCGGCCGCCCTTACGCAGGGTGATCCTCTCCGTTCAGGCGGCCCTGGCGGAGGCTCTGTCAGGCCTTCGTGGAAGACTGCGGCGCATGTCTCTCGCCGACCTCACCTTTGACCAGTGGCGGGTCATTCGACCTCTCGACCGCCCGCCAAGTCGCACAAGAGGCAGCTGATCGGGCAGGCGGCCTCGTGGCTTCCGTTGAGGCCGTCGAGCACCTCGACTCCCGGATGCACCGCGTCCTGATCAAACGGAATGCACAGGAATTCGCACTGGTGCCGGGTGGCACAGTGACGCTCGGATTCGATCTCGACACCTGGCGACCGACGTCCGAGCAGGCCGCCGACTACCAGGAGAGCCTGGAACAGGGCTTCGGGTATGGCCCCGATCTGCGGGCCCACCTTGCTCATTTGCTCAGCCCGCGCCGGCACGTCACCGTGGCGACGGTGCTCATGGCGGTGGAAGGCGAGAACCTGACCGAGCCTCCCACCGAAATGCCGGCTGTGCTCGCGGCTCGCGGCCTGCGGATGCCGAGCTCCGATGAGTGGGAACACGCCTGCGGGGCCGGTGCGAACACCCTGTTCCGATGGGGCAATGACTGTCCTCTCGACCGGACCCCCCCGACGATCACACCGGTCCACAGCATCGACCGAACGCGCTGGGCCTGCACATCGCCTACGACACGTACCGGACCGAGCTGACGAGCGATGTCACCGCGGTGCACGGCGGCGACGGCGGCGAGGCGGCGTGCGGCAGCTACGGCCACATGCTCGGGTGGCTGCCCCTGGCCACGGCCAACCGCAACCCCTTCTTCGCCGAGTTCGCGTACGGGCCGGATGGCGAAGACATGTACGAGGACTTCTCCACCCGGCCGATATTCGAGCTCTGATCGTCCAGAGCCCGCCCTGCGACCTCAGCCCGTCGCGGTATTCATGAGCGTCGTGCCACCTCGGCCGCATAGGCGTTCCTGTTGGCGCCTGCCGACCAGAACTGACCGCTCGCGATGCTGATACCCAGGAGCCATGGAGGACAGCGGGGGGCATCTGAGCGGCGAGGTCACTTCCTCGGCCTGGTGCTGTCCGAGGAGCTCGCCGTCCGTGACGACCGCCGTTTCCGCCAGGGCCTGCGACTGTCCCGGCTGCCGCACCACAAGACGCTCGATGAGTACGACTTTTCCTTCCAGCCGAACCTCGACCCGCGGAAGGTCAAGCGCCTCGCCACCCTCTCGTTCGTCGACGGCAGGACGAAGGGCGCGTGCTGCGCGTGGATCCGTTCCATGTCGGTACGGCTGCATACCGCCCTCTTCGGCACCTCCGCGCGCTTCCGCGGTCTTGAGCTGGATGTTCAGAGAAGGGATATTCTTGCTTCGGCCGGAGGCCGGACGAGAATCCCGGCCCGATTACGGCGGGCCGGGATTCTCTGGCATGCGCATCAGGCGGTTGCAGCTTTTAGTAACCGCCGAATTCGCCACCCTCGCCCTTCTCGTCGTGGTGGCGCTTGATGACGCGGAAGCTGGCGACGACTCCGTGCTTGACCTTCACTCCGTCACCCGTCTTCTCGTGGTGCTTCTTCTCGTGGTGCTCGCCCTTCTCGCAGTTCTCGTCCTCGTCGTCCTTGCCGGGGCGGATGTTGTTGGCGGAGCTGTAGCGGCCGACGGTGGCGATGGGCGCGCCGTTGTCGCACACGGCTCCGCGGAAGACCTCAACTTCGTTGCGGCTGTCGTTGCGGATGTTCAAGCTCTTGGCACCCAGGCCGCTGACGACGGTGATGCAGCCGTCGGGGCGACCGGCGTATTCGCGCTCGTTGATGTGGATCCGGCCCTCCTCGTGATGGCGCTTGCCCCCGCGCTCGTTGCCCCCGCGCTCGTTGCCGCCGCGCTCGTTTCCTTCGTTGCCCTTGCCCGTGTTGCCGCCCTCGCCACCCATGGGGGCCTGGGCGGGCAGGGCGACCGGGGCCACCTGGGCCTGGGGGGCGGAGACCGCGGAGGCGTAGGTGATACCGGTCGCGGTCAGTGCCGCGGCGGCCGCGACGGCCGTGGCGATCGCGTGGGAACGGGTCATGATCATGTCGCTTGTTCTCCTTCTCGGGCTCAGAGACAGTCTCGCTGTGACAGCCAGCGCATGATCGAACGTACTAACACCCCCCATTGCTGTCATATCAGGCAAATTGGGATCCCTGTTTTGCTGGGCCGATCGGGTCTGCAGAACTTCCTCACGCTGCTCCGACGATGAACTGATCCACCGTCAAACTTGCCTTGAGCGTGGGTGATTGGAAGACAATTAGCCCTTGCAGGTGATCTTCTGACGTCTAATCACCCGCTGGCAGCGCGAAATGTCGGCAAGTCGCTGCTTGACATGTGGCCTGTCTAGGTTCCAAGGAGACCTGCCGGCATACGGTTCCGGGTCCGGACTGGTAATCCCGTGGCGGGATGCACCTGTCGCGTATGGGCCGTGGGGCCGGATCTACGACCTGTTTCGCCGGTGGCAGCGGAACGGCACCTGGCAGCAGATCCTCACCCGGCTCCAGTCCCTGGCCGACGCGAAGGCGGCTGTCCACGGATGTGGTCGCACCGCTCTGCGGGTGAACGAACAACGAGATCGGGGCCGGTACGGAAACGGGCACCGGAGCGGGGCGGCGAACACATGATCAGCGAAGCCACGTTGGGATGAAAAAGGGTTCTCCGGGTGGCGTGGTCGGCGTGTGGCCGACAGCCTGTTGGCGTCCGTCCGGCAGGTCGCGGGATGCCGGGAGGCCGCCGCTGCGACGACGGACCGACCGGGGCTCCCGTCGCGTACGGGATTCGTGACCGTTCCGGCGCTCGGGCCGGCAGAGGGTGAGGAAGATCGTGACAGCTACCCCTCAGGACACGGGCCGGGCTCCCGTTTTCCCGATGGACAGGACCTGTCCCTACGGAATGCCTCCCGGATACACGGCGCTGCGCGAGCGGAGGCCGCTCTCGCGGGTGGCTCTGAGCGACGGGCGAGAGGTGTGGCTCGTGTCCGGGAACTACGAGGGGAGAGCTCTGTTGTGTGATCCCCGGCTGTCGTCCAACACCAGCCGTCCGGGCTTTCCTCGTCTGGCCGGGCAGGAGGTGCCAGAGCTCCCGCTGATCGGCACGGATGACCCCGTACACGCGGAGCAGCGCCGCTTGTTGGCGTCCAGCTTCGGTATCCGCCGGATCGCCCCTGCGCCCGCAGATCGAGCGCACCGCGGAGGAACTGATCGACGTCATGCTCGCCCGGGGTGCCAGCGCCGAGCTCGTCGGAGCCTACTCACTTCCCCTGGCGTGCGACGCGTCCTTCGCATTCCTCGGTGTACCGCGCGAGGAACGGCACCTGCTCAAAGATTTGGTGCGGAGCACGCTTGTGGGCTCTCCGGAGAACAAGACACACGCCTCTGGGCAGGCCTTCACCGGCATTCAGGACTATCTGCGGGAGTTGATCGCGCGAAAGGAGCAGAATCCCGGTGACGGGCTGATCGATGAACTCCTCACGAGCCACCCGCTCCGTGACGAGGCAGACCGGGACGAACTGGTGCTGCTCTGCACTGTTCTTGCGACCGGCGGGAACGAAACCACTTCGGCGACCATCGCCACCGCAGTCTTCGCCTTGTTCGAACACCCTGAACAGGCGGAGATGTTGAAGGGGGATTCCAGCCTGACGGTGGCTGCGGTCGAGGAGCTGACCCGGTTCATCTCGGCTGGTGACGCGCTTCTGCGAGCGGCCGTCGCGGACATCGAGATCGCCGGGCACACCATCAGGGCCGGAGACGGTGTGATCATCTCCACGATGCTGATGAACCGGGACCCGGGGGCGTGGGACGGTCCCGATGTCCTGGACATCCGACGCAGGGCCACCCGACATGTCGCCTTCGGTTACGGCATCCACCAGTGCGTGGGGCAGAACTTGGCCCGCGCGGTGATGGAGATCGCGCTGAACACGTTGCTGAGGCGCGTCCCCGCCCTCCGTCTGGCCGTCCCCGTCGACCAGGTGCGGAGCACCACTGCCACCACGCAGGAAGGCGTCGCCGAGCTGCCGGTCATCTGGTAGTGCGAGTCCAGGGAAATAAGGAAGGAAAGGAAGGAGAGACGCGAACGGATGCGTATCGACATCGACACCGACCGGTGCATCGGGGCGGCCAGGTGTGTGCAACACGCTCCCGGTGTCTTCACCCAGGACGACGACGGCGTGGTCGAGCTACTGCCGGACCACGGCGAGGAGGGGGAGGACCCACTGATCCAGGAGGCCGCGTTCGCCTGCCCGGTGCAGGCGATCGCATTGAGCCGGCGCTGAGGGTGCTCGCGAGGCCAGGAGGCCGAGGGATCTGGCCTGCCACGCCGCGCTGGGGCGAAAAGAGCCAGAGCCGGCTGGCAGGTGCCGCACCCCGCGGCGAGCAGGCGGCAGGTACCCCCGGCCCCCTCCACCATGCCTGCGCATCCGCGAAGGCATGGTGGAGATCGCCGTCTGGGGCACCGACCCCGCCCCGTCTATCCAGGAGCGACGGCCGTGGCGCCCTCGCTCCGGCACGCAGCTGCGCACCCCCAAAATCGACGCGCTGCGCTCGTGGTAGCCGACCAGGACGACGTCGCGCCCCCGGCGGCGGATCTCGCTCAGGAGCGGAAACGGGCCGTACTCCAGGAGTTCCCCAGGTGAGGTTGAGATCGGTGGGGCCGGCGCTGAAGCCGTCCGCGATCAGAACCGGGCGGTTGAGCCGGCGGTCGCCTCCCCTCGGTAGACCCAGTCGGTGGCGAAGGGGAGGTCCCAGGTGTCGTCGGGCGTGGGCGCGGTGCGGTCGGTCGTGCGCGGACCGGGCGCCAGGACGATCGGGAGACCGGACTCGAAGGCTTCGGCGGCCATGCCTCGGTGCAGCGGATACGGTCGGCGATCAGCTCGCTGCCCGAGGAGCCAAGGCGGATATCGAAGCGGAGAGTCCGGACCGTCTTGTGGCGGGCAGCCAGAACGCGCACAGCGGCAGGATGGCTCCTGTCTGAAAGGCGATCGCTCGTTCGTGGTAGCTCGGCATGAAATGACGGCTTCGTGACGAGTGTTCCATCGTCCATTGCGGACGGCCGAGCAGGGCAGCCCTCACGAAGGAAGTTGACCATGAGTTTCATTCAGACCGGCAAGATCAATCTCAGCTCGGACAACCCGATCGAGACGAGCGGCGGGAACACCTCGACCTTCACTCGCGTCACGTTTCCGACACCGTTCCCGGCAGGGGCGAACGTGGTCGTCCTCCCACTGACCCAGACATTCAACGGCCCGGAGACGCCGGGGATCCGGATCCACGACGTCACCAACACGGGCTTCCTCATCCGCCTGAACGAGGTGTACGCCGGCGCCACCAAGAGCGACGGCAAGCACACCACCGAGACCATCGGCTGGCTCGCCGCCACCGTCTGATCCCTCAGGCACGTGAAAGGGGCGATGGGGCCACCATGCGTGGGCCCCACCGCCCCTCCCTGTAATCGCGCCACCGGCCGAGAGGGTCTCCAGCGCGGCACGTTCCTTGTCGTCCGCGCTGAGCTTCCACCGCAGCTTCGTGGCGGTCCAGTCAGCTAGACAGGTGCACTTCGCGGACTCGGCCGGCGGCATCCACTCCGACGGGTCCGTGTCCGTCTCGGACCGGTTCGTCTTCGCGGTGCGGGACGCCACCATCGAGCTGAACCATCTCTACGGCTACAAGAACGGCGACTGGACCTACTCCCGCTGAGCGGCGACGGGGAAGCCCCGGAGTTGGATGGCGATCTCGTATAACCCGAACGGACATTGCCATACGTCCGGCAGGGGGGAAGGGCATGCCGACCCCGGAGGCCGGGTGCCCGTTACGGGGCCACCAAGAAGGCAATGGGGAACGAGGTATCCAGAGTTCCGGCGCAAGTCTCCGGGCTGCTCGTCGGTGTGTCGGTTGCTTCCGCTCTGTCCGTTGGACGATCCTCCGTCAGGGGATCGGCGGCAGCGAATGGAGCCCTTGGTGGGCTGGAGAAGGCGTCAACCGGGCTGGTCCCCCCGTACGCGGACGACTGCGGCGGCGCTGATCGGCTGTGTCCTGCTGGGGCCAGCCTGCTCGCCCACGCCCGATTCGGTTCCCGGTGCGGGCACGACGGCCGGGGCGTCCCGCCCGGCCGCCCACGGGAAGGACCCGGGGCAGTGCCGGCGCACCCTGGTCGGCGTGGCGCATCCTGATGACGACCTGTTCTTTCTGAATCCGGAGATCAGACAGACCATCCGCGCCGGGTGCCCGGTCGACACGGTGTATCTGACCGCCGGCGACGACGGCAAGAAGGACCGGGTCAAGGCGCTGGAGTACGTGGACCGCAGGGAGTACGGGGTGCGGGCGGCCTACGCGGAGATGGCGGAGGCGGCCAACCGCTGGGAGCGGTCGGATGTGCGGGCGGACAGCGTCCGGGTCAGGTCCTACCGGCTCGCCGACGACGCCAGAAACACCGATGTGCGGCTGACGTTCCTGGACCTCCACGACGGACTGCCGCACGGTCAGGAGGCGAACAGCCTGCTGAGGCTGTTCGACCGGGGCAAGCAGAGCATCGAGCCGTTCCAGAGCACCGCGAGCTACACGGAGGACCGGCTGCTCGCGGTGGTGTCCGCACTGGTCCGGCTGAGCCGGGCAGGGCGCATCCTGACGATGGATCACGACAATGCTTCGTTCGCCTTCGGGCTCGGCGGCGGTGTCGACCACGCCGACCACGGGGTCGGCGCCCGGTACTTCCGCAGGGTGGGCTACGCGCTCGGGGTTCCCGTGTCGGCCTACCTCGGCTACACCATGTCGCCGCTCACACCGAATCTCACCCCCGGAGCCTCGGCCGAGAAGGACGAGGTGGCACGCTGGTATCTCGCCCACCGGAAGTGCCGGGCCACCGGGACGTGCGCGAACGCCACCGCCTACGCAGGCCCGCTCCAGAAGGACTGGAGCCTGTGGATCCACCGGCAGTACCAGCAGATCCACCGGCCTCCACGCGCCGGGGAGATCCTCGGTGACATCGGCCGGACGACGTACTTCACCGGGAGGGATCCGTCACAGTGCCTCCACGCCACCACCGGGTCGGCGAACTCTGGTACGGCCGACATCCGCGGCTGTGACGGATCAGCCGCGCAGAAGTGGGACATGAGGAAGGACGGGACGATCAGGCCCCGACTCGACCGCGACTCCTGTCTGACCGCGAACTCGACAGTCGTCGGACTTGAGTGGTGCGGGGGAGGCCGCGGGAGCCAGCGCTGGGCCCGCGAGCCGTGGCAGAGCACGACCTGGAAGCGTGACGCCTGGCGGATCACGGGCGGTGACCATCGCTGTCTCTTCCAGGACGACCGCGAACTCCCCACCCGCTGGGACGACCGCGACCGGCAGAACCCCGAGTTGAAGCTCTCCGACTGCGGCACACAGCCCCGGCCCGAACTCTACTGGCGTTGGAGCGGCTGAGTTCCCGTAACCTCGGTCGGCACCTCACCGAAACGCGTCAGGGCCAGTGCTCCCACCGCCACCACCGCCACGAAACACGCGACCGCCGGCCACTGAGGCCCTCGCATGGCCGGTCGCCCAGCCGGGCGAGGGCCGACTGCGCCGGCACGGCCGGTTTCACGCGGCACCGTGCCCGCCGTCGCCACCGTGGCCGGACCGCGCTGAAAGCTCGGCCCGGCCCCGCGGAGCCGGTCCTCGACCAGGGAGGTGACGGTGAGACAGGTGGCGAGCGACTCGCCCACCGCGTGGATGGGAATGGACCGCAGGGCGACCGTCTGGAGCGGGATGTCCGCGGCTGCCGAGAGCAAGTCCGACGACGTAGCGCCACTGTCTCGGAGCGTGCAGCAGCAGCGCGGGGTCGACGCCGGAGCCGATGCCCGGTTCCGCGGCACTGGCCGCGACGGCCTGGAAGACGGAAGCTGAGCCGAAGCAGACTGCGGGAGCGAGTGCGCACACCGTCCGCAGTGACACAAGGACGCAGTGACGCAAGAGCGCAAGGACGCAAGGAAGGCCGGCTTGAAGGGCGGGCAAGGGATCATTGCTGTATCCGTATCCGGAGGTCAGTGCCCCGTCGTCAGCGGCCGGGGAGCACGTCGACCGAGCCGATATACTCCTGGCTCGCCACGTCCGGAAGCCGGACGGCCTGCGCCCAGGAGTAGATCAGCAGGCTGAACACGGCGGTGATCGCCACGTCCCACCACAGGGGAATGACGCCGGTCGCACCACAGGACACCTTCGACGCCGGTCCCCCGCTGCAGTAGCCACCCTGCCAGGAGATCAGGCCCAGCCCCACCAGATACACCGGCAGCCACTGGGCGGACCGCCAATCCAGATGCGGGACCCTCGGGTTGAGCCTGAGCAGTGCCGAGCCGCCCAGCAGCAGATATCCGAGGACGATCGCCAGGCCGAGCCGCCACAGGGTGTCCCAGCCGACCCAGTAGATGATCAGGTTGGAGACGATGAAGGCGACGGGAGACCAGAACAGACCGCCGGGGAGACGGTATGGACGGTACCGGTCCGGGTCCTGCTTGCGTAGACACCCGAGGGCGAGCGGCGCGCCCGCGTACATCAGCACGCTCGCGGAGGTGACGAAACCGACCAGCTTCTGCCAGGCGGGAAAGGGCAGGAAGACGATGAGCCCGACGAAGAACGCGAAGAGCAGACTGAACCAGGGAACCCCGCGCGCCGTCGTCCGTTCGAAGACCGCGGGCACGTAGCCGTTGCGGGACAGGCCGTACGAGACCCGGGAGGCGGCGGTCGTGTAGATCAGGCCGGTTCCGGTGGGGGACACGACCGCGTCGATGTAGATCAGTGCGGCGAGCCAGCGGAGCCCGGCGGACAGGGCGATTCCGGCGAACGGCCCCGCCTTGTCGGTAAAGGTCAGATCGGCCCAGCCGTGGGCGAAGGCGCTCTGTGGCAGGGCCCCGATGAAGACCACCTGAAGGGACAGATAGACAAGTGCGCCTATGAGGATCGAGCCGATCACTGCCCGCGGGATGTCCCGCGCCGGATTGCGGCTCTCCCCGGCCAACTGGTCCGCCTGTTCGAATCCGAGGAATGCGAAGATGATTCCACTGGTGCTGACGGCGGAGAGCACACCCTCGACGCCGAACGGGGCGAAGCCCTGGTGGCCGAAATTGCTCCCGTGGAAGGTGGTCCCCGCCAGCACGGCGATGGTGAGCACGGCGATGGGGGCGGCGACGAAGAACGCGGTCAGCAGGACCGCGATCCAGTTCTGGACGTGTTGCCGATAGACCGGCAACTCCAGGGCCAGGGCCGTCAGCACCAGCGTCAGCCCGGCCAGGGCTAGATTGAGAATCCAGGCGGCGCGTTTGCGCCGCCGCATGGTGATCGCCAGAAACATGGAGAGCACACCGGAGAAGAACCCGGCGGTCAGCAGATAGGGCGTGAAGAACTCGTCGTCGTTGTGCCGCCGGATGTCGTTCCCGAAAGACACCCACACGGCGCCGAGGAAGTTGAAGAAGGCAGCGGCCCGCAAATACCAGACCGCTGAGAGATATCCGCGCCGTGACCACTCACTGTGATCCGCACCGGGCTGCGGACTCCGTCGGACGCGCCCCATGCGAGCGACCCTAGAGGCTGAGGGGCCCTTGGAGGCGCTCAGCGGAGTGCGGTGAACGGGTGAACTCGCCAAAGGACCTTGACACGTTCAATGCCGCGTACCGGGCGGACAAGGCGGCAAAAGCCGTACACATCGGCGCGGAGCGTCGCGGACCGCGGTGGGCGGGGACGACCGACACTCCCCCGCCGTCCCCCCCGGCACGTCATCGACGACACCGCCCACAACGGCCCCGCGCAGCCGGTTGTCGGCCCCGAAACAGCCGTTCTCCGCCGGATCACCCCCCGGCGGCCGCGCCACGCCCGTGTGAGCCCGGTCAGTCGAACGCGCGCAGCACCAGGCGCGCAACTTCTGTGATCCCCCGCCCGATCCCCCTGAGCAGTCCCGTCTCCACCGCCACCTCGGCGGCATCCGCAGCCGCGTCCGCGCGGTCCTGCCCGGAACGGCACCGCGAACAAGAACGAGGCCAACTGCGCTTTTGCACACCGCACTTCTTGCACATCGCCATGCCCGCATTCTCCCCTGGCCGGGCTGCGGGCCTGCCGCCCCGTCACCGCGTACTCTTCGGCGCAGGCCACGGCAGGCCAGCGTCACCAGGTCCTCCTCCGGTGCGACGGTTTACTCGAACGGCACCGGGCCGCCGGCGCAACGAGGGGTGGAGGCCTGCAGCCACGGCGGCCTGAATGGCCCCAGGGCGTGGGCGACGTCGAGCAGTCGGGACGCCTGTGCCCGGCTCATGCCGGACGCACCCCTCTTGGAGCTCCCGCCCCGCTGACCACGTATTTTTCACTCAGTGACCAGCCAATCCTCACTGCTTGTCCAGCACCAGCGCCCGGCCATCACTGCTCAACGCCCCATAGAAACACCCGAACCGGCCCGGGCCGGCCCACAGCACCCAAGGTCGAACACCGGACTGAGAATCATCCCGGACGCGGAAGCGGGAACTCGCACGCATCCGGCGACGCGGACCCGCTCGAGTGAACGCAGCGCATTCGTGGCGTGGCGTTAAGTCTTCTGCTGACCACGGCAATGGACTGCCACCGCATGGCGGTGAACGACCCATGCGCCAAGCCACTGCAGAGCAAGGGAAGACATGTCGGACCACTGGCTGGTCTCTCGGCCAGATAGTCGTAGCCGGAGCTGCTCGGAAGCGGTTCGGTCCCCGCCCGGCACGGCCAGGCCCACAGCCGGGCGCACCAACATCGGCTTCGCCGCCTAGGAGCCCCCCTGTATGCCCACTTGAGCACCCGTCAGTTGCCCCGGTCCCATCCGGAGCGATTTGCGTTCGCCGCCCGGGGAGGCGTGCGGGCGCGCGGCCGGGTTCGGCGGGAGACAAGTCTTAGCCGCGGCGTTGCAGGATGTAGAGGTCCCAGGAGTCGGGGTCGCCGACGTAGACGAAGAGCTTCGGATGCTCGGGGTTCCCGAACACGTGCCAGGTGTCCATGGAGCAGTCGTCGACGGACACGTCCACCTCCTGGGACCAGGGTCCGGCACCCGGGTCGTACCCCCAGGTTCCGGTTCCGGTGCACTTGTGTACCTCGGAATCGAAGCCGAACGTCTCGACGCGGGTCGCCGTGGCCTTGCCGTCTGCTGTGAGGATGAGCGTGCCTCCCTTCCCGTCGGACCATGTCCCGGCGACCCGTTCCGCGCTCAGCTGCGGAGGCTCGTACCCGATCCCGAAGTACTGGCCGATGATGGCGAGCGTGCCGGCGGTGACGACAGCGAGCGTCCCGTACAACGCCACCCGCCCGAACATCGCGCCACCGGAGAGCTGCGGGCGGTCCGGCAGCAGTAGCCTGCGGGCGACCAGCGTCGTGGCGGCGAGCGCCGCCGTCGCAGCGAGCCACCCGCCGAGGCCCGCCAGGAGACCGGTTTCTCCGAGTACCGCCGCGGCCAGGGACGGCAGGGCAGTTGCGGCGGCTGCAAGCGCCGGGACCCACCACCACGCCTCGCGCCCCGGGAGCCTGCGGCTGAGCCATCCGGCCCCGACCAGGAGCGGCATCACGACGCCGACCGTCAGCAGGGCGGAGAGGACAGCTCCGGCCGCCGCCGCAAGCGGTGCCATCACGATCAGGACGAAGATCCCCATCGCGTTGTAGGGAAGGCCCGGGCTCTCTTGGGTCTGCCCCCACACGAAGAGCGCGATCGTCCCGATCACTGCCTCGACGAGCAGCATCGACATCGAAGCCGTCAGCACCGAGCACGTATCGCCCTCGCGGCCCTCTTCCCATACCCCGGGAGCGGTCGAGGGCACGCAGTGACGTGCTGATCACGGGGTCCGTTTCTACGTCGCTGCCTCCCGCGCCTTCCTCAGCTCGACCTGTTCCGTCGCCAGTCCGGCCAGAGCAGTCGCTGGAAGCACTGAACAGCGCGGACGGATCGGCAGTGGGGAACTGCTGGCACTCGGTCAGGCGCGGCGTGCCGGTGCCAGGCCGGCCTCGTACGCGACGATGGCCGCCTCCACTCGGTTGCGCGCGCCCAGCTTCGAGAACACCGCACTGACGTGGGCCTTCACCGTACCTTCGACCAGGTGCAGACTGCTCGCGATCTCTGCGTTGGACTGCCCAGCCCCGAGTCCGGCCAGTACCTGGCGCTCCCGTTCCGTGAGCCGCTCCAGCGAGCGGTGGGGGTGTGTCGTCCGATGGGCGCGCATCCCGGTGATGACGCGGCCGGCGACTCTGGGGGAAAGGTAGGCGCCACCGGCGCCCACCGCCCGTACACCGTTGAGCAGTTCCCTCGGGTCGTCGGCCTTCAGCAGGAAGCCGTCGGCGCCTTCCTCCAGGGCGCGGGTGATGTACTCGTCCTGGCCGAAGGTGGTCAACATGATCACACCCACCGTGGCCGGCTCCTGGCGGAGCCGCGCGACCGCCGTCAGCCCGTCCATGCCGGGCATCTGGATGTCCAACAGGACCACGTCCGGCCGGTGTCGGCGGGTGAGCGCGAGGGCCTCGTGCCCGTTGCCGGCCTCGGCGACCACTTCGACGTGCGGGTCCCTGGCCAGGACGGCCAGCACTCCGGCTCGGACCATCGCCTCGTCGTCGGCCACAAGGACCCGGACCTGGCGGCGGCTGGGCGTCGTTTCTTCCACGCGGCGAGCCTACGGCCGGTGCGTCACCGGGCGGACGTCGAGTGCCGCAGATCCGCCTGGGGGCGGAGGGCACCCCTGACGAAAGTCAGGATGCCGCTGCCGTTCGACCGGTGGGAGTGGGCGCCGCGGACTCCTAGCGTCGCTTCCGTACGGGAAACGGGGCAGCCGCTCCGGGCCGATCGCACGTCGGTGTGCGCCTGTCACCGCCGCCGTCACCTTGTCGCGAGCTGTGTTCCGCGGTCCGTGACCGACACGAAGGAAGTCCGTGATCACCCTCCGGGGACTGGCCAAACGCTACGGCGACACCCTCGCCGTGGACGAGCTGACACTCGATGTCCAGGCCGGCCGTGTGACCGGCTTCCTCGGCCCCAACGGGGCCGGGAAGTCCACCACCATGCGCATGATTCTGGGCCTGGACCATCCCACGCGCGGGCGGGCCCTGATCGCCGGGCGCCCTTACGCGGACCTGCGCAGACCGCTGCGCGCGGTCGGTGCGATGCTGGATGCCCGGGCCGTCCACCCGGCTCGTTCCGGCCGCACGCACCTGGTCACTCAGGCCCGGTCGAACGGCATCCCGCTGCGCCGCGTGGACGAGGTGCTGGAGCAGGTGGGCCTGGCCAAGGCCGCCTGTCGGCCCGCGGGCACGTACTCGCTCGGCATGAGCGGGCGGCTCGGGGTGGCGGGTGCCCTGCTCGGCGATCCGTCAGTGCTCGTCCTGGACGAGCCGGTCAACGGCCTCGACCCGGACGGCGTGCGGTGGATTCGCGGGCTCGTCCGGGACCAGGCGGCCGAGGGACGCACCGTGTTCCTCTCCAGCCATCTGATGAGCGAGATGCAGCTGACGGCCGACCATCTCGTCGTCATCGGACGAGGGCGGCTGCTGAGCGATACCTCCATGGCCGAGTTCCTGGATGCTGCCTCTCCCGCGTCGGCGCGCGCCGTGGTGCCCGACCCCGAGGAAATGGCGACGCTGGTCCGCCGCCTCATACCGGCCGACGGGGTGACCGTCGAGACCTCCGAGTCAGGCGAACTCACCGTCATAGGTCGCACCGCGGCCGAGATCGGCGACCTGGCCCACCACTGCCGAGTGCGATTGCACCAGCTGAGCGATGTCCGGGTCTCGCTGGAGCAGGCGTACATGGACCTGACCGCACGCAGCGTCGAGTACACGACGGGCAGCAGCGCCGCGGACACGACCGCCGCGTCCGCGGCTCCGGACGGAGGAGGACGACAATGACCGTCCCGACGACACCCGTCAGGCGGACGGGCCTGCCGCGGGCCGTCCCTGACGCTCCTGGCCGGGGCGCACCAGGAGGCTTCGCCGGGGCCGTCGCCGCCGAGTGGACCAAACTGTGGTCCGTCCGAGGTCCCTATCTGTGTCTTCTGGCGGGCCTTGCGATCACCGGTGTCTTCACCTACTACTACGCCTCGATCGCCCGCATCAACGAGCATCCGATGCAGCCTGTCGGGAACGCGGCGGCCTCATCCGCCGTCCTCGTCCAGTTCACCGTCGTCGTCCTGGCCACGATCGCGGTCACCTCCGAGTTCGACGGGCAGTGTGCGGACCTCCCTGCTGTCGGTGCCCCGCCGGCATCGGGTCCAGGGCGCGAAGGCGCTGGTGGTGGCCGTGGTCGCGTTCGTCGTCGGCACCACGTTCGCCGTCGTGGGTACGGCGGTTGCCTGGTTGGGGTTCGACGGGCGGGCCTCCTTCGCGGTCGGCCCGAGCCTCCTGCAGGTACTCGCGGTCGGTCTCTACGAGGCGTTGGTCGCTGTGCTGAGTGTCGGGGTGGCGTTCGCCACGCGCCATCCGGCAGGCGCTCTCTCGATCCTCGTCGCACTCCTGTGGGCACTGCCGAGCATCCTCCTGGGACTGGGAGGCCCGACACTCGCGGACGTCAACGATCGTCTGCCGCACGGTGCCGGGGACCATTTCATGCGCGTCGGGGCCGAGGCGCCGTACCCGCCGGTGACGGCGGTCCTGATCGTGGCGGCGTGGGCCGCCACCGCGCACCTGATCGGCCTGTACGTGCTGCGTCGACGGGACGCCTGACTCTGCCGCCGGTGGCAGCCCGAAACCCGCGCCGGGCCCACTCTCTCGCCGGGCGTCCGGGACCGTCCCACAGAATCGACCCGGAAAGGTGAGGACATGCACCAGAAGGACGGTCGACGCACCATGCCGTACATACACATGCCCCCGGTCAGAATCGTGTGCGGTGATGTGGCCCTGTGGATCGTGCTCGCCGCTGCCACCGGCTACGGGTTCCGGGACGCGGGCACAGCGGCCTCGCCGCTCGAAGACCTGTGTCTCCCGTTGGCCGTCCTGGCGGTGTCCTTGCCGCTGTCCCGCCGCCGGCCGGGGACCGCGGTCATCCTGGTCAACGGACTGTGCGCGCTGGGCATGGCCGACCCCGCGACCCCCGCCAACGCCTATGTCCTCTCGCTGGCCGCCCTGAGCTGTCTGCTGGGGGCCCGGGTCGCCGCGGCACGACGCCCGCTCCTGGTACTGGCCGGCTGCCTTGCAGTGGATCTCGCGACGTGCGCGGTGCTGCGGGCGGAGGCCGTGTGGTGGTTCTATGCGCTGGGTGTGCTGCCCGCCGCTCTCCTGCTGCCCTGGCTGGCCGGACGGCACTGGCGCGGCCGGCGCGAACTGGTGCGGGAGGGCTGGCGGCTGGCCCGGAGCCTGGAGGAGCGTCAGCACCTGGTTGCGGAGCGGGCGCGGCTGACCGAACGCGCGGACATCGCAGCCGACATGCACGACTCTCTCGGGCACGCGCTGAGTCTGGTCGCCCTGCGGGCCGGCGCCCTGGAACTCTCTCCCGACCTCACCGACCGCGACCGCGCCGATCTCGCGGAGCTGCGCGGGACGATCGCGGACGCCGTGGAGCAACTGCGCGAGACCGTCGCAGTTTTGCACGATCCGACCGGGACGGAACCGGGTGTGGGTCTGCCCGTCACCGACACCGTCGAGGACCTCCTCGGGCGGGCGGTGGCGTCCGGGGTGCCGGTGCGCTGGGAGCAGCACGGGGCGATGCCCGTGCTCTCCCCCCTGGTCCAACGGGGCATGTACCGGGCGGTGCAGGAGTCACTCACCAACGCGGTGAAGCACGCGCCGGACGGTGAGATCAGGGTGCGGATCTCACACGAGGCTGACCGTACCCGCGTGAGTGTCGTGAACGCCGCTGCGTCGGCTGACCGGCCGGCGTTCGCGGCCGAAGGCCCGACGGTCGGCGCCGGTGGCCGAGGCCTGACGGGGCTTCGGGAGCGGGTGACCGTACTCGGCGGCTCCTTGTGGACCGGCCCGTACCAGGGCGGATTCCGCGTCACCGCAGTCCTCCCGCACCAGGTCGCGGCCTGCCCGGGGACACCGACGTCGCGACCGGGGGCGGCGCCCGCACTCCGCGGGCTGCGCGCAGGGGCCGCTCGCCCGGCCCCGGGTACGGACACCGTCGCACCGGAGTCCGTCAAACGGCTCGCCTCCGTACGGAATGCCGCCCGTCGCCGCTCCGTCGCCGCCTTTGCGGCTCCTCTCGTCGCAGCCGCCTTCTTCGTACCCTCAGCCGTCTTCCTGGCCTGGCAGTTGACAACCAGCGTGCTGCCGCCGTCCCGGTTCGACGAGCTGCCCATCAACCGCCCGCGCGCCGAACTCGCTCCCTTGCTGCCGGCGCACCCCTACCCCTACCCGCCCGACCACGCCCGTTCCGCACCTCGGCCGCCCGGCGTCCGTTGCGAGTTCTACCGATCCGGCCGCGACCTGCTGACCGAGGTCGACCTCTACCGGCTCTGCTGGTCAGGCAACACGCTGGCGACGAAGGACACTGTGCCCGCAAGCCCGCCGGCAGCCCCGTGGTCACCTTCCGCACCGTCGAGGAGGGGCTGAACCGAAACGATCCAGGAGTGGTGGAGATCATTACCGGCCGGCAGGTGGAGCTACGTTGAGTGAGAGGACGAGAACTACGTGGATGTTTATGAAGCCGTGGACGGTCGCCGGGCTGTGCGGGCGTTCAGCGATGAGCCGGTGTCCCAAGAGGTTCTCGAACGAGTGCTGACCGCAGCAACGCGGGCTCCGTCGAGTGGGAACCTCCAGCCGTGGCATGTCTTTGTCGTGGCCGGCGAGCCCCTGGCCGAGCTGAAGAGGCGCGCGACGGCCAGGGCACTGGCGGGCGACCCGGGCGACGAGCGGGAGTATCCGATGTACCCGGCCGAACTGGCCTCGCCGTACATGGACCGCTTCGCCGCTGCGGCCGCCCAGCGGTACGAAGCGTTGGGCATCGAGCGCGACGACCCCGACAGGCCCATGAAGATCGCCGCCTTGAACTCGGAGGCGTTCGGGGCGCCGGTCGTGCTGTTCTGCTACCTCGACCGGGCGATGGGCCCGGGGCAGTGGGCGGACGCGGGGATGTATTTGCAGACGGTCATGCTGTTGCTGAGGGCGGAAGGGTTGCACAGCTGCCCCCAGGTGATGTGGACGATATATCGCAAGACCGTCAGCCAGGTGGTCGGAGCCGATGACGGGCTCGTGCTGTTCTGCGGTGTCTCGGTGGGATTCGAGAAGGAAGGCGTGCCACGGCTGCGCACCGGACGGGCGGGCATGACGGAAACAGTGAGCTTCATCGGAGTGTGACCATCAGGAGGTCAGGATCCGCAGGACCAGCAAGCGCGACCGGACCTGTTGGGCACCATCAGCTCGCACAGAGTCGGCGACCGGCTCACCGAACTGCACGACGAAGCACTCCTCTACGCCGACAGCGCACCGGCCCTCGACCTCCGAGAACGCATCACACACGCCCTCGGATAACCGACCGTTCCAACGTCGCCGTGTGGACCATCCAGCAGTGGCGGTGCTTCGCCGGGCAGCTGCCCGGCTTGACGCCGCCGTAGGCCTGAGCCGCGGCGGGCTCAGCCCCGCGGCTGCCCGCGGACTGGTCGCTGGCGGTGCGGCGCGATGCCGAGCGTGCTGCCGCTCTCGCTGAACCGCTGCGGCGCACTGCTCAGGTCAGGCGGGCGGCGCCCGGCACGGACTACCACCGGCTCTCCGCCGAGGAACACCGCTGGATCTCCGACGAACTGATCGTGCCGGACCTGCCGGCGCGCATCACGCCGCAGGAGCGCAGCCCGTCGTGCGGCTCTTCAGGGACTTCATGCGAGGTTCCAGAGCTGGATTTCGGTCGATGCGCTCTTGCTTGTGGTGGCGAGGGTTGTGCCATCCGGACTGAGCGCCAGCCAGTAGTGTGCGCTGTCGTCCAGTACGGATGCACGCCCGGTGGTGACGTTCCACACCTTGAGCCCTTCCTTGCCGGCGCTCGCGAGCGACTTTCCGTCGGGGCAGAACGCCACGGAGAACACGATCTCCTCGGTGAGCGTGGTGGTACGGCCGGTAGTGGCGTCCCACAGCCAGATGCCGCCACGGCCGGTACTGGCCGAGGCCTCGTAGCTGGATCCGTCGCAGCTGGCGAGAGTCTTGCTGTCGGGGCTGAACGCCACCGCGTTGGTGTAGGTCACGGAGTCGCGAAGGGCGGTGACACGGTGGCTCGAACGGTCCCAGAGGCGTACTCCGGACTCGCCGCCGGCAGCGATGGAGCGCCCGTCCGGGCTGAACGCCACGTGGAAAAAGGCCCCTTCGTGCCGGCCGTCAAGGGCCGCACCGACGGGACGTCGTCCTGACAGGTCCCACAGCCGGATCTGGCCCTCGCCACCCGTGTTGTAGTCCTGGCCGCTGACGGCGAGCGTCTTGCCGTCAGCGCTGAACGCCAGCGCGTTCGTCCAGGACCACGAATCGTCGTCGAAGTCCCACTCACGCTTGAGGGTGGTCTGGACTCGCCCCGTGGCCATGTTCCACAAGGTGACGCTGTCCGAACCAGCACTGCCGACGGCAAGCGTCTTGCCATTGGGGCTGAATGCCACCGAGTTCGGCAGAAAGTCCGATTCCCCGAGGGTCAGGGTGGAGAGCCGACGGGTCGCCATGTCCCAGAGCTGGATGCAGCCGCTGTCCCCTCTGTCGCCCGATCCGTCGTCCGTCGAGGCTCTGTAACTGGAAGCGGCGACTGTCCCGCCATCGGGACTGTACGCCGCCCCCACCACCCGAACCTTGCCGTTGAGCTCGCCTGCCGTGGGCCTCTTCGGTCCTGCCTTCCCCGACGCCTTCCCCGCTCCGCCCTGCTCTCCCGGACCCTTCTTGTCCCCGGGCCAGAAGACCACCGCAGGGACGACCACCGCGGCCGCCGCGACACCGCCGAGCAAGATGGCGCGCCGCCCCGGGCCGCGGCGCAGGCCTGACTTCCGTGATTCCGGTAAGGCAAGCGGTTCCGGTTGAGCAAGCGGCTCCGGTTGAGCAAGCGGCTCCGTCGGTTTCGGGGTGGCTCCCGGATCCGTGCGGATGTGGGGCGATGGTCCGGTGCGTTGCAGGATCTCGGCGATCTCCGGTCGATGCGCCGGCTCCTTGGCCAAGCACGCGGCAATCAGCTCGCGCAATGGGTCGGCGAGGCCGTCCAGACGCGGTGGCTCATCAAGGATCCGCCGTACGATCGCGGGAATGTTCGGGGCATCGAAGGGGCCACGACCATTCGCGGCGAAGGCGAGCACACAGCCGAGCGAGAACACGTCGCTCGCCGGGCCCACCTCCTCGCCTCGCACCTGTTCCGGGGACATGAACGCGTATGTGCCGATCGGTGCGCCCGTAACGGTCAGGGCGCTGGCGTTGCCGACCTGGGCGATGCCGAAGTCGATGATGCGCGGACCGTCATCCGCCACGATCACGTTGCCGGGCTTCAGGTCCCGGTGGACGAGACCACACGCGTGGATCGCGCCCAGGCCTTCGGCCAGACCCGCGCCCAACTCGCTCACCGCCTGAGGTGCGAGCAAAGTGCCGCCGTGCACCAAGTCCTGCAAGGAGGGACCGCTGATGTAGGCGGTCACCATCCATGGGGCCTCGGCATCCGGGTCGGCATCGATGACCTGCGCGGTGTGGAAACCGCCCACGCGCCGGGCGGCCTGCACCTCCGAGGCAAATCGCTCCCGGAAATGAGGGTTGCGGGCATAGTCGGGACGGATCAGCTTGACCGCGACCTTGCGGCCGCCGCCCGGGGAGAGTGCCAGGAACACCTGGCCCATACCGCCTGCGCCCAGCCTGGCTTGCAGGCGGTACGGGCCGATCCGGCGGGGGTCACCGGATTGCAGGGAGTCCATCCATACCACCCATCACCGAGGAGATCAGTTGCTCGCATTGTGCCAAGCAGCATCGGTTTCGGGAGCAGAACAGTAACGGCCGATCTGACGACCAAGAGAAGGGCAGGAAACCGGCCATGCCGTCCCACCTCCGGGCCCCGGCAAACCTGTGGACCTGCTGTCGGGGGCTGCACGGGCACAGGCTTGAGCGACTGATGATCTTTCGGCGGAGGGACCAAGTTACCGGCCTGCGTGCGTTGTTCAGTTCGAACGACCCCATCGACGCGAGCGAGGCGTTCACCAACCGCCAGGGCCAGTGGGACTCGTCGCCACCGCGCTCGCCGAACATTCGCAGCACATCACCGCCCCTGGCTTTGACCCCGCAGACCTGGAAGCGCCGCGCACCCATCTCGTCTTCCACGGCGTGGGCGGCGTCGGCAAGTGCACGCTCATGCGCAAACTCGAGACCGCGCTCGGCGGCACCCGACGCCTGCCGCCGGGCCGACGTCCGCCAGAGCATGAGCGCAGTGGGCAGCAGCGCGGACAACGCCGCCGCGGAATCGTTCAACGCGACCTTCAAAAGGAAGACGCTGAAGGGGCGACTTCACGGTGGACAGCAGGTGCGCGGGTGGCCGGCGGTGAGGCCCATCGCGGACAACGGCGCCGTCGTGGACACGCAGCGCCACCGGGTCGCGGTGGAGGACGTCGAGCACACCGCTTGACGACAGACCCGACGTCCCGCCGACGGCCGCGGAGAGCCACTGGCCGCCTCTTCATGGTCCCGCTACAACAGATGGCGGGCGAAGAAGATCCCCACCCGGCGTCGTACCTCAGCGAGGGTCACAACCGGGTCGCCGGTGCCGACGAGCGCGGCCCGCGTTGTCGCTGTCACAAGACCGGCGGTTTGGAGCCGCGCGACGAGCGAGCCGTAGTCGGTGAACGCCCAGTGGTTCGCGTCGGCGAGCAGCACGCGGCAGCCGGGAAGGCTCGCCCAGGAAGACTCGATACGGGCAGCACCCTCGAATCCGTCGGTGCGGAACAGCAGCAGCGGCCGGTCGACTTCGACCGGCGTCGGGTACAGGTCGAGGTAGCCCTCCAGGTTCGCCACCGCGCCGACCCGGCGGTCGTGGCGGGCTGCGTACACCGCCGCCGTGCCGCCTGCGGAGTGCCCGTACAAACCGATCCGGCAGGAGTCCATGACCGATGCGAGCGGCAGGTCGCCAAGCCGGTCCAGGACCAGCCGGAGATCCGCGATCCGGGTGTCCACCATCGTGCGGAAGGTCTCCGGGTCCGGCGGTCCGATCAGGACGGTCGTCCGCAACCCGGTCGGCAGCTCCACTTGAGAAGCGTCACCGGGGTGGTCGACGAGGACGACCACTCGGCCGTGGCTCGCCAGGTCCTCGGCGAGGGTTGTGCCGAGTGTGCGAGAGTCACCGCCGCCGGGTGAATACACCAGCACCGGCCGCCGGCCGGGCAGCGGCGACGCGCCCACGTACCCGTGGGTGAGGACCGCGCCCCAGTCCACCACTCCCGGCTCCGGCAGCCCCGGGTGGCGCCCCGGGACGTACTCGGCGAACGCCGCGGCCTCGTCCGGGGTGAGCTGCGGCGCACGGGAGAAGCCGCGTACCGATCGGGCCGGGTACAGGACGGTCAGCATCAACTCCCTCACGCCGCCCACCCACGGGTCGGTACGGGAAGGGTCCGTCAGGTGGACTGTCTGCATGCCGACGGGGTACGGCCCGGCGGGCGCGGGCAGCCGGAGGATCGAGCCGCCACCGGAGGCGGACGCAGCCGTGGGCAGCAGGGCGGCGGCACTCCCGAATAGGGTGCCTTTCAGAAGAGTGCGTCGAGAAGTCATACGAGCATCCTTGGGGCGGGGGCCCTCACGATGCGAAGGTTCAGGCCCTGGCCGAAAGGCTGGCCCCGGACGAGAGGTTGTGAGGGTGCTGCGAATCCACTTCACCGCGCAGGACTTCGCCCGGATCCGCTTCGCACCCCGCCCGGCGCCGCTCCAGGAACTGCATGCCGCCCTGACGACAGCCGTGACCCGGCATGGCGGGCCTCAGTTCGCGCCGTGGCGCGGCCGTGTCCTGCGCTCCCTCCCGGCCGCAACTGACCCGCTCGCCGACCTGGTTCCGGCGGGCCGCCCGCCCTCTTTCCTCGACGTCCTCGGCGACACCATGACCGACTGCTTCGAACAGATCCGCGCCGCCAACCCCGGTCTCGTCCGCTCCGAACTGGAGCGGGTCTACGGGTCGGTGCCCGCCCCTCGCTGGATTCGCGGCTTGCACGCCGGCGACGAGACGGCCTGGCGCACCCTGCACCGCGCCCAGCAGGCCGCGTACGAGACGGTTCTCGCCCCGGTCTGGTCCGTCGTACAGGATCTGCACCGCGAGGAGTTCACCCGCTACGCCCTGACGGTCGCCGAGCACGGCGTGGCCCCCACGCTGACCGGCCTGGCGCCGGGCAACCGACTCCACGAGGATGTGTGGGAATGGCCCGGCGCAGCGCCGGACCGCGCCGTCTGCCTCGACGGGCGCGGCCTGATTCTGCTGCCCACCTTCCACCACCCGGCGGGCCCACTTCTTCAGGACGCCCCGGGCCATCCCGTAGTTCTCACGTACCCAGCCGGTCCCGGGCTCCCGCCCACTGCGGGGCGCCCGGTCGTCCCCGCCGAGACCCTGGCCGCCGTCCTGGGCCGCACCCGGCTGGACGCCCTGCGCCTCCTCGCCGAGCCTCACACCACGACATCCCTCGCCTGCGCCCTCCACGTCAGCAACGCGACGGCCTCGTCCCACGCGGCGGCGCTCAGATCGGCAGGCATGGCGACGACAACCCGCACAGGCCGCTCGGTCACCCACCAGCGCACCGCCCTCGGCACGCTGGTTGCGGGCGCCTGACCGCGGTAGTTCGCCACAAGACAGCCCACAGGCCATGCGTTCGCGGCATCAGCGGAGGCGGTCGATGCCTGAGCGTTCCGCGCCCCGTGGTGGCGACCCGGGACCGGCGGCCCGCCCGGGGTCGCCTCGGCCTGAGCTCTGAACGCATGGCCTGCGGTTCCCGAAGCGGGACTGGAGGAGATCTCGCAGAAGTACGCGTGCCTCAAGCTGACTCAGCCCCCGCCTGATTCGGTTGTCCGTCAAAGCGGATCTAGCCCAGTGGCGCCTGGTGAGAAGACCCTCGGCTGCCGCCCCGGAACCGGCTCGCAACATCGGGTTCCGGGCGAATATTCCGACGCAACAGCTCTTCGGCGCGTGGTGGACCTCACTCACCAGGCATAGTTCATCGTTCAACCATTCGGGGTTAGTGTCTTCAATGCCAGCAAGGCAAACACGCACTAACTCGCCCATGTGCATCACAGGGTGGAGAAAGAGGGGAAATCATGACAAGCAGCATCGTTCGTCGGACTGTCGTCGCGATCGCCTCGACCGCCATCACCGCAGCCGGGCTTCTCGCCACCGGTGGCACCGCCTCGGCGGCGACGCACCCGAGCAGCACCCAGCCGGGCGCCGTATCCATCGTCCGGATCACCGACCACCACGACGGGGACCGGCACAACCACAACGGAGACCGGCACGGCGCATTCGGCGGCCGGGGCGGCGACGGCCGGGGCCACTGGAAGCAGGATCGCGACGGAGGCCGCCACTGGATCCGGCACGACGACCGCCACGGTCACCAGGCGCGAATCGACGTAGACCGTCGCCAGTGGGTCCTCGACCAGATCCGCTGGGCCGAGGACCACGGGCACACCTACTGGGGCAGCCTGGAGCACCACAACCGTTCACACCGCTGAGAATCGCGGGGATCAGGGCCATCACCGCCCGGTCCGCCGCACACGACGGGCAGGTGACACGGCCCGAATCACATGCGGGCGGGCATCCCGAAACAGTGGGGGCGCCGCAATCACCGTCACCACAGGCCAGGCGCCGCCCCGGCCCCGAACCAAGACAAAGCCATGATCACTTGCGTAGACGGCATGCTCGACATGGAGCTCGTGTCGCCCCTGGGCGCACGGTTCCCGGTACCGGCCCATCTGCTCTACAGGTCGCAGGACCCGCTGGTGGTGGAGTTCCTCTTCCATGACCTCGTCCGAGGGCCCGTGCCCTGGGTCATCTCACGCGAGCTGCTCGCCCGGGGAATGCTGGCACCCAGCGGAGAGGGTGACGTGCGGATACGGCCTACCGGGACCGGCCCGGACGCCCTCCTGCACGTTCTCCTGAATTCTCCGGGCGGCTCCGCCCACCTCGTCGCTCCGCTCCCGGCCCTCAAGCACTGGCTGCTGCGCACCTACCAGCTGGTGCCCGCCGCCCAGGAGGCCGAGGCGCTGGACCTGGACGGCCACCTCGACCGGTTCCTGAACGGGGCGTCTTGAACCGATCAAACGAGCGGCGCAGCGCCGTCGCGGATGAAGGATGAGGCGGGAGCCGGAAGCATGACAGCACATGTCCTTGCGCGTGGTCAGGGCGTCGCCGTGTGGTGGCGGGATTCGGGCCGGGCCTGGTGGCCGCGAGTCGTGGGGTCGGTTCGGCCTGCGGCAGTATGGTCCGCGGCGGTGCGGCCGACAGGGGTGCGGACCGTCAAGGTCCTGATTGCGGCCCTGCTGGCCTGGCAGGCGGCTTCGTGGTGGTTGCCGGGGGAGCAGCGGTATCTCGCTGTGGCCACAGCGCTGGCCATGGTCAGTGCCCCCAGCGTCTACCGGTCGGTGACGCAGGCATTGCGCAGTGTGGGTGCTCGGGCGGCTGGGCTGGCAGTGGCTGTGGGCGTGGTGTGGCTGCTGGGTCCGGCGGCGGGGAGTGCCGCTGCCATTCCGGCGATTGCGCTGGTAGTGGCCGGGCGGCGAGGTTCGGACGGTCGTGTGCAGGTCGCTTCGACAGCGGTGCTGGCTCTGGCTGCGGCGACGGCCGTTCCCGTGGGTCATGTGGTCGCGCTGACGCTGGCGGCGTTGACCGGGGCTGTGGTGGGAGTCGCGGTGAACGCCTTTGTTCTGCCGCCCGTGCAGCTGAGCGCCTCCGGTTCTGCGGTACGCGGTCTGGCCGTGGCCACGGGAGAGCTGCTGGTCGACATGGGCCGGGGGCTGACGGAGCGGCAGCACGCCGACCGCGCGGACACCTGGCTGGAGAGGGGCAGGCGTCTGGAGGACCTGGCGGTGCGGGCGCACGAGGACGTCCGTGAGAGCCAGGAGAGCCTGCGCTGGAACACGCGGTGCGTCGCGGTACGCGGACGACGCGAGCCCTCGGGCCACGGCGAGGCCCTGCGCGCTCTGCACCGGATCACCTTCCAGGTCCGCGGCATCGCCCGGACGCTGGCCGACACCGTCGACGACCACCGCCCGGGGCAGATGTTCCTCGACCGCTACGCGGCGACCCTGCAGGCGGCGGGCGAGGCGGTGACGTACTTCGCCGCCCCCGGCCCGGCTGACGGCCCGGCCCGGGACGAAGCCCGCGAGCGGCTGCGCAGGGCCATCGACGACGCCACCCAGTGGCACACGATGATGACCCGCGAGATCGAGCACGGCACCCTGCCCGAGCCCGGCGCCTGGCACGTATACGGATCACTGATGACCGACGCCGAACGCCTGCTCGCCGACCTCGACCGTGCACCCCGCTCCGCCGCACCCCCCCGAAATGATTGAAGTTTCACACATCAGCTACTGTAAGGCATATGCTTGAACTCTCAAGTAAGATTCGTACTTCTCAGAAAGATCCGTTCAACATGGCTTCCGCACTCACCCGTTCCCTCGATTCCCGCCCCGGCGTCACCGAGGGCACCTCGCCGCACGCCTACGACGTCGGACTGCTGATCATCCGCGTCGCCCTCGGACTGACCGTCGCAGCCCACGGTGCGCAGAAGCTGTTCGGCTGGTTCGGTGGCGGAGGCCTCAAGGGCACCGGCCAGTTCTTCACGATGAGCGGCTACCCCTCGGGCGAGACGATGGCCGCCATCGCCGGACTGAGCGAGGTCCTCGGCGGGCTCGGCCTGGTGCTCGGCCTGCTGACGCCGCTCGCCGGCGCCGCCGTCCTCGGCACCATGATCAACGCCCTCGCCGTCAAGTGGGGCGGCGGCTTCTTCGCTCCGCAGGGCATCGAGTACGAAGTCCTGCTGGCCGCCGGTGCCGCCGGACTCGCCCTCACCGGGCCGGGCAGGATCGCCATCGACCGATTCCTGCCCGGCCTGCGTGCACACCGGCTCGCTTACGGGGCCGCCGCCGTGGCACTCGCCGTGGTGCTCGCCGGCCTCGTCCTGCTCATCCGCAACTGAGTGCCGCCGCTGCCCGCAGCGCCTCCTTCAGCCGGAGCACCCAGGCGTAACGCGGGTACGGCAGACAGAGCCGACCGCGCGGCGGCGTGGTACGGCGAGAGTTGGCTTTATCGCGACACACGGCTCTGGCACAGCTGCTGGGTTCTGTCGCGGCTGTGACCAGCGGCAGAACGAAACCGCGGAACGGGTCCGTCAACACGCCTCCCTGGCTCCGCGTACTGCTCTCGTCCGCGGGACGCGAGTTGCTCGCGCTTTGCGAGGACTTCGGCGAAGAGCTCGTCGCCACGCTGCGGTGGCTCCGCACGACAGGCCATTAGCGATCACGCCCCGAACCCGGTGGCGGGCGGGCTGGCGGCACGGCTGAGGGCAGCTACGGACGGCGCCGGGCGAACAAGCCGGGTTCGGCCAAGGGCGCCGAGACCGAACCCGGCGCTCGAGCTTGCGCCGGGTGCCCTCGATGTTCTTCGGCGTGACGGCGAGATCGAGGCGCTCGCGCAGGTCGCGGGCGCGCATCGGGCCGACGGCTTCGGCGAATGAGTCGAGGATCTGTTGGTGGGCCGGGTGAGCCGGCAGGACCGGCGGCGGATCGGTCGGTTCCGGAGCGATCGGCGGCCGCCAGAGGCCGACGACGGCGCCCGCTCTTCGCCCCGAGGCAGTGCCGCCGGTGAGCGTGACCAACGGCGGCCATGGCCAGGCCTCGGCTCTGCCAGTCGTTGCGGACCATCTACGGGATCTTGAGACCACCAGCAGCCCATGGCAGGCTCATGCCGCATGATCGATGAATTCGCGAAAGACAACCTGCACGGGAGACTGCGGCGGGACCGCAAGGCTCTGCTCTGGAAACTCGACGGCTTGTCCGAATACGACGCCCGCCGACCTTTGACAGCGACCGGGACCAACCTCCTCGGCCTGGTCAAACACGTGGCCACCGTCGAGGCCAGGTACTTCGGCGAGGTCTTCGACCGCCCTTCCCCGGAACCGCTGCCCCGGTGGCAGGACTACAACGGCAGCGATCTGTGGGCGACCGAGGACGAGACCCGCGAGCAGATCATCGGGTTCTACCGGCGCACATGGGAGCACTCTGACGCGACGATCAACGAGCTTCCCCTCGACGCCCCCGGCCACGTGCCCTGGTGGCCGGAGCATTGTCCCAACACGAACCTGTTCGCCGTCATGACCCATGTCCTCGGCGAGTCCAACCGGCATGCCGGGCACGCCGATATCCTGCGTGAGGGCCTCGACGGGCGGACCGGGGTGCGCCCCGAACACGAGCAGCAGATCGACGAGGAAGTCCGTGCAGCCTACTGCGCGAAGATCGAGCAGGCCGCCAGGGCGGCCGCACCAATCAAGGCTTAGTTAGACATACCAGGCAGCCTGATCCGCTCCCCTACCGGCTCTTGCGATTTCCGAGCACCCGGCCACCTGATATGCCCGCGTCACCCAGCGGGCGCAGGGCGCCGGCGGCCGGGGTCGAGGTGGTGAAGCTGTAGCGGCCGAGCACGTTCAGGTTGCGGTGCTTGAGCGGGGAAAGCCGGGTGATCTCCTCCTCGCGGATCCATCGTCTGAACGGGTTCTGGCAGCCGGACAGAACAGTCGCAGGACAGCCCAGCAGGACGTCAGTCAGACTCTGAGCCACGACCACCGGAACCCGCTACGAGTATCAATGTCAGACCTGCCTGGGAGGCTTCAGGCATGGAGATGCAGGCATGGAGATGACAGTGCAGCTGACGATCGACTGCTCCGATCCGCAGAGAATGGTGGCGTTCTGGGCCCGGGCCCTGGGCTATGCGCCCGAGCCGCCGCCGGACGGGCACGCCACGTGGCGCGCCTACTGGGAGGCGATGGGGGTGCCTGCGGAAGAGCTGCCGACGGGGGCCGGCGACATTCCAGAGTCCATCGTCGATCCGGCGGGGCGCGGACCGCGCGTGTGGTTCCAGCAGGTTCCGGAGCCGAAGACCGCCAAGAACCGGTGGCACTTCGACCTGAAGGTCGGTGGCGGCCGTGACGTTCCGCTGGACGCCCGCGCGCGGCGGGTCAGGGCCGCGGTGGACCAGCTGGTCGAGGCCGGTGCCACCGTGCTGAGGATCAAGGACGAGCCGGACCTGGGGCTCTACGCCGCCGCCATGCAGGACCCCGAGGGCAACGAGTTCGACGTCGTCTGAGGGCCGTTGCGATGGTGCCGGTCACAGCCACTCGTTCACGGCTGTGACCAGCACAGTCGCCTCGTAGCGGACCGAGAGCCCGTCGTAGCGCGTGGCGACAGCGCGGTTTCTCTTGAGGCGGTTGATGCCGCACTCGACCGCAGGGCGTTCGCGGTAGTCGGTCGGGTCGAAGCGCCGCGGGCCCTCGACCCGTTCGGCAACAACGGCTCCAACACCGCCCGCTGCTCGTCCGTGAAATCTCCCCGGCCCATGAACCGTGATCATTCACAGCCCGAGACCACTTTCGATTACACGGCCTAGACGGGTGGTGGCGGAGGGTTGCCCGGAAGGGTCGGATTCTCCGGATGCCGTACGTCGCCGCTGCCGAGCAGGACGCGGGCCCGGACCCGCATCGGCTCGTCGCCGCGCCGGGAGAGCAGGACCAGCCCGTCGACCAGGGCCGTCATGGGGCCGAGGAGGGCCTCTGCCTTGCGGGCGAGGGGGTGTGGGTCCGGGGTACGGCCGAGGGACAGGTGCGGGGTGTAGCCGTGCGAGTGCGATCCGCAGAGCGGGAAGCGGAGCTCCAGGGACTCCCGCAGCCGCGCCCAGGGTTCGTGGTCGGCGGCGGCCGGGTCGAGCCAGACGGTGGCGTCCTCGCGGTGTCCGAACCAGTGGATGCCCGCCAGGCGAGCGGTGAACGGCGGCGTCTCGGCGAGCGCCGCGGCGACCAGCGGCAGGGCCCGGGTGAACTCGGCCTCGGGGACGAAACCGAAGAGCACGTTGACGTGCGGCGGCCAGCGGCGGATCTGCCGGTCGTGTTCGCGGCGAATGTGCTGGATCGGCGGCCACAACTCCGCCGGCGGCAGCCAGGCGACGGCGGTGCGGTTCGTCGACGGGACGGCGAGGACGTCGCCGGGTGCCGGGGCCGGCACGGGACCGACCTGCCCGACGAGGGTCTCGTCGAGTCGGTCGATGCCGGAGGCGCGGTCCCAGACGACCTGGCCGTCCGCCTCGAAGAACACCACCCGGTGCCAGGGGATCTCCCCGCCCGGTACGAAGTCGCCGAGCAGGACCCGCTTCGGCGGGGCCCCGCGCTCGGCGATCCCCATCACGAACCGCTCGGGGTCGAAGCGCGGGTCCCAGAGCACCCGGTGGTAGATTTCGTCGCTGGTGTGCACGTCAGCACCTGCCCTCAACCATCAGGGTGACGCGCGCCCGGTCGGCCCTGCAATTCAGCGCCCGGCCCGCCATGCGCCGCCCGAAGCTCGCCCGCCGGCCCACAGGGCGGGGCATCATCCGGGGCATGGTGTCCATCACCGCGCGCCCCGCCGCGGTCGAGGACCGCAAGGTTCCCGGCCATCGGGAGGGCGACCTCGTAATGGGCCCTCGTGATGGGCACCCGGCCCTCGGCCATCGCCACGCTCGTCGAGCGCACCAGCCGCTGCACAGCCATCGTTGCGCTGCCGGACGGCATCAAGGCCGAGCAGGTCACTCGCACCTCACCAGGAGTCTCCTCGGCATCCCGCCCCCAGCTACGACGAACGCTCACCTGGGACCGGGGCCGGGAGATGGCCGAGCACCAGGCCATCACCGCCGAGACCGGGAGGCCTGTCCACCTCTGCAAGCCGCGCAGCCCGTGGCAGCGTGGCACCAACGAGAACACCAACCGGCTGCTTCGGCAGTACCTCCCCGAGGGCGCGGAACTCCGCACGTTCAGTCAGGCCTGTCTGGACGCCATCGCCCACGACCTCAACCATCGCCCGCGCAGGACCCACGGCTATCGCACTCCGGCAGAGGTCTACGCTGGCCTACTGAACAGCGGTGATGCGCTGACCGCTTGAGCTCGCCCTTGTTCCCGGTACTTGTCCATTGCGGCTGGTGACGGCGTTCTTCCCTCGCCGTCGGCCGAACCGCTGAACAGCGAAGACGTACCTACTTTGCGCCTGGTGTCCGAAGCAGGAGTTCGGGTCCGGGACGGTGCCCGTGCGCGGTGACGTCCTGCCAGTTCTTGAACCCGGCCTTGTGCGCGCGCCCCCGGACGATGTCGTTGACCGCGTCCCCGGTCAGGTGGTCACCCCGCCCGGTCGCGGTGGACCGGTTCTGCAGGGTGCCGGTCACCGTCAGGGCGCGCAGCATTTGAAGCTCGCTGGTACGGGCAAGGGTTCCCGGACGGCCGGTCCGATACCCTGCGCGGACTGGAGGGTCCGGTCGACGGCGGAGGCCCAACACTAATGATCACCGGATTCACCAGGGAGCCCGCAGCATGACCGGCACCACGGAGGCCCTCGGCGGGTCGGCTGCGGTCGACAATGCAGCACGCAGTGTCACGCGCCCCTTCTACGTATACGCCGTGCTCGCCAACACGCTGTTCCAGCGCGGCCTGTTCGTCCTCTTCCTTCAGCAGCGAGGCTTCTCCGCCGGGCAAGTGGCCCTACTGCAGACACTGCTCTACCTGGTCAGTGGACTTGCGGAGTTACCGACGGGAGTCATCGCCGACCGAATCGGCAGGCGTGCCAGCATCGTGATCGGCCAGATGCTGATAGCTGGATGTCTGCTCGGTCAGGTGGCGTTCTCCAACTACTGGGTATTCCTGGCGCTGTTCATCGGGCAGGGCGTGGGCATGGCATGTGTGTCCGGTTCGGACACCGCCCTGCTGTACGACCTGCTCGTGCGTCGTGGTGCAACGGCCGGCTACGTCAAGATCAGGTCCCGGTTCACCATGCTCGGGACGGTCACCTCGGGAGCCGCCATCGTCCTCGGCGGCCAACTGCAGCAGATTTCCTGGGGAGTCGTCTACGTCGGTTCGGCGGCGTGCCTCGCCCTGTCCGTGGTGGTGCTGATGTCACGGGTGCCCGAGATCCGCGGCGCGGACGCGGTGGACGAGCAGGACGGAGCCGAGGAGGAGCACAGCGACGCCACAGCATGGCGGGCGATGCTTCGGGTCGCCACGCCGGCGCTCGTGACGCTTGTCGTGGTGTCCGGATTGATGCATGCGACTTTGACGCCGTACATCATTTTTACGCAGAAGACCCTCTCTGATCAGGGAGCGGGCACCGCATTGGTCAGCGTGGTCATATCGGCGGGATTCTTCGCCGGCGGGATCACTCCGCTGCTGTCGGACCGCGCGGACCGGCGCATCGGGTATCGGGTCGTAGTCCCGGTGTCTCTCCTGACGCTCGCCGCGGCACTCGGCCTGAGCGGCTTCGGCCTTGTCTGGGTCACCATCGCCGCGTTCCTGGCCCTGGTCGGAATTCCCGAGATCACCGCCGTGATCGTGGACAACGTGTTCAACGAGGCCGTGCCGTCGCGCCACCGGGCGAGCCTGCTGTCGATGATCGCATTCGTGGAGTCGGCGCTCATCGGCATCGGCTATCTCGTCCTCGGCACGCTCATGGACGGGCTGGGCTCCAGTGCGGGCATGGCCACCTACGCCGCGGTCCCCCTGCTGGCATGTCTCCTGTGGCTCCCGGTGCTCTTCCGAGGAGCACGGGCGACCACCGAGATCGAGAAGCCCGCCGACCACAAGGCATCCTGAAACAGACCATCTCGAGCAACGCCCTGCCCGATGGCAGGGTGTTGCTCGTTGACATGTCGCTCCCAGTCGGCGACGGATCTGTCATCGCGACGATCAACTGGATGAACGCCCTGGCAACTTGATTCCGCTGGCCGTGGGGCGGGCGCGGGGATGTGTATTGCTGTCGCTTACCCCGCTCCGGCGCATGCCTCCGCCTCTGCCAGATACCGTGCCACCGGGCCCAGGGTCACCATTGCGCTGGCGGCGCCGGCGTGTTCGGCAGGGGCATCGCGCAGGGCAGCCTGGGCGCGTGCGGCGATTCCGCGCTCGCCGAGGCGTACGGCGGCGCGGACGGTCAGGCACCACATGGCCTCCTGCATGTGGTCATGTGGTGGTTCGGGTATCGCGGCAAGGGCGGTACGGGCGTCCTCACCCCGGTCCTGGGCGAGGAGCACCAGGGGTCGCGCCCAGGGTCGGAACGGGCCCCAGTCGAGGTGCGGGTCGGTGGGCGCCGGCCGGTCGTGCAGCAGGCGCAGCCCCAGCAGGGCGAGCGGAAACAGGCCGCGGTGCAGCCCAGGCATGCCGGCCGTTTGGAGGGCGTCCTCCGCAGCGCGGTACTGCGCCGCGGCCGTGGCGGCGGTCGGTCCGCCGGGTTCGGCGCTGCGGGCGGCCGTGGCCCGGGCCCTGAACCACCCGGTGAGGACGGGGACGAGGGGCGCCTCGGTGGTGGCGGCGAGCTGATCGGCTGCGTCGGCGTGCGAGGTCGCAGCGTCGAGGTCGCCGAGGGCCGAGGCGGATTGCAGGCGAACGAGTCGGCCGAGTACGGCGAAGCTCGGCAGGTCGTGCCGGGTGGCCAGGTCGAGGATCTCGGCGCCGACCCTGTCCCGTGCCGCCGCGAGCCCGGGGCGGGTGAAGGACTGCAGGAACACACCGTTGAGGGCGAAGGCCAGCAGGGCGGGGTCGGCCAGGTGCCGTGCCAGCGCTTCAGCTTGCAGTGCCGCCTGCTGTGCGTGCTTCAGCTCGGTCCCGGACAGGTCGGCGCTGCGGCTTTCGACGGCGACCGTGGACAGGAGGCGGGCGCGCAGGTCGGCGGGGCCGTCTGGGCCGAGCCCGGTGAGCGTACGCTCGGCAGCCGCGACGACGGCGCGGGACTGTTCGGGGTCATCGGCCCGGCTCCAGATGGCAGGCACGTCGTAGGCGCCGATGATCCGGGCGGTCAGGGAGGGCCTTGCCCCCGAAGAGTGGACACCTGTTCGTATCGTTATGCGGCAAGTGTCAGGGTAGCTGACTGCTGCTCGTAGACGATCGGCGCCTGCTG
>NZ_JBIWKI010000044.1:0-45968 GCF_044765565.1 Streptomyces sp. NPDC102437 | reverse complement strand
CCAGCCGCACCGTCGGCACCGGTCGCACCCGTCGGACCCGTCGCACCATCGACACCAGCCGCACCGGTCGCACCCGTCGGACCCGTCGCACCATCAAGGCCAGCGGCACCGGTCGCACCCGTCGGACCCGTCGCACCATCGACACCAGCCGCACCGGTCGCACCGGTCGGACCCGTCGCACCATCGGCACCAGCCGCACCGTCGGCACCGGTCGCACCCGTCGGACCCGTCGCACCATCGACACCAGCCGCACCGGTCGCACCCGTCGGACCCGTCGCACCATCAAGGCCAGCGGCACCGGTCGCACCCGTCGGACCCGTCGCACCATCGACACCAGCCGCACCGGTCGCACCGGTCGGACCCGTCGCACCATCAGCACCAGCCGCACCGTCGGCACCGGTCGCACCCGTCGGACCCGTCGCACCATCGACACCAGCCGCACCGGTCGCACCCGTCGGACCCGTCGCGCCATCAAGGCCATTGGCACCGGTCGCACCCGTCCCACCGGTCGCACCGGTCGCACCCGTCGCACCCTGCAGACCCGTCGCACCCGTCGCGCCCTGCAAGCCCGTCGCACCCGTCGGACCCTGCACACCCTGCAGACCCGTCGCACCCTTCGGACCCGTCGCACCCGTCGCGCCCTGCAAGCCCGTCGCACCCGTCGGACCCTGCAGACCCGTCGCACCCTTCGGACCCGTCGCACCCGTCGCACCCGTCGGACCGGTGGGCCCAGTCGGACCGGTGGCGCCGGTCCCCGGGTAGTCGTCGCAGAACGGCACCGTGGTCTGTGTCGAGATGTAACGGGCGCTCATCCAGCCACTGCCGTTGGACAGCAGGTACCACAGGTTGTTGCCACCGACATTCTGACCGGTCACCTGGCAGGCGATGGACACCTGGCCGCCGGACGGCACGCTGCCCACGATCGCCGACTGGGTGGTGGGACCGCTGCGGATGTTCTGAGAGGTGTTGGCGATGACCGTCCCGGACACGCTGGCCAGCACCCGGCTGGCCATCGCTCGGTTGGATGCCTGCGTACTCGTGGGGTTCGGCGTCCCGTGAGCAACGCTCATGGGACACAGCGCCAGAGTCAGGCCCAGCGACATGGCGCCCAGAGTCGAGCGAGACAGAATTTCCCAACTTCTCGATTTACACATCTCGGTTCCTAACCGCTTCTGCAGGGATTGGAGCCGTGAATGTGACAGCCGCGGCGAGTGATCGGCATATGCGCCACGCGCTGATCTGCCGTTTGAGCGCGGACCGCACCTCTTGGGAGTGAGGCCGCCACAACCATCTGCCCTTATTCTCAATGTAATTGGATCTATTGGTTATTTCGGCGGACTGTGTCGGACAACTGAGGGAATTCGGGTACGGAACCGAGCAGGCCGCCCCGGAGACACCGCGTCGCGCCCCCGGCGCTCACTTCCGATACAGCGCCTCGATCTCGGCCTCGAAGTCCCGCGCGATCGCGTCCCGCTTCAGTTTCAGCGAGGGCGTCAGATGGCCGCCCTCCTCGGTAAAGTCCACGGGCAGGACGGCGAATTTACGGATCGACTCCGCACGGGAGACCAGCCGGTTGGCCTCGTCGACGGCGCGTTGCAGCGCCTTGCGCAGCTCCTCGTCGTCGACGAGTTCCCGCATCGGCAAGTGCTGCTTCTTCTTCATCTGCCGCCAGTGGGCGAGCCCGTCCGGCTCCAGGGTGAACAGGGCGGTGATGAAAGAGCGGTTGTCGCCGACCACCACGCACTGGCTCACCAGAGGGTGGGCGCGCAGCCAGTCCTCCAGGGGAGCGGGGGTGACGTTCTTGCCGCCGGAGGTGATGATGATGTCCTTCTTGCGGCCGGTGATCGTGAGGTAGCCGTCCTCGTCGAGCGCACCCAGGTCCCCGGTGGCGAACCAGCCGCCCTCCTGCACGGGTACCGGCCGGCCCCGTTCGGCGTCCCAGTAGCCCTGGCACACCTGACCGCCGCTGAGCAGCACCTCTCCGTCGTCCGCGTAGCCCTCGAAGATCTCGATGCCCGCGCCCGCGTAGAACGCCGCGAGCCGGTGGCCCAGCGGGGAGCCGCCGCAGATCGCGTACCGGACATGGCCGCCGAGCGCGGCCCGGATCCGGCGGTAGACCAGCGGGTCGTGCAGGGCGCGGGCGGCCCGCAGTCCCAGCCCGGGGCCGGGGCCGGTGCCGTGTTCGGCGGCCTCGACGGCCTCCCCGTACCGCTGGGCGATCCGGGCGGCGCGGTCGAACGACGAGGCGCGGCCCATCTTCTCGGCGGTGGCCCGGCCGGTGCGGCTCCTCAACGTGGGGTCGGGTGATCCCGCCGGGTCCGTCCGGCGGCCGGTTCGTCCGAGGCGTCCGAGGCGTGGCGGACGCCTCGGACGTCAGGAGGAATCAGAGGCATGGCCTACGCCTCGGACACCTCGGGGACCAGGGGTCAGGGACGTTCGAGGATGGCCGTGACGCCCTGGCCGCCCGCCGCGCAGATCGAGATCAGGCCCCGGGACGGTCCGTCGCGCTCCGCCAGGAGCTCGGCGAGGGTGGCGACGATCCGGGCGCCGGTCGCGGCGAACGGGTGGCCGGTGGCGAGCGACGATCCCGCGACGTTGAGCCGGTCCCGGTCGACGGGGGCCAGCCCCTGCTTCTCCCAGGCCGCGAGGGTGGCCAGCACCTGGGAGGCGAACGCCTCGTGGATCTCGAACAGGTCGAAGTCCTCGATGGTGAGCCCGGCGCGCTCCAGCAGGCGCGGTACGGCGTACGCGGGCGCCATCAGGAGCCCGTCGTCGCCGTTCACGTAGTCGACGGCGGCGGTCTCGTACAGGGAGAGATGGGTGAGCGGCTCCAGGTCGTGTGCGCGCGGGCCCACTCCTCGCTCGCCAGCAGCAGCTGCTGGTTGGAGGAGTGCGCGTACGGGCCGTCGGAGCGCGCGAACGGAACGCGGCTGCCTCCGATGACCGCGCCCCTGCGGGGGTGCGGGAGTTCGAGGGGGATCATCTCGACCAGCTCCTGACTCTTGAGTAACCTTACTCCGGAGTAAATCTACGACCGAGCAGGGAGTCTGGACAATGGCCGACCGCTATCTGCACTTCACCGGCACAGCACCCGGCCGTTTTCTGACCCGGAGGCTCGGGCTCCCGCAGCCCGCCCCGCTGCGCCGCTGGTCGCGCGGGACCCCGACGCTGGACGGCCCGCTGCCGCACCTCACTGCCGGGGACTCCGCGGCCACCGAGGAGCTCGGCACGCTCCTCGCGGCCACCGGCCTCGAAGTCACCGGGAGCGCCGAACGCCCCGCCGGGGTCGTGCTGGACGACAACGGCCAGACGAACTACGCGGCGAGCAAGGCGGGCATCATCGGGCTGGTCCGCTCACTGGCCCCGCGCGCCGCCGCCGACCACGACGTCACGGTCAACGCGGTGGCCCCCGGCTTCATCGAGACGAAAATGACTGCGGCCGTCCCCCTCTTCATCCGCGAGGCGGGCCGCCGGATGAACTCCCTCGCGCAGGGCGGCCTCCCGGTCGATGTCGCCGAGACCACCGCCTGGTTCGCCCAGCCCGCCTCGACCGCCGTCAACGGCCAGGTCGTACGGGTCCGCGGCCAGAGCTTGCTGGGGGCGTGACACCCATGCCGAATCCGAACGTGTCACTTGTACGGGCAAGTGTCACGTCCCCGCTCAAGTGGGCCAGCGCCCCGGCGGGGATGTGAACCCATGCCGAATCTGAACGTGTCACTTGTACGGGCAGCTGTCACGCGGGCCGACTTCAGGGCCCCCGTCCTGCTGCCCGCCACCGTCACCTACGCGGCGGACGCCACCGGCTTCCAGTTGCGCGGCACCGGCCGCGTCCACCTCACCGGCCGGATCCTCGGCGGGGACGGTCCGCGGCCGGGCCCGGCGACTGCCAGGGACGGCCGTTCATAAGGTTCTCCAGCCCCGCCCAGGAGAAGTTCATCAGGGTGGCCGCGGCCTCCTTCGCCGAGACGCCCGGGGTCTCGTTCGCCCACCCGGCGAGCGACTCCGCGGCCCCCACGAGCGCCTGCGCGAGCCCCGACACATCGCGGTCGGGCAGCGCCGGGTCGTGGTGCGCCTCGCGCGCCGCGGCCCCGATCAGCTCCGTCACGAAAGCAACGAGCTCGTCCCGCATCGCCGTCACCTCGTTGGCGAACGGCTCCCCGTGCGTACGCGCCTGACGGTGCAGCACCGCCCAGCCGTCCGGGTGCTCCGCCGTGTGCGTGAAGAACGCCCGCAGTCCGGACCACAGTTGCCGATCGGCCGGCAGCCCCGGCTCCGCCCCCGCCCGCACCGCTCCGACCAGGGCTTTCGCCTCGCGCCTGATGCAGGCGGTGAAGAGCTCTTCCTTGGAGTTGAGATACAGATAGACGAGCGGCTTGGACACCCCCGCCAGCTCGGCGATCTCGTCCATCGAGGCGGCCCGGTAACCACGCTGCCCGAAGGTCTGCACGGCGGCGTCCATCATCTGCTGCTCACGCACGGCCCGCGGCATCCGTTTGCTCTTCACAGCACCCACGTCGACTTCCTCCCACCCCCGTGTGCCACTCCCCGGTAAGGGTACGGCGCGAGCCCCTGCCCCGTCGTACGCGGCGGAGCCCGCGGGGCCGCACGCGGGCCGGTACGGCACAGGAGCCCCCGGTCCTGCCGCGAGGCGGACCGGGGGCGCTCCTGTGTGCCGGGCGTGCGCGTGGTTACGCGGCGACCGCCACCTTCTGCGGCTCGCTCTCGCGCACCTCGTCGTCGACCGGGGAGGACGTGGCCGAGTTGTACGCGTCGTGGTCGAGGATCTTCTCGCGGGCCGAGACGATCACCGGGACCAGCGCCTGGCCCGCCACGTTGGTGGCCGTGCGCATCATGTCCAGGATCGGGTCGATGGCCATGAGCAGACCGACGCCCTCCAGCGGGAGGCCCAGGGTCGACAGCGTGAGGGTCAGCATGACCGTCGCACCGGTGAGACCGGCGGTGGCCGCCGAACCGATCACCGAGACGAACGCGATCAGGATGTAGTCACCGACACCCAGCTGGACGTCGAAGATCTGCGCGATGAAGATCGCCGCCAGCGCCGGGTAGATCGCGGCGCAGCCGTCCATCTTGGTGGTGGCGCCGAACGGGACGGAGAAGGAGGCGTACTCCTTCGGGACGCCGAGGCGCTCGGTGACCTTCTGGGTGACCGGCATGGTGCCGACCGAGGAGCGGGAGACGAAGGCCAGCTGGATGGCCGGCCAGGCGCCCTTGAAGAACTGCACCGGGCTGAGCTTGGCGACCGTGGCGAGCAGCAGCGGGTACACGCCGAACAGCACCAGCGCGCAGCCGATGTAGACGTCGGCGGTGAACGTGGCGTACTTGCCGATCAGGTCCCAGCCGTAGTCGGCGATCGCGTAGCCGATGAGGCCGACGGTGCCGAGAGGGGCGAGGCGGATGACCCACCACAGGGCCTTCTGGAGGAGCTCCAGGACGGACTCGCTGAGGGTGAGGATCGGCTGGGCCTTCTCGCCGAGCTGGAGCGCGGCGATACCGGCGACGGCGGCCATGAAGACGATCTGGAGCACGTTCAGCTCGGTGAACGGAGTGATCACGTTGTCCGGGATGATGCCGGTGAGGAAGTCGAGCCAGGAGCCCGCGTGCTCCGGCAGCTTGCCGTCCTTCGGCGTGAGCCCCGTTCCGGAGCCGGGGTTGGTGATCAGGCCGATCGCGAGGCCGATGGCGACCGCGATCAGAGAGGTGATCATGAACCAGAGCAGGGTGCGGGTGGCCAGCCGGGCGGCGTTGTTGACCTTGCGCAGGTTGGTGATCGACACCAGGATCGCGAAGAAGACGAGGGGCGCGACGGCCAGCTTCAGCAGCTGGACGAAGATGTGGCCGACCTTGTCGAGCGTGGTGTAGAGCCAGCCGATGTCGTACGTACGCGTGATCCAGCCGAGTACGACACCGAGGACGAGACCGGCGACTATCTGGGCCCAGAACGGGACCTTGGGTATGCGGAAACCGGAGCCGGACCGACTGCCGGCGGCGGTGGACGCGGGGTTCGCGGACACGGACACACTCCAGATGTGACGCATCGGGGCGCACGGGGACGGCCGTGCGGGGGGACGGGTGCGGCGCCCGCGTCAGGGGCGGCGCCGCTGCATGGTGCCGGTTCAGACGTTGCGGCAACAGACCGCGGACATACAGCGGCAGAGATCGACATGCAGGCGCTCCACGAGCGGGACGCTCGCGGCGAATCGATGGCGCACTGCTGTCTTCATGCCGAACACGTTAACACTTGAACTTTGAGAAGCTCAAAGCTCTTCTTTGACCCCGATGGCCCCGCACCGGTGCCGTCACCGCGCCCCGAACCCCGGCGGGAACGACAAAACCCCAGTACAGGAGCGGATGCTCCGGCGCTGGGGTTTCGAACGGAAACCATGCGGCTGTGAGGAAGGTTACGCAGCCCCTGCGGAACCTTCGCGGCGCCGCGGCCGTCAGGGGGTGACGTGGTCCTCGCGGGTGCGGTTCGCCTCGAGGCGCTCCTTGGCGCGGTCGACCTTGGACACGATCTGCTCGGACATCTCGTCGCGCTGCTTGCGCAGCAGCACGTAGCTGAGCGGCGCGGACAGGACCAGGGCCAGCAGGATCACCCAGACGACATTGGAACCGTTCGTCCCGGAGGGCAGCAGGCCGAAGTGGACGGCCACGGCGGCGACGACGAAGCAGCCGACGAAGATGCTGAGGCGCATCGCGGTGTACCGAATGGTCGCGCTCGGCTTGGCAGCGGACACAGTTGGCCCCTCTCTCGACGTGTGACGGTCCTTCGATCCTGCCCGACCAGTGAAGCATGCCCCGGAATCGATCAGTTCGCAGGGCTCCGCCAAAGGGGCGGGGCGCGCTTCAGAGGCCGAGCGGCAGCAGCATGACGATGTCGTCGCGGTCGTCCCCGTCGGCCACCCGGATCGCGTCCGGCACCCGCCCGACCTCCTTGTACCCGCACGAGGCGTAGAACCGGTCGACGCCGGTGCCGCCGCGGCAGGTGAGCCGGACGGCCTCGATCCCGTCGATCCCGCGGGCCGCCCGCGCGGCCGCTTCCATCAGGTCGCGCCCGTAGCCCCTGCCCTGGTGGCGCGGGTGGACCATCACCGTGTAGAGCCAGAGCCAGTGGGTCATCAGCCGGTGGGTGTTGAGGGCGAGGAAGGCCGTGGCGGCGACGGCGCCGTGCTCGTCGCGGCCGATCAGCAGGCGGGTGCGCCCCTCGGTCATGGCGGCCAGATGCTTGGCGAGCTCGGGCCGGACGTCGTCATCCGTGACGGGCGGTACGAAGCCGACCGCGCCGCCCGCGTTGGAGACATCGGTCCACAGCCCGGCGATCCCGTCCCGCAGCGTGCCGTCGATCTCGGGATCCAGCTCAAATGTAAGCGCCATAAGCGCAGAGTAGCTATTACCGTTCCGCCGCCTCAAGCCCTGTCCAGCACGCGAGAAAGCCCCGGCCGGGCGTGAGCTCTGGCGGCCGGGGCTCCCGTACTTCTGCACTGCTGGGGACCGGTGGGTCAGACGCGCATCGGCTGCGGCGACTCGCGCCGTCCGGCGTCCGGGCCCGGGTACTCGCGGATGATCTCGTACCGGGTGTTGCGCTCGACGGGACGGAAGCCCGCGTCACGGATCAGGTCCAGCAGATCCTCGCGGCCGAGCTTGTTCGGCGTGCCGTAGTTGTCCGCGTCGTGCGTGATCTTGTACTCGACGACCGAGCCGTCCATGTCGTCCGCGCCGTGCTGGAGCGCGAGCTGGGCGGTCTGCACGCCGTGCATCACCCAGAAGACCTTGACGTGCGGGACGTTGTCGAAGAGCAGCCGCGAGACCGCGAAGGTCTTCAACGCCTCGGCGCCGGTCGCCATCGTCGTGCGCGCCTGGAGCTTGTTGCGGACCTTGCCGTCCTTCATGTCCACGAAGTCGTGCTGGTAGCGCAGCGGGATGAAGACCTGGAAGCCGTTGGTCTCGTCCTGGAGCTCACGCAGCCGCAGCACGTGGTCGACACGGTGCCGGGGCTCCTCGATGTGCCCGTACAGCATGGTCGCCGGGGTCTTGAGCCCCTTCTCGTGCGCCAGGCGGTGGATCCGCGACCAGTCCTCCCAGTGGGTGGCGTGGTCCACGATGTGCTGGCGGACCTCCCAGTCGAAGATCTCCGCGCCGCCGCCGGTCAGCGACTCCAGACCGGCCTCGATCAGCTCGTCCAGGATCTCGGAGGCGGAGAGCCCGGAGATGGTCTCGAAGTGGTGGATCTCGGTGGCGGTGAACGCCTTGAGGGAGACCTGGGGGAGCGCTTCCTTCAGGGCGGAGAGCGAGCGCGGGTAGTAGCGCCACGGCAGGGTGGGGTGCAGGCCGTTGACGATGTGCAGCTCGGTGAGGTTCTCGCCCTCCATCGCCTTCGCGAGGCGGACGGCCTCCTCGATGCGCATCGTGTACGCGTCCTTCTCGCCCGGCTTGCGCTGGAACGAGCAATAGGCGCACGACGCCGTGCACACATTGGTCATGTTGAGGTGCCGGTTGACGTTGAAGTGCACGACGTCGCCGTTCAGCTGCGTCCGCACCTCGTGCGCCAGGCCGCCGAGCCAGGCCAGGTCGTCCGACTCGTAGAGGGCGATGCCGTCCTCCCGGGTCAGCCGCTCTCCTGCGCGGACCTTCTCCTCCAGCTCGCGCTTGAGCCCGACGTCCATGCGGCTGCCTCCCAGTTGTCCACGTGCTGTGCGTAGTGCCGTGCGTTTCCCGGTGACCGTTGATACCGGGCGTAACCCCCGGTCTCCCGGGGGCTCCACCACGTTACGCCTACGACTCCTCGGGAAGTTCCCCGACCCGGTTCTCCCACTTGGTGGAGAGCACGATCGTGGTCCGGGTGCGCGAGACGCCCCGCGTACCGCTGAGCCGGCGGATGGTCTTCTCCAGCCCGTCCACGTCACCGACGCGCACCTTGAGCATGTACGAGTCGTCGCCCGCGATGAACCAGGCGTCCTCGATCTCCGCGAGGTCCTTCAGCCGGCGCGCCACGTCCTCGTGGTCGGCCGCGTCGGAGAGCGAGATGCCGATCAGGGCCGTGACCCCGAGCCCCAGGGACGCGGCGTCGACGGTGGCGCGGTAGCCGGTGATGACACCGGCGCTTTCCAGCCGGTTGATGCGGTCGGTGACGCTGGGCCCGGAGAGCCCGACGAGCCGCCCCAGCTCGGCGTACGAGGCCCTGCCGTTCTCCCTGAGGGCCTGGATGAGCTGCCTGTCCACCGCGTCCATGTGACTGAAACCTTCCATTGTTCAGCAGTATCGCGAGTCTACGTGTAGAATCTAAGGCATGCAGGCTTCATCGCCTGCAAATCTTTCCGAACACCCAAAAAATGCTTTCGAATCTTCAGGAGTGAAACCACCGTGTACACGATCGAGATGGCCTACGCCCGAATGCGCGAGCTGCAGGACCTGGCCAACCGCTCGCGTGCCCACCAGCCCGCCGCCGCGCACCGGGTCGACCGGACCCGTAAGCCGCGCGCCATGAAGAAGCGCTGACCACAGCCTCAGCCACGGGAGTCACGGGAGCCGCCACCGAGCTCTCCCTCCCACCGGCGGTACAGGTCGTGCGGCACCCCCGCCGCGTCCAGTACCCGCCCGGCGACGAAGTCCACCAGATCCTGGATGTGCGTCGCCCCCGCGTAGAACGCCGGAGAGGCGGGCAGCACCACGGCGCCCGCCTCGTCCAGGCTCACCAGATGTTTCAGCGTCTGCCCGTTCAGCGGAGTCTCCCGCACCGTGACGACCAGCTTCCGCCGCTCCTTGAGCGTCACGCTCGCGGCCCGCTGGAGCAGATCCTTCGAGAGCCCGAGCGCCACTCCGGCCACACAGGCCGTCGAGGCCGGGACGATCAGCATCCCCTTCGCCGGGTACGAACCCGAGGACGGTCCCGCCGCGAGATCGCCGGCCGCCCAGTGCCGTACGTTCTCGACGTCCACGTCGAAGGTGTGCGGCTTCCCGTCCGCCCCGCGCGCCAGCCAGCCGCGCAGATCCTCCTGCCAGTGCCCGTCGCGGAACGCGATTCCGGTCTCGTCCAGCAGGGTCAGCCGGGAGGCCCGGCTCACCACCAGATCGACGCTCTCCCCGGCGGCCAGCAGACCGCGCAGCACGGCGGCGGCGAATGGGGTGCCCGAAGCGCCTGAAACCCCGACAATCCAAGGCTGCCGCTGGTGCTGACTCACTGAAGTACCGGAATCCACACACCCGAGCCTATCCGGCGGTGCGAAACCGGAACCGAGTAAGGTGCCCCGGCCGTTCCAGGGACGGGAGCAGGGACTACCAGGGACTACCGGGGGGCACGATGGCCGCGATGCCGGATCGATCCGCACCGGCGTGGAGTGCGGGCGGCCGCGCCGGGGCCGCGGCCAAGGTGATGCTGGGCTGGGTGGCCCTGCTCTGGCTGCTCGAAATCGTCGACGCCGCTACCGGCCGTTCGCTGGACGCCTTCGGGATCGAGCCCCGCCGGGCCGCCGAGCTGGTGGACGTCGTGCCCGCGTCCTTCATCCACTTCGGCTTCGGCCATGTCGCCTCCAACAGCGTGCCGCTGCTGGTCTTCGGCTTCCTCGCCGCGCTCGGCGGCCTCCGCAGGTTCGCCGCCGTGGCCGCGATGATCATCGTGGTCGACGGGCTCGGCGTCTGGCTGGTCTCACCGGCCGGATCCAACACGGCGGGGGCGTCCGGACTGGTCTTCGGCCTCTTCGGCTATCTGCTGGTCCGGGGCTTCGTCGACCGCAGAGTGCTCGACATCGGCGCCGGCCTGGCGATAGGTGCCGTATGGGGCTCGTCGATCCTGGTGGGGATCTCCCCCGCCAACACCTCGGTCAGCTGGCAGGGCCACCTCTTCGGACTGGCGGCGGGCGTGGCGGCGGCGTTCGTCTTCCGCCGCCCCGCGCGCGGTCGGATCCTCTTGCGTCCGGCTCAGCCCTCGCCCTGACCGGCGCTCCCCATCGGGCCGACCTTCACCTGGGAGCCGGAGCCGTCCGTGACCGGCAGCGTGGCGGCGCCCGGCCAGTCGAGGGTGACCGACTTCGTCTCGTCCGGCGGGGTCACCACCAGCCCCGTGATGCGGACGCCGGAGCCGCCCGACTCGTTGACCGGGTAGGTGATGCCGAAGTACACCGACTTCCCGTCCTTGAGGGTCATCGGGGTGGCCTTCTCACCGGTGCGCTCCGCGGACAGCGATCCCGCGCTGGTCTTCAGGTCGACGCCCGCGTACCCGGAGAGCACGCAGTCCCGGCCGCCGCCGTTCTTCAGCTGCACCGCGACGGTCCCGTCGGTGTCGCCGTCGATGGTGCTGTCCGACGCCGTGATCTCCAGCTCGTCGGTGCGGCACTTGCCGACCTTGCCGTTCACATTGGAGCCGGTCCCGGCGGCCGTGCCCTGCCCGCCGGAGCCCTTCCCGGCGGAGTCCTTCGCGCCGTCCTGCTCCGAACCGCCCGAGCCCGAACCGCCGCTCGTGGAGGACGCTCCGGCCGCGGACGACGGGGCGCTCTGCCCCATGTCGTCCTCGCCGTTCTGGCAGGCCGTGAGCGAGAGGCCTGCGGCAACGGCCAGTGCTGCGAAGGTGAGCTTGCGTACGCGCATCATTTCGTCCTCAGGTTCGGTGGTTCGGTGGGAGGTGCCGGTCGCCCGGTACGAGTCCGTACGAGCGAGCGTTCCTGATCACCAAGAGCCACCTGGCCGGGCAACGCGTTCCGCCCGGCCACCCCCTAATACATCCCTAAGACATCCCTGTTACACACGCGGACGGACACGCCCCGACACGCCGCCCGACAGGCACAAAACCGGCTCAGACCGTCAGGCCCCGCACCAGCAGATCCAGCAGCGCGCAGGCGAAGAGCGCGATCCCGATGAACCCGTTGACCGAGAAGAACGCCCGGTTCAGCCGGGACAGATCGTGCGGCCGCACCACCCGGTGCTCGTACACGAACGCGACGGCGACGACCGCCATGCCGATCCAGTAGAACAGCCCGGCCTCGGTGGCCAGCCCGAACCAGACCAGCAGCCCGGTCGTCACCACGTGGCAGACCCGCGCGCCCCACAGCGCGGCCGGGATGCCGAAGCGGGCCGGCACCGAGCGCACCCCGTGCGCCCGGTCCGCCTGGACGTCCTGGCAGCCGAAGATCAGGTCGAAGCCGCCGATCCAGATGCCCACCGCGAGACCGAGGATCACCGCGTCCCACGACCAGCTGCCGGTCACCGCCAGCCAGGCGCCGATCGGCCCTATGGCCTGCGCGATGCCGAGGATGGCGTGGGGGTAGTGGGTGAACCGCTTCCCGTACGGATAGACCACCATCGGCACGACGGCGACCGGTGCGAGCGCCAGACAGAGCGGGTTCAGCAGCGCGGCCGCACCGAGGAAGAGTACGACGGCGAAGAGCGCCCCCGTCCACGCGGACTTCACCGAGACCGCCCCGGTGACCAGCTCCCGGCTCGCGGTGCGCGGGTTACGGGCGTCGATCTCCCGGTCGATGATCCGGTTGCAGGCCATCGCGAAGGTCCGCAGCCCCACCATCGCGACGGTGACGAGCAGCAGCGTGACCCAGTCGATGGACCCGTCCGCCTGGAACATCGCGGTCAGGGCGGCGATGTACGCGAACGGCAGCGCGAAGACCGAGTGCTCGATCATCACGAGCCGCAGGAACGCCTTGACCTTGCTGTTCGGCTGTACGGGCTCTGAGCCCAGTGCTGCTTCGGCGGCGCTCACAGTCCGTATTCCTTCCACCGGCGGTCGACCTTCGCCGCCGTCTGAGGATCGGACTCGACCATGTCCGGCCAGCCCCCGTCCCGGGTGTAGCCCTCCTCGGGCCACTTCTTCGTCGCGTCGATGCCCGCCTTGCCGCCCCAGAACTGCTGGTAGGAGGCGTGGTCGAGATGGTCGACCGGCCCCTCGGTGACGGTCAGGTCCCGCGCGTAGTCCGTGTTGCCGAGCGCCCGCCAGGCCACCTCGTGCAGATCATGGACGTCGCAGTCGGAGTCCACGACCACGATCAGCTTGGTCAGCGACATCATGTGCGCGCCCCAGACGGCGCTCATCACCTTCTGGGCGTGCTTCGGGTACTTCTTGTCGATCGAGACGATCGCACAGTTGTGGAAGCCGCCCGCCTCGGGCAGGTGGTAGTCCACGATGTCCGGCACGATGACCTTGAGGAGCGGCAGGAAGAACCGCTCGGTGGCCCGCCCCAGCGGCCCGTCCTCGGTCGGCGGGCGGCCGACCACGATCGACTGGAGCAGCGGACGCTTCCGCATGGTCACGCAGTCGATGGTCAGCGCGGGGAACGGTTCCTGCGGCGTGTAGAAGCCGGTGTGGTCGCCGAACGGTCCCTCGGGAAGCATCTCCCCGGGCTCCAGCCACCCCTCGATGACGACCTCGGCCTGCGCCGGGACCTGGAGCGGCACGGTCTTGCAGTCGACCATCTCGATCCGCTTGCCCTGGATGAACCCGGCGAAGAGGTACTCGTCGATGTCCCCAGGCAGCGGCGCGGTGGAGGCGTACGTCACCGCGGGCGGTGCGCCGAACGCGATGGCGACCGGCAGCCGCTCGCCCCGCTTGGCGGCGACCTGGTAGTGGTTGCGGCTGTCCTTGTGGATCTGCCAGTGCATCCCGATGGTGCGCTTGTCGTGCCGCTGGAGCCGGTACAGCCCCAGGTTCCGTACGCCGGTCTCCGGGTGCTTGGTGTGGGTGAGACCCAGGTTGAAGAAGGAGCCGCCGTCCTCGGGCCAGGTGAAGAGCGCGGGCAGTCGGTCCAGGTCCACGTCGTCGCCGGTGAGGACGACCTCCTGCACCGGGGCGCTCTCCTGCTTCACCTTCTTCGGCGGCACGTGCACCATCGAGCCGAGCTTGCCGAAGGCCTCCCGCACCCCGACGAAGCCGTGCGGCAGCTCCGGCTTGAGGAGCCCGCCGATCTTGTCGCTGATGTCGGCGTACGACTTCAGGCCGAGCGCCTTGAGCAGCCGCTTGTCGGTCCCGAAGACGTTCATGGCCAGGGGCATCGAGGACCCCTTGACGTTCTCGAAGAGCAGCGCGGGGCCGCCCGCCTTGTTCACCCGGTCGACGATCTCGCCGACCTCCAGGTAGGGGTCGACCTCAACCTTGATGCGCTTGAGCTCGCCCTCGCGCTCCAGGGCCCGGAGGAGGGAACGAAGATCGTCGTAAGCCATGCGGTCCAGTTTGTCATCACCGTCGTCGATCACCCGGAGGACCCCACCCCGGCCGGTCCGCGACCCGGTCGCCGCCGCGTCCTGCGGCCGGTTCACCCGGCTCGCCGTGATATGTCACAGCCACCGGTTACCCTGGGCCCGAACCGGGGCGGGACAAGCCCCGCCAACTCTCCGCAGGGGGACCTTTCCATCATGTTCCGGGCCCTGATCTATCTCCTGCCTCTGGCGCTGACGATCTACGCGTTCATCGACTGCCTGAACACCCCCGAGGACGAGGCCAAGCACCTGCCGAAGATCGCCTGGGTCTTCATCATCCTGCTGTTCTGGATCGTCGGCCCGATCGTGTGGCTCGCCGCGGGCAAGATGCGCCACGCGCCCGCCGGGGGCCGTACGCCCTCCGAATGGCACCGCAACCACCGCTCGCAGTGGGTGGCTCCGGACGACAATCCGGAGTTCCTGAAGGCGCTGAAGGACGAGAACAAGAAGGACGAGTCGCTCCTCAAGGACTGGGAGGCGGACCTGCGCCGCCGCGAGGAGGAGCTGAAGCGCCGTGAGAACGGCGAGAGCCCCAGCGCCTCCGGCGAGTAGCTCCCACGACCGTGAAGGACGCGGACATGCTCGCCACCGCCCTCGCCGAGGCCCGCACGGGTCTTGCCGAGGGCGGCGTTCCTGTTGGCGCCGCCCTGTACGGAGCGGACGGCGCCCTGCTCGGCCGTGGTCACAACCGCCGTGTCCAGGACGGCGATCCGTCCCTGCACGCGGAGACCGCGGCGTTCCGCGCGGCCGGACGGCAGCGCTCGTACCGCGGCACGACGATGGTGACGACGCTCTCCCCGTGCTGGTACTGCAGCGGCCTCGTGCGGCAGTTCGGGATCTCGCGGGTGGTGATCGGGGAGGCGCGGACGTTCAGCGGCGGGCACGACTGGCTGGCCCTGCACGGGGTGGAGATCGTGCTGCTCGACGACGCCGAATGCGTCGCGCTCATGCGGGAGTTCGTACGCGAGCACCCCGGGCTCTGGAACGAGGACATCGGCGCCGGCTGATCCGCCGCCGTGCGGCCGGTAATCGTTCGAAATTCCTCTCTCCCCTCCAACACCTGGGCGATACCCTTGTGTTGACGGTGTGACAGATCGGATCGGTCGTCGACGCTGGGGGCGCTGTGGAGAGAGAGCTGTACGGGCGCGAGGCGATTTTCGGCAACGACGGACTTGCGGCGCGCCTGACCGGACTCACTCCGCACAACTCCGCCCGGGTCGGCTACGAGCACCGCGACGATCTCCCGGTCGCCGTGCTGACCGGCGGGCGCGGCATGGGCAAGACGGCCGTCCTCAAGCAGTTGCGCCATCTGTACCGGGAGATCACCCCGGTCGCCCTGGTCGACTGCGAGGCCGTCGTGGCCCCCGAGGACGCCGGCCCCGGCTGGACCCCGGTCACCGGAGCGCTGCCGGAGCTCGCCACCCAGCTGACGGCGAAGGTGCGCGCCGCCCGTCCGGTGCAGTTCCCCCGGCTGAGCCTCGGGCTGGTGGCGGTGGCCTCCATCTCCTGGACCCGCGAGGACGAGACCCGGGCGCGGCGGGATCTCCAGTCGCTCGGACCGATGCTGGCGACCGTGGACGGCCGCGGGGAGGCGGCGACCGGCTGGGTCACCAAGGTGCTGACGAAGCTGGCCGCCAGCGCCTTCGACTCGGTGGCCCCGATGGCCGGAATGGTCGCGGAGGCCACGGTCGAAACCGTCCTGGAGGTGTCGTTCAGCCGCCTCCAGCGGCGCTCGGCCGACTGGTACGGGAGCTATCCGCACGCGGGCGGCAACGGCCGGGCCGGGCTGCGGCAGCTGGCGGTCGACTTCGAGCGCGGCGGCGATCTGCGCCGCCGGGCCGAGGACCATCTGGTGCTCGCGCTCGCCGCCGACCTGGTCGCCGCGTACGGGGGCCTGGCCTGGGGCGCCCGCCGGGGCCGCCCGGTGCTGCTCGTCGACAACGCGCACACCCCGCTGGGCCGGCAGCTGGTGGAGCCGCTGCTGCGGCAGCGGGCCGCCGGGGTGCTCGACCGGATCGCGGTGTTCGCCTCGTCCCGGGTCCGGGACCACGAGGGGCTGAGCCATGCGGTGCGGCGGCGGCTGCCGGAGGTGGCGCACGGCTCGCACTGGTCCAGGGGCACGGGGGTGACGGCCGGGATCCTGGCCGTGGAGCTGACCCCGCTCACCCCGGAGCAGGTGCGCTCGGCGTTCGACCGGCACGACCGGGCGAGCCGTATCCCGGCCGGGCTGGCCCGTGGTGTGCACCGGCTGACGGGCGGGCGTCCGCTGGCGGTCGAGCTGCTGGCGCTGGCGGCGGGCGAGGCGCCGGAGCCCGCCTCGCTGGTACCGGGGTCGCTGCTGGACCGCACGGTGGAGGTGCGCGAGGACCGGGCGCCCGCCCAGGTCGCCGAGGAACTGCTGGCGCGGCTGCTGCCCGGCCCCGGGCAGCGGCTGGACTTCCTCGCCGTGCTGGCCGCCGCGCACGGCGAGGAGTCTGCGCGGCTGCTCGCGGAGAGCCGTCTGGGCCGGGGGTCGCCGGACGGGGACGTGGCGCTGCGGATGCGCGACGCGCTGCGGGCGGACGACTGGCCGGTCGGGCCCGGCCACTTCGTCGCCGATCCGCTGCTGCGCGCCCTGCTGCTGCACCGCCTGCGGTTCCGGGACGACGACCATCCCTCGTACGCGGTGTGGCAGGCGGTGCACGTCTCGCTGCGCGGGGCGTACGGGCCCGGCGGCCGCCGCCCCAGCGTCCCGCACCTGCTGCACCAGAAACTGGTGCTGGGCGACGCGGAGGCGTGCGTGGGGCATCTGCGGCTGCGGTTCGACGGGCCGGACGTGACCCAGTGGCTCGAATCGCTGCGCTTCATCGCCTCGGCACCGTATCCCCGCGTCCGGGGACACACCGGCCCCGATCCGCGGCGCGCGGTCGCGCTCGGCCGGGCCGACAACGCGGCGCCGAGGGGGCTCGAACCGGCGGTCGCGGAGCTCCATGTACTGCTGCGCCGGCTGCTGCACGGCATCTGGCTGCTGTCCGACCCACTGGCCCTGCCGGACGAAGAGGTGATCGACAAGATGGCGCACGAACTGCGGCAACTGTCCGGCCGGCATCCGACGGGCAACAGCGTGCTGTGGGACGCGGCGACGCACTGGCCGCGGGACATCAGGGCCTGGCGTCCGCTGTCCATGCCTCCCGGAGAGCCGGACGCGGACGGCGGCGGGCAGCGGCGACAGCGGGGGAACGGCGGCCCGGATGCGTAATCCACTGCGCTACCGCCTCTGGTACACGACACGGCAGAAGGTCGTCACCTCGGTGCTGGCCGGCGCCCTGGTGATCACGTCCGGCTGGTACGGCATCGGCCGGCTGACCGCCCCCGAGGACCGTTCCTGCGCGAAGGGGGTCGAACGGCCGCAGGGCAGCGACGAGTGCGTCGGCGTCTCCGGCGACGGTTACGACTTCGGGCGCTCGAAGCTGACCGAGGTCGCCTCGGCCATCGCCCGGGAGAACGCCACCCTCAAGTCCGGCCGGTACGCGACGATCGCGCTGCTGCTGCCGCTGACGTCGACAAACGCGGCGATGCAGACGAAGATGCAGCGGGAGCTGCAGGGCGCGTTCGCCGCGCAGTACCGGGCCAACCGCCTCTCCAACGAGCAGGTGCCGAAGATCCGTCTGGTGCTCGCCAACACCGGGAAGAACAACCTGCTGTGGCGGCCGGCGGTGGACCGGCTGAAGACGATGACCGGGGCCCCGGACAACCTGCGGGCCGTCTCGGGCGTCGCCACCAGCAGTACGCAGATCAAGTCGGCGGTCAGGGAGCTGACCGCCGCGCGCATCGCGGTCGTCGGCACCACGATCACCGCCGACGACATCGCCAACGGCCCGAAAGGAGACCCGTTCCCCGGCCTGGCACGGGTCTCACCGACCAACCGGGACGAGGCGCGCGCCCTGGCCCACTTCGGGCAGGTCAGGGCGGACAGGGCGCTGCTGGTGCAGGACACCCGTACCGGGGACCACTACACGGACACCCTGCGGGCGGCCTTCACCGAGCTGGTGAAGGGCACCCGGTACCAGCCGGAGCTGTTCACCTCGCGCGGCGACCCCAACGACGAGGGCACCACGGCCAACACCTTCCAGCAGATCACCCACCTGATCTGCGACACGGACGCGGAGACGGTGTTCTTCGCGGGGCGCCACGTCCAGCTGCGGCAGTTCATCAACGCGCTCGGGGCCCGCGGCTGCCAGAGTCGCGCGATCACGGTCCTGACCGGCGACGAGGGCTCGTACCTCGGCAGCGACAAGAAGCTCGACCGGAGCGCACTGCGCCGGAAGGTGACCGTCCGCTACGCCTCGCTGGCGCACCCGGACACCTGGGTGGCCGGGCGGAAGGGCGCGAGCGCGACGGGCGGTTCCCCGGCGGACTACCGGGCCTTCCTGGACCTGCTGGCCACGGTGTCGAAGGAGCCGGCCGGTCCGATCGGCCCGACGGACCACCGGGCGCTGACCGACGGCCAGGTCATCGTCGCGCACGACGCGATGACCCTGGCGGTGCACGCCGTCCGGCAGGCGACCCCGAAGGACGCACGGCTGCCGCTCCTCGCGGACGTGGGCGAGCAGTGGCCGCGGGTGAAGAGCTCGCTGAAGGTGTCGGGGGCCGGTGGCTGGATCTGCCTGGACAACCACGGCAACCCGTACAACAAGGCGGTTCCGGTGGTGGAGCTGGCGCCCGAGGACGCCCGTCAGCGGTTCGTGGCGATCGCCTGGCCGGAGGGCGGGCCACCGGACCCGAAGTGCCTGCCGCCGTCCTCGGCGCCGTGACCGGTCACCGCTCGGCCGCCACGTACTCCTCACGCAGCCCGGCCCACCGGAGCGGGGTCCACTTCGACCAGTCGGCGGGGTACCCGTCCAGCGCGTCCACGAGGTAGCCGAAATGGTCGTGCCAGCCGGCCAGACAGTCCAGGCGCAGTTCGTCGTCGCCCCGGAACTCGTTGGTGAACCGCAGCAGCACATGGTCGCCGCGCGGTGGCTCCAGGTGGAAGCGGATGCGGCCGTGGAGCCCTTCGAGGGTGTACTCGGCGACCCGCTCGACGTCCCAGGCGGTGACGGTGCCGGAGGCGACCGTGGCCTGCCCGTCCTGGCCGGTGTTGAGCCAGCGAAGCGTGATCGCCCCGCCGATGCGCGGCTCGAAGGGGTCGGCGGCGGCGAGCCAGCCGACCAGCCCCCCGGAACTGGCAACGGCTGCCCACACCCGCGGAACGGGGTGGGGCAGCCGTAGCGTGAACCTCAGAGTGTGCAGGTCACCGTGGGTCTCGCTGGTTCCGGGCTCGATGACCTCGGTCGCGTCGGTCATGGTTCCAGCGTGGCCCTCGGGCGCGGGATCCGCACCCGTACGGGGAACGGGTCAGACGCCGGCGTAGGAGTGCTTGCCGGTGACGAAGATGTTCACGCCGTAGTAGTTGAAGAGCCAGCAGCCGAAGGCGATCAGCGCCAGGTAGGCGGCTTTGCGGCCCTTCCAGCCGGCGGTGGCGCGGGCGTGCAGGTAGCAGGCGTACGCGACCCAGGTGATGAAGGACCAGACCTCCTTGGGGTCCCAGCCCCAGTAGCGGCCCCAGGCGTCGCCCGCCCAGATGGCGCCCGCGATGATCGTGAACGTCCACAGCGGGAAGACGGCGGCGTTGATGCGGTACGAGAACTTGTCGAGCGTCGCGGCGGCGGGCAGCCGGGAGAGCACGGACTGTGCGAACGAGCCGGGCTGCACGCCCTTGGCGAGCTTGTTCTCGTAACTGTCGCGGAAAAGGTACATCAGGGTGCCGGCCGCGCCGATGTAGAAGACGGCGCCGCACAGGATGGCGGTGGAGACGTGGATCCACAGCCAGTACGAGTGGAGCGCGGGCACCAGCTGGTCGCTGTCGGTGTAGAGCCACGTGGTCGCGATGCCGAGGTCCAGCAGGACGGTGGTGACCAGGAGCAGCCCCATCCAGCGGACGTTCTTCTTCAGCGCGAGGAGGACCAGGTACGCGCCGACCGCCACCGTGGAGAAGGTGATGGAGAACTCGTACATGTTGCCCCAGGGGGCACGCTGCACGGACAGCGCGCGGGCGACGACCCCGCCGGCCTCGACGAGGAAGGCGAGCGCGGTCATGGAGACCGCCATCCGCCCGTAGAGGTCGCCCTTGAACGTGCCGCCGGCCGCGCCGGGCCCGTCCGGTACGTCACGGGTTCCGGCCGCCGCGCGCGTGATGATCTTCGGGCGGTCCAGCACGGCGGTGCCGCCGCCCTGCTGCGCGACCTGCACCTTCACCGAGCCTGCGGCGTCGGCGCCCTCGGCCCCGGCCCCGGTCAGCGCGGCGGCGGTGCGGCCGACCTTGCTGCGGCTGCCGAACACCCATTCAGCGATGTAGGCGAAGAAGGCCAGGGTGTAGACGGCCATCGACGAATAGATCAGCACATTGCTGGTGTGCGCCAGGTTCTCGTTGGTTGCGGCGGCGAGATTCACTTCTCAGCCCCTTCGGCAGGTTCTTCGGAGGATTCTTCGACGGAGTCGGATCCGGAATCGGGTTCGGGTTCGGGGGATGAATCGGACTCGGTGCCGGACTCGATTCCGGGCTCGGCGTCCGGCTTGGGGGGTGCCGATTCGATGAGCGTGCCCGCGAGGTCGGCCAGCTCCTCGGGAAGCTTCGCGGACTCGCTGCGGCCGAGACCCGCCATTTCGACGACCGTGACGCCGTCGGCGCCGCGTACCGCCCGCACCCAGACCCGGCGCCGCTGGATGAACAGCGAGCCCGCGAGTCCGGCGATGGCGGCGACGGCCCCGGCGAGCGCCCAGCCGCTGGCCGGCTGCTCCGTGATCTGGAAGCTGGCCCACTCCTGGACGCCCTCGAAGGTGATGGAGCCCGCGCCGTCGGGGAGCTTCATCGTCTCGCCGACCAGCAGCCGCTGCTTGAGCTGCTTGCCGTCGGCGTCCTTGAACTCCGTCATCTTGGACTTGTCCAGCTGGTACACGTTCTGCGCCAGCCCGGAGTCGGGGCCGAGGTAGCCGTGGAAGCCGTTGAGTGCCAGTACGGGCATGTCGGCGGCCGGGAACTGCGAGAACATCGTGCCCTTGCCGTTGCCCGCGAAGGTCGGCACGAAGAACGCCTGGAAGCCCAGCTGGGTCTTCTTGCCGTTCTTGTCGCGGTAGCCGTCGAAGACCTTGATCGCACCGGACGAGGTGACGTTGTTGTCGATGGGCAGCAGCGGCACCGCGCTCCGGTAGACCTCCTTGCCCTTGCCGTCCTTGACGGAGACGATCGGCGCGTAGCCGTGCGCGTTGAGGTAGACCTTGGTGCCGTCGATGACGAGGGGCTCGTTGACCCTGATGACGGCCTTCTGCGACTTGCCGTACGCGCCCTTCTCGTACGTCACACGGGCCTCGTAGGTCCTGGGCGTACCTCGCTGGGGGCCGCTGCGCTCGTACGTGCCGACGAAGTTGTCGAGCTTGAAGCTGAACGGGGCGAACGAGTCGGTGTCGAAGAGCGAACCGGACTTGAAGTCGTCGTACTGGGTGAGCGTGTTGGAGAAGCCGTCGCCCTCGACGACCAGCTTGCCGCCCTCGGACTTGTAGAGCTGTCCGACGGCGAACGCCACCAGCATCACGATCAGGGCGATGTGGAAGACCAGGTTCCCGGCCTCGCGCAGATAGCCCTTCTCGGCGGCGACCGCGTCGCCCACGGTGTGCGCGCGGTAGCGCCGCTTGCGCATCATCGCGAGCGCGGCCTCGCGGACCTGCTCGGGCTCTGCCCCGGTGCGCCAGGTGGTGTACGCGGGCAGCCTGGTCAGGCGCTTGGGGGCGCCCGGCGGGCGGCTGCGCAGCTGGCCCACGAACTGGCCGGTGCGCGGCACGATGCAGCCGATGAGCGAGATGAACAGCAGGATGTAGATCGCGGAGAACCACACCGAGCTGTAGACGTCGAAGAACTGGAGCTTCTCGTAGATCGGCGAGACGGTGGTGTGGGCCTTCTTGAAGGTCTCCACCTTCAGCTCGTCCACACTGTTCTGCGGGATCAGCGAGCCGGGGATGGCGCCGAGCGACAGCAGGAAGAGCAGGATCAGCGCGACCCGCATCGAGGTGAGCTGCCGCCAGAACCAGCGGGCCCAGCCGATGACGCCCATGGCCGGCAGTCCGGCCGAGCTCTCCTCGCTCGGGGCGGTGGAGAGCTGGGAACCGGCCGCGCCCAGTTCGCGGGCGTTCTCCCCGTCCCACTCGTCCGGGCGCTCGCGCTCCGGAGCGGGGGGGGTGGACTTGGTGTTGCTCATGGAACTCAGATCCCCACCGTGAAGCCGTTGGACCAGACCTGCAATTGCTGCATCATCGTGCCCCACACACCGGTCAGCAGGAGGAGACCGGTCACGATCATCATGCCGCCGCCGATGCGCATGACCCATGCGTAGTGCCGTTTGACCCAGCCGAACGCGCCGAGCGCCTTGCGGAAGGCGACGGCGGCGAGCACGAAGGGGACGCCGAGGCCGAGGCAGTACGCGACGGTCAGTATCGCCCCGCGTCCGGCGGTGCCCTGCTCCACCGCGAGGATGCTCACCGAGCTGAGCGTGGGGCCCAGGCACGGTGTCCAGCCGATCCCGAAGAGGGCGCCTAGCACGGGTGCGCCCACCAGCCCGGTCACCGGCCTCTTGTGGATACGGAACTCACGCTGCGTCATCCAGGGCATCAGGCCCATGAAGAAGATCCCCATCAGGATCATCAGCACGCCGAGGACCTTGGTGAGCACCTCGCTGTGCGCCTGAAGGGTCTGGCCGAAGAAGCCGAAGAGCGCGCCGCCGGAGACGAACACCGCGGTGAAGCCGAGCACGAAGAGCGAGGCCCCCGCGACCATCCGCCCGCGCCGGGCCTGCGCCAGGTCCGTGCCACTGACCCCGGTGACGTAACTGAGGTAGCCGGGCACGAGCGGCAGGACGCACGGCGAGAAGAACGAGACCAGCCCGGCGAGCACGGCCAGGGGCAGGGCGACCAGCAGGGCCCCGCTCATCACGGTCTCGTTCTGGCCGGCGACGGCGAGGGCGATCACCTGGTCACTTCTCCGCGATCAGCGGGTCGATCATCTTGTGCAGCTGCTCGGAGTCGAGCGCGGCCAGCGAGCGGGCGGCGATCTTCCCGTCCCGGTCCAGCACCACGGTCGACGGAATGGCCTGCGGGTTCAGCGTGCCCTTGGGGAAGCGGAGCATGAGCTTGCCGGTCGGGTCGAAGAGGCTCGGGTACGGGACTCCGTAGTCCTTCTCGAAACTCACCGCGGGGCCCTTCTGGGGGTCCCGGGTGTTGATCCCGACGAACTGGACGTCCTTGTCCTTCATCTCCCTCGCGACCCGGGAGAAGTACTGCGCCTCAAGCCGGCAGGGACCGCACCACGAGCCCCACATGTTCAGCACGACGACCTTGCCCTTGTAGTCGGCGACGTCGAGCTGCTTGCCGTCGAGGGTCTCGCCGTCCAGCTTCGGGGCGGCCTTGCGGTCGCCCTTGTCCACGGTGGAAATGCCGCCACTGCCCGTGACGAAGTTCGTGTTGCCACCGCCGCCGGCCTTGTTGCCGTCCCCGCCGCACGCGGTCAGCGTGAGGGCGAGGGCGGCGACCGCAGCGGGGGCGGCGAGCAGGGTGAAGCGGCGTCGAGGTGCGCGGCCATAGCTCATGTGAAAAGTTTCGCATGGCGGTTCCGGCGATCTCGGGCACCCCCCTCGGTGCCCGTAAAGCCCGTTGTCAGGCTTGTTTAAAGAAGGCGTTCCAGCCGCCTTCGGGCGACTGTCCGACCTCCAGTGTGCGGAGCTTGTCGAGTACTGCCGGGGTCTGGACGTCGAGCCAGTCGACGAACTGCCGGAAGGAGACGAGGCGCACATCCGGCTTCCCCGCGACTTTCTTCAGCACTTCCTCGACGGCGTCCATGTATATGCCGCCGTTCCACTCCTCGAAGTGGTTTCCGATGTAGAAGGGTGCGCGATTCGAGGAGTACGCGCGGTTGAAACCGGCGAGGTACGACTGGGTGGCCTGCTTGCGCCATTCGGGATACCGCGAGGGCATGCCCTTGGTCGAATTCAGCGACTGGTTGGCGAGGATGTTGTAGTCCATCGAGAGGACCTCGAAGGTGTGCCCCGGGAACGGCATGGCCTGGAGCGGCAGGTCCCAGACGCCGTCCCGCCGCTTGGGCCAGACCTGGGTGCCGCCGGGCGAGCTGGCGTCGTAGCGCCAGCCGAGCTTGCGCGCCGTCGGCAGCAGATTCTCCTGGCCGAGCAGACAGGGGGCGCGGCCGCCGACCAGTTCCTTGCGGTAGTCGAAAGGCAGCGGGTCGAGGTCGGTCCAGCCGGTGTTCGTGCGCCATTCGGTGACGAACGAGACCGCTTGATCGATTTCGTTCCGCCACTGCTCGGACGACCAGTTCGCGACCGATCCGGAGCCGCTGCAGAAATGCCCGTTGAAGTGGGTGCCTATCTCGTGCCCGTCGAGCCAGGCCTGCCGGACGTTCTTCAGCGTCTCCTTGATGTGGGCATCGGTGAGATAACCGATGTCGGAGGCGCCGACGGGGTTGTTGGGCGGCCGGTACATGGACTTCTTCGACTCGGGCAGCAGATAGAGCCCCGACAGGAAGAAGGTCATCGCCGCGTCATGATCCTTGGCGAGTTCCAGAAAGCGCGGGAAGAGTCCGTTGCCGACCTCGCCCGCGCCGTCCCAGGAGAAGATCACGAACTGCGGCGGGGTCTCGCCGGGTTCGAGCGGCACCGGCTTGGCGGGCTGGTGCGGCTGCTTTCCGGTGTCGGCGGTGGAACCGTCCCCGATCTCGCGCACGTCCTTCTTCGCGGGCCCGGTTCCACGAGTGTTCCCGTCGGACCCCTTCTCCCCCGTGGTTCCCGACCGACTCGTGCCGGAAGAGCCGGAAGAGCCGAAGGTGCCGCAGCCCGCAACCCCGACGGCGGCGGCGGCTCCAAGCCCGGCTCCGAGCAGACCCCTTCGGCTGATGTCGCGCATGATTACCCCATCTGCGGTCGTTTTGCCTTAAGTCCATACAAACTGGCGATGGGTTAGATGGCGAAATCAGCCAAGGGGTTCCGCTGATTAACACACAATTCTTTGCGTGACCAGGCCCCAGCCATGACCGAACACATGACCTAGCAGGCGGGACGGGGCGAGGCAGGACGAGACAGGGCGGGAGCAGCGCTCGACCGCCATCGTGGTCCGCGAACGAATCGCCGGACGGGCGAAAATCAAGCCCGTCCGGCGATCGAGGACAAAACATCGGCCAGGAACAAACCGGCACCCGGCGACCGGGCCCGGGACCCCCGCATCCCGCGCCGCCCCCGCCGGCCCATGGGCCGGCTACGCGCCGAACGCCTTCGACTTCCCCTTCACCGGCTTCGCCCCGGCCAGAAGATGCGCCGGCACCAGGTCCCGCGCCGGCTCCGAGTACCCGACCGACACGATCTTGTCGCCCTGGTACGTGAAGCTGGTCAGCGAGGCGAGGGTGCACTGCCGCTTGCGCGGGTCGTGCCACAGCCGCCGCCGCTCGACGAAGCTGCGCACGATCCAGATCGGCAGCTGGTGGCTGACGCACACCGCCTCGTGGCCACGGGCGGCGTCGCGCGCCGCGTCCAGTGCGCCCATCATCCGTACGACCTGCTCGATGTACGGCTCGCCCCACGACGGGCGGAACGGGTTCGTCAGGTGCTTCCAGTTGTCCGGCTTGCGCAGCGCGCCGTCGCCGACGCCGAAGGTCTTGCCCTCGAAGACGTTGGCCGCCTCGATGAGCCGCCCGTCGGTGGCCAGGTCCAGGCCGTGCGTCTTGGCGATCGGGGTGGCCGTCTCCTGGGCGCGCTCCAGCGGCGAGGCGACGACATGGGTGATGTCACGGCCGGCCAGGTGCTCGGCGACCCGGTCGGCCATCTGCCGGCCGAGCTCGGAGAGGTGGTAGCCGGGGCGGCGCCCGTAGAGCACGCCCTCCGGGTTGTGCACCTCGCCGTGCCGCATCAGATGGACGACGGTGATGTCCTTGCCGTTCTTGCCCTTGCGGGCTCCGGCTTCCTGCTCACCGCTTCCGTTCTCGCTCATGCGATGGCCTCCGAGGCGGCGCGGGCGGCGGCGGGCAGGGCGGCGGCGATGCGCTCGACGGCCTGCGTGTCGTGGGCGGTGGAGACGAACCAGGACTCGAAGGCCGACGGCGGCAGGTAGACGCCCTGCGACAGCAGCGAGTGGAAGAAGGCCGTGAAGCGGAAAGCTTCCTGCTGCTTGGCGTCCTCGTAGTTCCGCACCGGGCGGTCGGTGAAGAAGACGGAGAACATGTTGCTCGCCGCCTGCACGGTGTGCGCCACGCCCTCCTTGGCCAGCGCCTCGCTGACCAGGCCGCGGATCTCCGCGGAGACCGCGTCCACCTTGGCGTACGCCGCGTCGTCGAGCAGCCGCAGCTGGGCGAGACCGGCGGCGGTGGCGATCGGGTTCCCGGAAAGGGTGCCCGCCTGGTAGACGGGACCGGCCGGGGCGAGGTGGGCCATCACGTCCGCACGCCCGCCGAAGGCCGCGGCCGGGAAGCCGCCGCCCATGACCTTGCCGAAGGTCATCAGGTCGGGCCGCACCCCGTCGACGCCGAACCAGCCGGCCTTCGACGTACGGAACCCGGTCATGACCTCGTCGGAGATGTAGAGCGCACCGTTCGCGGCGCACAGCTCCTTGAGCCCGGCGTTGAAACCGTCCAGCGGGGGCACGACACCCATGTTGCCCGGCGATGCCTCGGTGATCACACAGGCGATCTCGCCGGGGTGCGCGGCGAACGCCTCGCGGACGGCCTCCAGGTCGTTGTACGGCAGCACGATCGTGTCGCCGGCCTGCGCACCGGTGACCCCCGGGGTGTCCGGGAGGCCGAAGGTCGCGACCCCGGAACCGGCGGCGGCGAGCAGCGCGTCGACGTGGCCGTGGTAGCAGCCGGCGAACTTCACCACCTTGGCCCGGCCGGTGAATCCGCGGGCGAGGCGGATCGCGGACATGGTCGCCTCGGTGCCGGACGACACCAGCCGCACCTGCTCCACGGGCTCGACCCGGGCCACGATCTCCTCGGCGAGCGCGACCTCGCCCTCACCGGGCGTACCGAACGAGGTGCCGCGGGCGACGGCCTCCTGGACTGCGGCGATGACCTCCGGGTGGGAGTGGCCGAGGATCATCGGCCCCCACGAGCACACGAGGTCGACGTACTCACGGCCGTCGGCGTCGGTGAGGTACGGGCCGCTGCCGGACACCATGAAGCGGGGCGTACCGCCCACGGCCCGGAAGGCACGTACGGGAGAGTTCACGCCGCCGGGCGTCACGAGGGACGCGCGGTCGAAAAGCGTCTGCGAAACTGGGGCGTCATAGGGAAAGCTCACACAAGCCATGGTGTCAGAGCCACGGACGGTCTTGCGGACAGGTGTTTCACCGCACGCCCGTGGGGGAGGTCACTGACACGATGATCGGGTTGCGCGGCGGGGGCTGTGTCTCCTAAGTAGTAGTCGGGTGGATGAGATATGCATCGCGGTGGCGGAGTGGGCGAAGGGACCGACGGCCTGGGGCCCGAGCCTGCCCGGCGGGGTCGGCACCGGCGTGATGCGGAGCGCGAGCAAGGCATACGGGCCGGTGGGGCGCAGCATGGTGAAGCCGGAAGCAGGAGTGGTGGCCGGGTGGGGGTGACCTACAAGTACTTCGGTGCCCCCGACGGGGCCACCGCGGCACGCGTGCCGATTTCGATGCGCCCCGAGGAGCTCGGCGGTGACGAGCTGGGCATGGGCGGCATGTTCACCAAGATCAAGCCGGAGACGGTGGCGGCGATGGTTCTCACCGGAATTCAGGGCGTACCCCTGCACAGGGTCCCGCCGCTCGAACTGGTGGTGCTGCACCCCGACTACGCGGTGGTCAAGCTTCCGATGACGGTCGTCGACCCGCTGCGCGGCGTCGGCGAGGAGTCGGTGGGTGCCGCGGCGTTCATCTGGTCCACGGTCCCGGACCGCGGCGGCCCGCGCGACGCGTTCAACGTCTATCAACTCCTGCACGAGTGGCAGGACTTCTCGCACCGGCTGCACGACGCGGGGCATCAGGCGTACTGCCTGGTCTGGCCCTGACCCGGGGTCGGGGCCATGCCGTACGGGGCGCCCAGCGGCAAGGCGGCGACCCCGGGGAGTGAGGAAGCGCAGCCCCTCTGGAACAGCACTGCGCGCGGCTGCGTGGGGGCGTCCTGCCCACCCCGCGGCCGCGCGCGGATGAATCAGAGCTGAAACAGCAAGGTCAGGCAGCCACGGAAGCGGCCGAGCGCACCTTGCCGATCACGTCGGTGAGGGCGGTGACGACCTCGGCGTCGTCGGCCGGGTGGGTCTCCGCGAAGCGCGTCACGGAGCCGGGGATGGACAGCTGGACGTCCTCCAGGACCGTGGCACCCGCGATGCCGGCGGACTTGCGGGCGTCGTCCTGCGCCCAGACGCCGCCGTACTGACCGAAGGCGGTGCCGACCACGGCGACCGGCTTGCCGGAGATGGCGCCGGTGCCGAACGGGCGGGACAGCCAGTCGATGGCGTTCTTCAGGACGGCCGGCATGGTGCCGTTGTACTCGGGCGAGAAGAGCAGGAACGCGTCGGCGTTCGCCGCCGTCTCACGCAGCCGGGCGGCAGCGGCGGGGACGCTTCCCTCGACGTCGATGTCCTCGTTGTAGAAGGGCACCTCGGCCAGGCCCTCGAACAGCTCGATCTCGGCGCCCTCAGGGGCGTGCTTGGCGGCGGCTTCGGCGAGCTGGCGGTTGTGCGAACCGGCGCGGAGGCTGCCGACGAGCGCGAGGATGCGTACGGACATGGGTAACTCCCGGGAGGCGGAGAGGCAGGTACATCGAATACGTCGAATGAGCCGTATCAAGCGGACCGTGGTCCGTTTAAAGTTGTACCACCTAAGCGGACCGCGGTCCACTTGTCGCTTCCGGGCGTTACGCTGAGGACATGACCGGCTCCGCCACTCCTCCGACGCCGAGGCTGCCCGAACCGGGAGAAGTGCGGACGCATCTCCCGCTCGCCCCGATCGACGAACCCCCGCAGCTGCGGGCGGACGCAGCACGCAACCGCACGCTCCTGCTGGACGCCGCTTCCCGGCTCCTGACCGGATGCGGGGCGGCGGACCTGACCATGGAGTCGGTGGCCGCCGCGGCGGGGGTGGGCAAGGGAACCGTCTTCCGGCGCTTCGGCGACCGGGCCGGGCTCCTGCTCGCGCTCCTGGACCACCGGGAGAAGCAGCTCCAGGCCGCCTTCCTCTCCGGCCCGCCGCCACTGGGCCCGGACGCCCCCGCAGCGGAGCGGCTGCACGCCTTCGGGCCCGCCGTCCTTCGCCACGAACGCGACAACCACCCGCTGATCCTGGCCAGCCGGACCGACCCGCTGCGCAACTACACCGTCCCGGCGCTCCGTCTGCGTCTCAACCACCTCGCGATGCTGCTGCGGCAGGCGAAGGTGCCCGGCGATCCGGAGCTGCTCGCGCACACGCTGCTGGCCTCCATCGACGCCGCCCTCGTCCACCACCTCACCATCGAGCGCGGCATGCCGGTGGAGCGCCTGGAGGAGGCCTGGCACCACCTGGTCACCCGCCTGGGGGCAGGCGTCTGAGGACGCCTCGGGGCGACCGTCCGCGGCCACTCCGGGGCAAATGCCCGGTCCCGGGCTCCTCGACCACGGTCCCCGCCCGGCGAGGCCCCGGAAACCCGGACCGTCTCCCGTACCGTCCCGGCGGCACTTGATACATGCTGGAAAGACATCGACAGTTCCCGATCCGCGGGGGGTCAGATGTCCGCCCAGACGCTCACCGACACGGTGGTGACCGACCTCGTCGCCGACGCCACCGCCGCACCATCCATGCACAACGCCCAGCCCTGGCTCTTCCGGTACTCACGCGGCGACCGCACTCTCGCCCTCCGGGCCGACTTCGAACGCGCGCTGCCGGCGGCCGACCCCTCCGCCCGCGCCCTGCACGTGGGCTGCGGCGCGGCCCTGCTGAACCTGCGGGTGTCCGCCGCCCACCACGGCCTGGCCGCGGCCACCACGTTGCTGCCCGCACCGTCGGATCCGGCGTTCCTGGCAGCCGTACGGCTCGACGCCGCCCTAGGCAGCCGCCCCGGCACCCCGAGCGATCGGGCCGACGAAGCGCTCCGTGCCCTCCACCCCGCGATCGCGGAGCGGCACACCAGCCGCTACCCGTTCGACGAGCAGCCGATCCCCGACGACGTCCGCGCACGCCTCGTGGGCGCGGCCCGTGCCGAGGGCGCGGACCTCGCGTTCCTCGTCCCGCCCCATCTGGAGACCGTGCTCGACCTGATCCGGGACGCCGAGGGATACGACCGGGGCGACCCGGCGCGAGAGGCCGAGCAGGAGCACTGGGCCCGGTTCACCAAGACCGACGCACCGGACGACGGCATCCCCGACTACGCCTTCGGCCCGCGCGACGCCTCCGGGCGGGCGATCAACCGCGACTTCACCGGCACCCGCGCCCCCGACGGCCGGGCCCGCGTCCTGTTCGAGCGGCGACCGCAGCTGGCCCTGCTGAGCACCGAGAACGACCGCCCGGCGGACTGGCTCCGCGCCGGTCAGGCGCTGGAGCGCGTCCTGCTCGCCGCCACGCTCGACGCGGTGTCCACCTCGTTCGCGACCCAGCCCATCGAATGGCCGGACCTGCGCTGGGTCCTGCGCGACCCGCTCCACGGCACCGGACACCCCCAGATGATCATCCGCCTGGGTTACGGGCCCACCGGGCCGCGGACACCGCGCCGCCGCCCGGACCGGGTACTGACGATCGAGCCGTAGGGACGGTCGACGCACCGTGGAGGCGATCGGACCGACGCGGAAGCGGGAAAGGCGGTGGGAGCGATGAGGCTCCCGGTGGTCGTCGGGGTGGACGGCTCGGAGGGCAGCCTGCGCGCCCTGGACTGGGCCGCGGCGGAAGCGGCTCGCACCCGGCTCCCCCTGCGCCTCGTACACGCGTCGCTGTGGGAGCACTACGAGGGCCTGCGGCCCCCCGCCGACCCCCAGGTCCCCGGCGAACAGCTCCTCGCCGAACATCTGGTCGCCTCGGCCCGGGACCGGGTGCGGGATCTCAGTCCCGAGGTGAGCGTGGTGGCCGACGTGCAGCCCGAGGACCCGGTGGCCACCCTCGTACGGGAGAGCCACGAGGCCTCACTCGTCGTCCTGGGCTCCCGTGGCCGGGGCCGTATCGCCGGAATGCTCCTGGGGTCCGTGGGACTGGCGCTGGCCGGCCGGTCGCACTGCCCGGTCGTGGTGATTCCGGCGCGGCAGCCCGGCACACCGGCGACACCCGGGAGCGTCGTCGTCGGCATCAGCGACGCCACCGGTCCGTCGGCCGCCGCCGTCTTCGCCCTGGCCCAGGCCGCGTCGCGACACGGCGAGCTCACCGCCGTACGCGCCTGGCGCCGCCCCGCGCACGCGCTCCTGAGCCACCCGCCGCTCCCCGGCTCCTCCTCATCCGCCTACCGCCACCAGGCCGAGGAACACCTCGAAGACGTCCTGAAGGCCCTGGAAACCCTGGAGGCGCGGAAGAAGCAGGACAGCCAGGAGGCCCATGCCGACGGCTCCGGAGCCGTCGTCATCCACCGGTCGGTGGCGCAGGGACCGGCGCACCAGGTACTGATCGAAGCCGCCGAGACCGCGGAGCTCCTGGTCGTCGGCGCCCGGCGGGCCGGCGGATGGCACGGACTCCAACTGGGCCCGGTCAACCACGCGGTGCTGCACTACTCGCCCTGCCCCGTCGCCATCGTCCCGGACACATACCAGGACTGAGGGCGCCGACCGGGCACCCGACGGCCGGCCTTACGGTTCTCCCCGTACCGATGTACCGATGCGCCGACGCACGGGTCGGCGCAGACGCACGCACTCGCACGCTCACGAAGGAGAGGGCCCGCCCCATGGCCGACACGGCCGCCGCACGCCTCGTCACCACGCTCGCCGCACCGCTGGACCGCGCGCAGAACACGGCGGACGCCCCGCAGCTGCTGCACTGGCCAGACGCGGAACCCACGCCCGGTGACGGGCCGCGGGCAGTCGGCCGACGCCTGCTCGTCCAGCGCGGCGACACCGAACTCGTCGCCGTCGACCCCGGCGCCCCGGACGCGGCGCCGGTCCGCTTCCCCGCGCCCTGGCCCCGCGACTTCGGCACCTTCACGGTGGCGCCGCGCGGCGACCTCGCGGTCTTCGCCGGGGTACACGCGGTGCGCGCGGTGGATCCCACGGGGGCGGTGCGCTGGGAGGTGCGGCACGGCTGCTGGGACGGCAGCTGCCGCATGCTCCACAGCGCGTACGAGGAGTACGCGGCCGACCGCCGGCATCTGTACGCGGACAGCGGGTCGGCCGTGTTCTCCGCGGACGGTGCACTGGTCTGGGCCCACATCCGCGGGCCGGTCGCCGCGTCCGGACCCGATCCCGAGGCACTGGACGAGTGGCTGGTCATCGACGCCGCCGACGGGCGGGTGCTCGGCCGGGCGGAGACCGAGACGGTGGCGGCCGGTTCCGATCACGTCCCGCATCCCGACCCTGCCCGGATGGGGTTGAGCGTCGGCGAGGGCCAGGACGGGGTGCCGCTGCGGTGGGGCCGGTGGGACGGCGAGAAGCTCTCCGTCGAGCAGTTCTGCAACGACGAACGGATCCTGACGGGGGTGAGCCCCTCGGGGGACCGCTTCGTGACGGTGACCCATTACGAGGAGATGCTCGGCGTGCACCGGATCGAGGACGGTTCCGTACTCGCCGAACTCGCCACCGAGCACGCCGTCCCCCGCCACCCCGAGGCGGATCCCGACGACCAGGACGCCGACGAGACGCTCTGGGACTACGAGTGCGGCTTCCTCGACGAGGAGACCGTCATCGCCGGGACGGCGGAGCGGGACGAGGAGTACGGCGAGCCGCGCCACTGGCTGGTGAGCACGGCCGGGGCGGAAATGCGGGTGGCCGCGCAGGTCACGTACCCGTTCCCGATATCCGGCGCGCCCACGGCGCTCGGCGACGGCACCTGGTACACGGTGTCGGGGTCGGGCGACGCAGTGCATGTGTGGAGCCGGTAGACCGGCCGAACAGTCGATGGCTGAATCACTGGCCGAATCATTGGCCGATGAAAGATCTCCAGCCGGCCCGGCTGGACGAACGCGCGATTCTGGTGGACGCCGGGGGCGTCGTGGACGGCGTGCTCACCAGGCTGGACGGCCTCCCGGATGCCCCGGAGGGCGGGTCCCCGGCCCCCCGCCCTCCGGCCGCCGAGGTCAGGCGAGGGGAGGCCGCCAGCCGGGATCCCGGCCGGTCAGAGCGAGCACCTCGTCGAACGGGCCGGCCCCGTCCGGCACAGGGTGCGGCTCGCCGAACACCTTCGCCTCCCTGGCCATCGGGGCCATCGAGGCCAGCGCGGTACCGATCTCGCCCAGTACGGACTCGTCCGGGGTGAACTCCTGGCCGGTGGCCCGCGCCAGGTCCCAGGCGTGGACGGTCAGATCGCCCAGCACCATGTTCCCGACGGTCCTGGCCGGAAGCCCCATGGCCCCCGTGGTCCCCTCGTCCGCGCCGGGCACGGCCCAGGCCGCCACCAGTTTGGCCGCCTCCTCGCCGAAGCGGGTCCGCCAGTCCCCGGTGACGACGTCCGGCGCCGTACCGAAGTCGGCCTCCTGCCTGGCCGCCAGGGCCTGGAAGTTGACGATCACTTGGAAGAGGTGGTTGATCAGGGCCCGTACGTCGTACTCCGCGCACGGCGTGGGCGCGCCGAGGCTGTTGTCGTCGATCCCGTCCAGCACGGCCACGGCCGGTCCGACGGCCGAATCCAGCAACTCACTGATCTTCGTCATCGTTCGACGATGCACGACCGGGCGGACGGGCGCTTGAAGAAACGCGACATCGCCCCCCACCCCGGCGGCCCGCGGATCATAGGATCGCCGCCATGGCCGGTCCTCGACGCGACACCCGGGGCATCGTCGACGCCCCCGAACTCTTCGCCCAGGTACGTTTCCGCCGCCGTGAACCCGCCGCCGAGCTACGGCCTTACATCGACAACTACTGGCTCATCGACTGGGACCTGTCCCAGCCGTACGCCTCCCATGTGGTGCCGCACCCGTCCGTGAACCTGGTCTTCCAGCGGTTCGAGCAGGACGACGGCACGGCCCGGCCCGGCCCCGCCGGGTTCGTGGAGGTCTCGGGCATCGGGCTGGAGCTCTTCACGCAGAAGCTGGAGCGCCGGGGACGGGTCTGCGGGGTGAAGTTCCGGCCCGGCGGCTTCCGGCCGTTCGCACCGGACCGGCCGGTCTCGGAATGGACGGGGCGGCGGCTCCCCGCCGACGAGGTGTTCACCCCGCCCGCTCCGGCCTCCGACATCCTCGGCCCGGCGGACGAGGATGCTCGGGTGGCGGCGCTCGACCGGTATCTGCTGGCGCTCGGCCCGGAACCCGACCCGCAGGCCGAGCGCGCGACGGCCCTGGCCGACCTGGTGCGCACGGACCGCACGGTGCGCCGCGTCGACGAACTCGCCCGCGCGGCGGGGCTGTCGCCGCGCTCGCTCCAGCGGCTCTTCGCCGCGTACGTCGGCGTCGGCCCCAAGTGGGTCATCCTCCGCTACCGCATCCACGAGGCGCTGGAGCGGGCCGAGTCGGACCCACGGGTGGACTGGGCGGCACTCGCGGCGGAGCTCGGTTACAGCGACCAGGCCCATCTGATCAGGGACTTCACCGCCACGGTCGGCGTGCCCCCGACGGCATTCGCGCCGCACTGACGCCGGGTGTCAGTGCGGCGTCCTACAGTTCCGGTATGGAACGCACCGCTTCGTCGTCCGTACGGATCGAGGCCTGGTCGGATGCCGATCTGGAGCTGCTCCGCCGTGCCAACGCGCCCGAGTTGATGGACCACTTGGGCGGCCCCGAGACCGAGGAACAACTCCTGGCGCGTCACGAGCGCTACGTGAAGCTCAGCGCGGACCGCGCGGGCCGGGGCAGGATGTTCCGCATCGCCCTGACGGACGGGGACGGCGCCGTGGGCACGATCGGCTTCTGGGAGCGAACCTGGCAGGGCCAGGAGGTGTACGAGACGGGGTGGGCCGTCCTCCCCGAATTCCAGGGGCTGGGCATCGCCACGGCCGCGACGACGGCCGTCGCCGAGCAGGCCCGCGCCGAGCGCAAGCACCGTTTCCTGCACGCCTATCCGTCCGTGGGGAACGGCGCGTCGAACGCGGTGTGCCGCAAGGCGGGCTTCACCCTCCTCGGCGAGTGCGACTTCGAGTACCCGCCCGGCCATGCGCTGCTGACGAACGACTGGCGGCTCGACCTCGAAAACGTTTGACGGACCGGTCCCACCCCTGGATATTTATCTGCGTCACGCAGCTTATTCGCGACACAGCCATATTTGCCATGCCTGTGGATCTGCCGTGGCCGCAGATCTGCCATGCCTGTGGGTCTGCTGGGGCCGCAGATCTGCCATGCCCGCGGATCCACGGTTCTGCCCTATCCGCACCTGCAGAGGGGACTCCTCCACCATGCTCACTCTCGTCACCGGATGCCGGGGCCGTATCGGCTCCACGCTCGTCTCGCTGCTGCACAGCGACGGCCACGCCGTCCGCGCCGCCTCGCGCACCCCCGAAGACCTCGCCGCCACAGCCACCGCACTGCCCGCCGGTGTACCCGTCGTGGCCTGCGACCTCGGCGATCCGGCCACCTTCGGGGCCGCTCTCGACGGCGTCGATTCCGTCTTCCTCTACGCCGAGCCGTCCGGCATCGACGCCTTCCTGTCGGCGGCCGGGGCGGCCGGGGTCGGCCACATCGTGCTGCTCTCCTCCAGCTCGGTCCTGGCCCCGGACGCCCAGGACAACCCGATCGCCGCCTCCCACCACGCGGTGGAGCAGGCTCTGCTCGCCTCACCCCTCACCACGACGCTGCTGCGCCCGGGGGCCTTCGCCGGCAACGCGTACCAGTGGGCGCAGTCGGTACGGGCCCACGGCACCGTCGACCTCCCGTACCCCAACAGCCACACCAGCCCCATCGACGCGACAGACATCGCCGAGGCCGCCCTCGCCGTGCTCACCGACCCTCGCCTCCAGGGCGAGGCATACCACCTGACCGGCCCCGAATCGCTCACCGCCGCCGAGCAGGTCGGCCTGCTGGCGGCGGCATCCGGGCGCCCCATCGCCATCAACACCGTGACCGGGGCGGCCTGGAAGAAGTCCGTCGCCGGCTTCGTGCCCGAGGCGTTCGCCGACGCGCTGCTCGCGTACACGGCCGCTTCGGACGGCATCCCGGACGAGGTGACCGGCGATGTCGAGAAGCTGACCGGCCACCCGGCCCGCACCTTCGCCGCCTGGGCCGAGGAGAACGCCGCCGCCTTCCGCCCCTGAGCCTTCGCCCGCCGGGTACGCGTCCGGCTCACCCCGACAACCGAAACCCCCTGGCTGGCGCACCCGGCCGATGACATCCTGGCGGAGTGAACGGACCGGAGATCCACCTCGAAGTCGCCCCCGAGCTGCGGCTCTTCGTCGCGCATGAACGCCGCCGGGGGCGCACGGCCGTGACCACGGACGGCGCCTCCACTCTCGGCCATGTCGTGGAATCGCTCGGCATCCCGCTCACCGAGGCCGGACAGATCCTGGTCGACGGCCGGTCCGTACCGGTCTCGCACATCCCGGGAGCCGGTGAACTGGTCGAGGTGCGTGCCGTGGAACGCCCCCAGCAGGTCCCGGGCGCGCCCTTGCGGTTCCTGCTCGACGTGCACCTCGGCACGCTCGCCCGGCGGCTGCGGCTGCTGGGGGTCGATGCGGCGTACGAGAGCGAGGACATCGGCGACCCCGCGCTGGCCGCCCGGTCGGCACAGGAGCGGCGCGTACTGCTGTCACGGGACCGCGGGCTGCTGCACCGGCGGGAGATCTGGGCCGGGGCCTACGTCTACAGCGACCGCCCGGAGGAGCAACTCCGCGATGTGCTGGAGCGGTTCGCCCCGCGCCTCGCGCCCTGGACCAGGTGCACCGCCTGCAACGGCCCGCTGAAGGAGGCCGACAAGGACACGGTCAGTAACCAGTTGGAACACGGCACCCGGCGCTCCTACGACGTCTTCGCGCAGTGCACGGAGTGCGACCGCGTCTACTGGCGGGGCGCCCACCACTCGCGTCTGGAAGCGATCGTCACGAAGGCCCTCCAGGAATTCGCGCCCACATCGACGGACGGCGCGTAGACCCGGCGTCGGCCGTCACGTACCACCGTGGGCCTGCCGCAATGCCTCGACCTGCAGTGCGCTCAGCTCGACCGTCCGCCGCATGTGGGCGATGAGCAGGGCCACTTCTTCGTCTTCGTACGCCTCGAACATCGCCGCCCAGGCCCCGTTCAGCCGCTCCCACACCGCACCGATCTCCGCCATCCGCTCCGGCACGGTCGCGACGAGCACCCGTCGGCGGTCGGCGGTGTCCCGCTCGCGCCTCACGTACCCGACCCGCTCCAGCCGGTCGACCAGCCGGGTCGCCGATCCCGTGGTCAGCCCGGTCAGCTCCGCGATGCGGCCCGTGGTGACCGGTCCCGACTCCAGGCCGAGCAGGTTGAGGCACTGGAGATCGGTCGGGTGGAGCCGCAGATGGTCCGCGACGGCCTGGTTGAAGAGCGCGTAGGCGGCCATGTAGCGGCGTGACTCGACGGTCAGCTCGGCCATCAGCGCACTGCGGCCGGGCTGCGACTTCTGCGACATGCAGAGAGTGTACGAAGCAGACAACGCCCGACCGCCCGGCCGAACCGGCCCCGTCGAACCGACTCCGGTCGAGCCGGCCTCCGCCTGACCTGCCCCGGCCTGATCGACCCGGCCCGGCCTGACCCGGCCTGCCCGCTCGGGCTACGGCTTCTCGGCGGTCAGGTAGCGCTGGACGGTGGGCGCGAGCCAGGCGATCACTTCCTCGCGCGACATCTCGACCGCGGGCCCGAACCGAAGCACGTAGCGCGCGAGGGCCATCCCCAGTATCTGCGAGGCGACGAGCGCCGCACGGTGGGCCGCTTCGGCCGGGACGGGGCAGACCCCGGTCGTGATCGCGCCGATCTGCTCGGCGAAGATCGCCCTCATTCGCTCCGCGCCCGCTTCGTTGGTGACGCTGACCCTGAGCATGCCCGTGAGGACGCCGTCGCCCTCCCAGCGGTCCAGGAAATGCCCGACGAGCACCGCGCCCACGTGCTTGCCCGGCATCGCCCCCAGGTCGGGTATCCGCAGGTCGATCGCTGAGGCGGCGACGAAAAGCCCCTCCTTGTTGCCGTAGTAGCGCATGACCATCGACGGGTCGATGTTCGCGTCACGGGCGATGGCACGAATGGTGGCGCGCTCGTACCCGTCGGCGGCGAACCGCTCGCGCGCGGCATCGAGGATCGCGGCCTTGGTGGCGTCCGAACGGCGGGGCGCGGCGACGGGCTCTGTCATGCCAACAACTGTAGGCCAACATCCGTTGACATGCCAGTCGCATCGGAGCTACCGTTGCCAACAAGCGTTGACCAACGTCCGTTGACCAACATGCGTTGACCGACACACGTCGGCGCAAAGGTGACAGCTGATGGACGGGCCCAGGAGGCAGCCATGACCACCACCCCGAGCACCGCACCCGAGACCGTCGACGTACTCATCGTGGGCGCGGGCCCCACCGGCCTGCTGCTGGCGGGGGATCTCGCCGCCCAGGGCGTCTCCGTCACGCTCGTGGAGCGCCGCCCGAGCCGGACCAGCAACATGACGCGCGCCTTCGCCGTGCACGCGCGCACGCTCGAACTGCTCGACAGCCGCGGCCTGGCCGACGAGCTGATCAGGACGGGCACCCCCCTCACCGACCTGCGCTTCTTCGGGAAGCTCTCGCTCGACCTCTCCCGGCTGCACACGCGCTTCCCGTTCGTGCTGATCACCCCGCAGTACGAGGTGGAGCGCCTGCTGGAGCGCCGGGCCCGCACCGCCGGCGTCCGCTTCCGGCACGACACGGAGCTGACCACGCTCCACCAGAGCCCCGGATCGCAATCCGTCACCGCCGAACTGCGCGAGCCGGACGGCAGCCGGACGACCCTCACCGCCCGCTACCTCGTCGGCACCGACGGGATGCGCAGCCCCGTGCGCCATGCGCTCGGGCTCCCCTTCCCCGGCAAATCCGTGATCCGGTCGATCGTCCTCGCCGACGTCCGGCTCGCCGAGAAGCCCTCCGACATCCTGACGGTCAGCGGTGGCGGAGACGCCTTCGCCTTCATCGCCCCCTTCGGCGACGGCTGGTACCGCGTGATGGGGTGGCACCGCGCGCGCCAGGCCGCCGACAGCGACCCCGTCGACCTCGACGAGCTGCGCGAGATCTGCCGCGTCGCCCTCGGCTCCGACTTCGGCATGCACGACGCCCGCTGGATCTCCCGCTTCCACAGCGACGAACGCCAGGTGCCGTCCTACCGGACCGGTCGGGTCTTCCTCGCCGGGGACGCCGCCCACGTCCACTCCCCGGCGGGCGGCCAGGGCATGAACACCGGCCTCCAGGACGCCGCGAACCTCTCCTGGAAGCTCGCCGCCGCACTGCGGGGGCACACGGCCGACCCGGAGGCGCTCCTCGACAGCTATCACACCGAACGGCACCCGGTCGGCGCGACCGTGCTCCGCACCAGCGGCGCGCTCGTCCGCCTCGCCATGGCCCGCACCGCGCTCCAGCGGACGGTCAGGACCACAGCGGCCAGGACACTGTCCACCATCCGGCCGGCCTCCGACAAGGCCATCGGCATGGTCTCCGGCATCGCCATCGCCTACCGGGCCCCGCGCGGCGCGCACCCGCTGACCGCGAAGCGTGCCCCCGACCTGAGCCTGCGCGAGGGCCGCCTGCACCAGCTGTTGCGCGACGGCACGTTCGTCCTGGTCACCCCCACCGGCGCCGCCACTCCGGCATCACCGGCCCCGCTGGTGCACGCCCACTGGCAGGGCGACCGCACCACCACCCTGCTCGTCCGCCCCGACGGCTACATCGCCTGGGCGAGCGACCACCCCGACCCGGCGGCCCTGCAGGCCGCACTCACTCGATGAGCCCGGCGCCCACCCCGCCGGCCCCGATGAGCGCCCCACGGACCCCGCCGGCCCCGACGAGCGTGGGTCCCGCCTCACCGGCCCCGCCGGCCAGGGCTCAGAACACGTACTCGTCCCCGGTGGCCGGAGCCAGCACCTCGTGGTCGTTGTTCCCGGGGTTCCGGTCGCTCGCTCCGCCGTTCCACAGCGTGTCGACCCGCACGACGACCTCGTCCAGCCGTGCCGCAAGCCGCAGTTCGAGGGCGAGCCGCCGCTCCTGTGCCCCGTCGGCGCGCAGGCCGCCGGTCCGGCACAGCACGGTCCGCCGGTCGGCCTGCAGACAGCTCTGCTGAAGTTCCTGCCGTCCGGCGAGCGCCACCGATGTCCGCACCCGCACGGTCACACCTGCCAGGTTCGACGGGCCGTGGTTCTCGGTCCGCACCCGGACCTTGAGCCCCGCCCCCCACAGCACGACATGCCCGTGGTGTGCCACATCGGCCTCAGGCGCAATGACCGCGAAGGGGCCGGGAAGACCCGAGGGCGCAGCGACCGCGGCTCCCGCCCCAGCCCCCGCCACCAGCACCACGCTCCCGGCCAGCATCGCCGTCGCGGAGACGGCCCGTGCAGCTCTATGCGTCACTAGCATGTCCCGAAGATACAGATCGCCCCGAATCATCCTTATTTACCGACCCGTTCGGCGCGCCTTGCTCCTCTCCTCACATGGCAGCCTTGCCCCATGTCGATCGCCCGATCCGTTGCTCTGTTCGTCGTCGCCGCGCTTTTCGAGATCGGGGGCGCCTGGCTGGTCTGGCAGGGCGTGCGTGAGCACCGGGGCTGGGTCTGGATCGGGGCGGGCGTCATCGCGCTGGGTGCCTACGGCTTCGTCGCCACACTCCAGCCGGACGGCGAGTTCGGCCGCATCCTCGCGGCGTACGGCGGGGTCTTCGTCGCCGGTTCGATCGCCTGGGGCATGGTCGCCGACGGCTACCGTCCCGACCGCTGGGACGTGATCGGGGCCCTGATCTGCCTGGCCGGCATGGCGGTCATCATGTACGCCCCTCGCAACCCCTGACCTCGCACCACTCCACCCCGCCGTGCCCCGCAGCGCCTCGCCCCAGCGCACCCCGCGCCGCCCGGCTCCACCCCGTACCCGCCTATCCTGACCCCCGTACCGATCAGCTGTCCGAGGAGTCCGCCATGGCCGCCACCCCGATCGCCGTCATCACCGGAGCGAGCAGCGGCATCGGCGCCGCGACCGCCCGACAGCTCGCCGCCGCCGGCTACCGCGTCGTGGTGACCGCCCGCCGCAAGGACCGCATCGAGGCGCTCGCCGCCGAGATCAACGAGGCGGGCCACCAGGCCACGGCCTACGAGCTGGACGTCACCGACCGCGATGCGGTGAACGAGTTCGCCACGGCGTTCCGCACCCTCGCCGTCCTCGTCAACAACGCGGGAGGCGCGCTCGGGGCAGACCCCGTCGCCAGCGGCGACCCTGCGGACTGGCGCCAGATGTACGAGACCAACGTCATCGGCACGCTCAACGTCACCCAGGCACTGCTCCCCGCCCTCACCGCGAGCGGCGACGGCACGGTGGTGATCCTGTCCTCCACCGCGGGCCTCTCCACGTACGAGGGCGGCGGTGGTTACGTGGCCGCCAAGCACGGCGAGCACGTCCTGGCCGAGACGCTGCGCCTGGAGATCGTCGGCACCCCGGTCCGCGTCATCGAGGTCGCCCCCGGCATGGTCAAGACCGAGGAGTTCGCCACCACCCGCTTCCGCGGCGACGCCGAGAAGGCTGCCAAGGTGTACGCGGGCGTCGACGCCCCCCTCACCGCGGACGACGTGGCCGACACCATCTCCTGGGCCGTCACCCGGCCCAGCCACGTCAACATCGACCTCCTGGTCGTCCGCCCCCGCGCCCAGGCCTCCAACTCCAAGGTCCACCGCACCGCCTGACCGGACCGGCCTCGACCAGGCCGGACCGGACCGACCCCACCCGACCCCGACCGACCCGACCGGACTGAACCGGAAGCGGGCAGACAGGAAGGGGCCCGGGACACCCCACCCGCGTCCCCGGCCCCTTCGTCCGCCCGTGCCCGAAGGCCTGGCTTCAGCCCTTCACGCACACGATCTGCTTGAGCTTGGCGACGACCTCCACCAGGTCCCGCTGCTGCTCGATGACCTTCTCGATCGGCTTGTACGCGGCCGGGATCTCGTCCACGACACCGGAGTCCTTACGGCACTCCACGCCCCGCGTCTGATCCTCCAGGTCGCGCGTCGAGAAGCGCCGCTTCGCGGCGTTCCGGCTCATCTTCCGGCCGGCCCCGTGCGAGGCCGAGTTGAAGGACTTCTCGTTCCCGAGCCCCTTCACGATGTACGAACCGGTGCCCATCGAACCCGGGATGATCCCGAAGTCCCCGGAACCCGCGCGGATCGCACCCTTCCGCGTGACCAGCAGGTCCATTCCCTCGTACCGCTCCTCCGCCACGTAGTTGTGGTGGCAGGAGATGACCGGCTCGAAGGTCACCTTGGCCTTCTTGAACTCCTTGCGGACCACGTTCTGGAAGAGCGCCATCATGATGGCCCGGTTGTGCTTCGCGTACTCCTGCGCCCAGAACAGGTCGTTCCGGTACGCCGCCATTTCCGGGGTGTCGGCGATGAAGACCGCCAGGTCCCGGTCGATCAGGTCCTGGTTGTGCGGCAGCTTCTGCGCCTGCCCGATGTGGAAGTCGGCCAGTTCCTTGCCGATGTTCCGCGATCCGGAGTGCAGCATCAGCCAGACCGAACCCGCCTCGTCGAGGCAGAACTCGATGAAGTGGTTACCCGATCCGAGCGTCCCCATCTGCTTCGTGGCACGTTCCTGACGGAACTTGACCGCATCGGCCACTCCGTCGAACCGTCCCCAGAAGTCGTCCCAGCCCGGCGCCCGGAAGCCGTACAGCCGGTCGGGCTCCACGGCCTCGTCATGCATGCCCCGGCCCACCGGAATGGCCTGCTCGATCCTCGACCGCAGCCCGGACAGGTCGCCCGGCAGGTCATTGGCCGTCAGCGAGGTCTTCACCGCGGACATTCCGCAGCCGATGTCCACGCCGACCGCCGCCGGGCAGACCGCGCCGTGCATCGCGATCACCGAACCGACCGTCGCGCCCTTGCCGAAATGGACGTCCGGCATGACGGCGAGACCCTTGATCCAGGGCAGCGTGGCAACATTGCGCAGCTGCTGCATCGCGACGTCCTCGACCGAGGCCGGGTCGGCCCACATGCGGATGGGAACCTTCGCCCCCGACACCTCTACATACGACATAGTTCCTCGATTCCCCCGAAAAGCCTGAAAGCGCAAAACCGGTGCCAAGGTCGGCAAATAAGTCGGCCGACCGGCATTCACAGCGGCGCGTGCGATACACATTGTGTCCACCGGTCGCCATCGGGCGGCAACCGTTTTTCGCACGAAGGGAGCCCAGGACCGTGCGACGAATGGCCTACGTCACCGGCACCGCGCTACTGGCAGCGTTCGTCGTCGGCTGCAGCGCCGACACCGGAACCGGTGGTTCCGCAGCTGACAGCAAGTCCGGCACGGAAACCGTCGCCGCCGCGGCCCCCGGCAAGTACCGCACTCTTCCCGAGCCGTGCCGCGCCGTCGAGTCATCGACGCTGAAGGACCTGCTCCCGGGCGCCGCCGAACTCGCCGAGGACCAGCAGAGAAAGGTCTACGAGGGCACCGCCACCGTCACCTACGACACCGACCGCCGGGTCGGCTGCCGCTGGAAGTCCGAGGGCTCCTCCTCCTCGCACAGCCTGTTCATCGACTTCGAGCGCGTCGTGTCCTACGACCCCGCGGTGAGCGACGACGACCGCGCCCGCGAGGTGTACACGAGGAAGGAGACCGCCGCCGGCCTCTCCTCCCCCTCCGCGACCCCCGACGCCACGGAGAGCGCGGAGAGCGGCGACGGCAAGGGCGAGAAGAAGCAGACGCCCCCAGCCGGCTCCGACGAAGCCTCCGGCGACACGTCCGGCGACACCTCCGAATCCACCTCGCACTCCCTGACCGGCCCCACCCCCGACGGCAAGAGCACCGACGACGAGAACACCGACGACGGCGCAGGAACCCCGGACGAGAGCCTTCAGCCACGCATCCTCGACGACCTCGGCGACAGTGCATTTCTGGACGATCTGCTCACCCGGGCAGGTTCCACCGCACAACACCGCACGGTGAAGGTGGTATTCCGCACATCGAATGTCATCGTGACTGTCGAGTACACCGAGCAGCCGGCCGTATCCACCGCCGTCCCCGACAGCAAGGAACTGCAGGAGAAGGCCCAGGCACTGGCCCGGAAGCTGGTCGACGAGTTCAGCGAATGACCCCGCCCCGGGCGCCCCTGACCGAGGCCGCCCGCGGCCACCGGGTCCCCGGCCGAGGCGGCATCCGGTCGCAGTCCGTCGTACCGTGGCCCTCCGGAAAACCCTCCGGAACAGCTTCCGGGACACCCTCCGGAACCCGGCCGACCACCCGCCCGGCCACCCACCCGGCCACCCGACCGCCTGGCAGCCCGCCCGCCGCGCCACCCGAGTGAAGGAACCATGCACCGTTCAGCCCCGCGACTCTCCCGCATACTCGCCTGCGCCGCCGTACCGGTGATGCTCGTCGTCGCCGGCTGCTCGTCGGACTCCGACGGCGACAAGAAGGATTCGGGCTCGCCCGCCTCGTCCGCGGCGCCGAGCGCGAGCAAGAAGGCGGAACCGACCGTCGAGCCGGCGAAATTCGTCCAACTGCCCGACGCGTGCAAGTCGATCACCAAGAAGACGGTCACGTCCCTGGTTCCCTCGGCGAAGTCGAAGAACGGCACGGCCACCAAGTCCAGCGACCTCACTTCACGCGCGGGCTGCTCCTGGAACGGCCTCGACGACAACGGCGTGAAGGGCTCCCAGTACCGCTGGCTCGACGTCGGCTTCACCCGCTTCGACTCGGACCAGGCCCTGGGCAGCGGCGCCAAGCGCGCACAGCAGGACTTCGCGAAGCAGGTCGACAAGGCGAAGACGGCCGACGGCGCCAAGAAGGTCGCCGAAACGCCCGCCGGCGGCATCGGGGACCAGGCCACCACGGTCACCTACGACCTCACCAAGACCAGCGAGGACTTCAAGTACGCGACGGTCGTGGCCCGTACGGAGAACGTCGTCATCACCCTCACCTACAACGGCGCGGGCTACGCGGGCGCGAAGACCCCCTCCGCCGACGACATCCGGAAGGGCGCCGAGAAGGCGGCCAAGGAAGCGGTGGCCGCAGTCGCCGCCGACAAGGACTCCGGCTCGACCGCGCCGAGCCAGAAGGCCACCGACAAGGCGGACGACTCCAAGTCCTCGGACAGCGGGTCCGACGACCGCAAGAAGTCGACGGACAGGAAGACCTCCGCCCGCAAGTCGTCCGTCAAGAAGACGAGCTAGCAACCCCCGGACCGGCCCGGCGAACGAGCCGGCCACACACCCGGCCCGGCCCGGCGGACCAGTCGGCGACGCCCCGGCACAAAAGCGGCTTCAAGAAGCCCGGTACTCCCCCGAGTACCGGGCTTCGCCCCTCCCCGCGCAACGCCCCGCGCCCTCGTGTGCCAGGCTGTGCCCGCCAGAAGTCGGAGCACGACGCCAGAACATGACGTCTCATACGGGAGAACGGGGAGGGAAAGCGGGTGGCCGCGATGCAGCTGACACGCACCCACCGGATACTCATCGGTCTCGTGGTCGCCGGAGCGGTGCTCATCGCCGCGATCG
>NZ_JBIWKI010000043.1:0-47397 GCF_044765565.1 Streptomyces sp. NPDC102437 | reverse complement strand
CGCCGCCCCCCCCGCCCCCCCCCCCCCCCCCGCCCCCCCCCCCCCCCCCCCCGCCCCCCCCGCCCCCCGCCCGCCGCGCCCCCCCCCCGCCCCCCCCCCCCCCCCCCCCCCCCCTCGGCCCCCGGCCCCCGCTCCTCAATCGCCGGAGGGGCTTGAACCGGGGGCTTTGTCTGCTTGATTTGGGAGTGCTTCATGACTCGCGTGGCTGCCATCGACTGCGGTACCAACTCCATCCGTCTGCTCGTCGCCGACGCCGACCCGTCCACCGGTGAGTTCGTCGAGCTCGACCGGCGGATGGAGATCGTCCGGCTCGGGCAGGGCGTCGACCGTACCGGCCGGCTCGCTCCCGAGGCGCTGGAGCGGACGTTCGCGGCCTGCCGGCAGTACGCGGCGGTGATCAAGGAGCACGGGGCGCAGCGGCTCCGTTTCGTCGCCACCTCCGCCTCCCGCGACGCGGAGAACCGGGACGACTTCGTCCGGGGGGTGCTGGAGATCCTGGGCGTCGAGCCCGAGGTGATCAGTGGTGACCAGGAGGCGGAGTTCTCCTTCACCGGAGCCACCAAGGAGCTCGCGGGCCGCGACCACCTCGCCGAGCCGTATCTCGTCGTGGACATCGGCGGCGGCTCCACCGAGTTCGTCGTCGGCGACGACCACGTACGGGCCGCGCGCTCCGTCGACATCGGCTGCGTACGGATGACCGAGCGGCACCTGGTGCACGACGGTGTCGTCACCGACCCGCCGACCGACGCCCAGGTCGCCGCGATCCGGGCCGACATCGACGCCGCCCTCGACCTCGCCGAGGAGAGCGTGCCGCTCACCGGGGCCGCCACCCTCGTCGGCCTCGCCGGGACGGTCACCACGGTCGCCGCGATCGCCCTGGGGCTCGACGCCTACGACTCCGAGGCGATCCACCACTCCCGGATCTCCTTCGAGCAGGTCCAGGAGATCACCGGACGGCTCCTCGGCTCCACCCACGCCGAGCGGGCCGCGATGGGCGCGATGCACCCGGGACGGGTCGATGTGATCACGTCCGGTGCGCTGATCCTGCTCGCCGTGATGGAGCGGACCGGGGCCCGGGAGGTCGTCGTCAGCGAGCACGACATCCTCGACGGGATCGGCTGGTCGATCGCCTAGGGCCTGATCCGCCGGGCAGGCCCTGGGGGCAGGCTCCGGAAGGGCCTGGAAGGGGCTGGCGCGAGCGCTCCGTGAGGGGCGCTCACGCGTACCTTGGCCTGCACCTTTGAGCTCTCGTGGGACACCCGGGGGGTGGTTACCGGGACACGTCGCGACGAAGTTCGTGAACTTCTTCACAAGGAATTCGGCTCTGTGGAGGGCAGTTCTGCTCCGGATGGGCATCCGGGGTCGCCCACAAGGCCGCTGCGAGGTCGTGCGGGAGTGTTCCGGACGCGTTGCCGACAGGTGAACCGGAGCGGTGGTTCGGTCCGTCCGGAGGGCCAAGGGCCAGCTCACAAGCGGTGAACAACGTTCGCCGTCACGCCGTGGTTCCCCTGCGTCGCCATGACCTCGGTCACGTGGGCGGCGAAGTGTAGCAGAAGGTGGACACATGCTTGTGAAGGGGCTCACGAGCATGCCCTCCGAGGGGGGTGGATACTCGATGGCATGAGCACCACGGAGCGTCCCAGGATCCTCGTAGTAGGCGGTGGGTACGTAGGCCTGTACGCAGCTCGGCGCATCCTCAAGAAGATGCGCTACGGAGAGGCGACCGTCACGGTCGTCGACCCCCGGTCGTACATGACCTACCAGCCCTTCCTCCCCGAAGCTGCTGCCGGCAGCATCTCGCCTCGGCATGTCGTCGTCCCGCTGCGACGCGTCCTGCCCAAGGCCGAGGTCCTCACCGGCCGCGTCACGACCATCGACCAGGACCGCAAGGTCGCCACGGTCGCGCCGCTCGTCGGCGAGGCCTACGAGCTGCCCTTCGACTACCTGGTCATCGCGATGGGCGCGGTCTCCCGCACCTTCCCGATCCCGGGCCTCGCCGAACAGGGCATCGGCATGAAGGGCATCGAGGAGGCAATCGGCCTGCGCAACCACGTCCTCGAGCAGCTGGACAAGGCCGACTCGACGACCGACGAGGACGTCCGCCGCAGGGCGTTGACGTTCGTCTTCGTGGGCGGCGGCTTCGCCGGCGCGGAGACCATCGGCGAGGTCGAGGACATGGCCCGCGACGCGGCGAAGTACTACACGAGCGTGAAGCGCGAGGACATGCGCTTCATCCTCGTCGACGCCGCCGACAAGATCCTTCCCGAGGTCGGCCCGAAGCTGGGCACCTGGGGCCGGGAGCACCTGGAGTCCCGTGGTGTCGAGGTCTTCCTCTCGACCTCCATGGACTCCTGCGTCGACGGTCACGTCGTCCTGAAGAACGGCCTCGAGGTCGACTCCAACACCATCGTGTGGACGGCCGGCGTGAAGCCGAACCCGGCGCTGGCCCGCTTCGGCCTGCCGCTCGGTCCGCGCGGTCACGTGGACACCTCCGAGAAGCTCCAGGTGCAGGGCACCGACTACATCTGGGCCGCTGGCGACAACGCCCAGGTCCCGGACATGGTCGGCCGCCGGGCCGGCAACCCGAACGCCTGGTGCCCGCCCAACGCCCAGCACGCGCTGCGGCAGGCCAAGGTCCTCGGCGACAACGTCATCTCCGGCATGCGGGGCTTCCCGCAGAAGGAGTACAGCCACGCCAACAAGGGTGCCGTCGCCGGTCTGGGGCTGCACAAGGGCGTCGCGATGATCGTCATGGGCAAGATGAAGATCAAGCTCAAGGGACGCCTCGCCTGGTACATGCACCGTGGCTACCACGGCATGGCGATGCCGACCTGGAACCGCAAGATCAGGATCTTCGCCGACTGGACCCTGGGGATGTTCCTCAAGCGCGAGGTCGTCTCGCTCGGCGCCATGGAGACGCCACGCGAGGAGTTCTACGAGGCCGCCAAGCCGGCCCCGGCACCGGCCGCCGCCAAGACCGAGGGCGAGAAGGCCAAGGCCTCCTAGTCCGACCGCGGGCCCACTCGCCCGCGCAGTACACGCACAACGCCCGAAGGGGCCGTCCGCCATCCGTGGTGCGGGCGGCCCCTTCGGCGTATCCGGCGCCGAATGCATGTGCCGTACAGCTGTTTTGCCCTTCCATTGCGCTGTAGCGGGACGGCGGGGGCTTCGCGGACTGTTGACGGGTACGTACCTCGTCGTGGCACACGGGTGCCCGGCGTGGTTGCAGGCATGTTCGACCATGTTTGGGCACATTGGGAACACCATCACGGAGGTGTGCGCCATGGCAGACGCCGCGTTGCGGCTGACCGCTCTCGCCGAGGAGTTGCTGGGAGAAAAGCTGCCGGTCCGTATCCGGGCCTGGGACGGCAGCGAATCCGGACCGCCCGGTGGCCCCGTACTTGTGATCCGGAACCGCCGCGCGCTGCGCCGGCTGCTCTGGAAGCCGGGCGAACTGGGCCTGGCCCGTGCCTGGGTCGCGGGCGAACTCGACATCGAAGGCGATCTCTACGAGGCCCTGGACCTGATGGCCTCGCTGATCTGGGAGCGCGGGGCCGATACCAAGGAGAGCGTCCACCCGGTCCGCGACCCCAGGGTGCGGGCCTTCGCCAAGGGGCTGCTGCGACTGGCCGGCCCCCTGCCCCCGCCGCCCCCGCCGCCCGAGGAGGTGCGCCGCCGCCCCGGCACCCTCCACACCAAGCGCCGGGACAAGGAGGCCATCAGCCACCACTACGACGTGGGCAACGACTTCTACGAACTGGTCCTCGGCCCGTCCATGGTCTACTCCTGCGCCTACTGGGAGGCCGACGGAAGCCTTGAGGACGCCCAGCGCGACAAGCTCGACCTGGTCTGCCGCAAGCTCGCGCTGAAGGAGGGCGACCGCCTCCTCGACGTCGGCTGCGGCTGGGGCTCCATGGCCATCCACGCCGCCCGCGAGTACGGCGCCCGGGTCACCGGAGTCACCCTCTCCGTGGAACAGGCCGCCTTCGCCAGGAAGCGCATCGCGCAGGAGGGCCTGACCGACCGGATCGAGATCCGGGTCCAGGACTACCGGGACGTCAGGGACGGCCCCTACGACGCCATTTCGTCCATCGGCATGGCGGAACACGTCGGCTCGATCCGGTTCCGTGAGTACGCCGACGACCTCTACGCACTCCTCAAGCCCGGCGGCCGGCTGCTCAACCACCAGATCGCCCGCCGACCCGAGAAGGACGAGTCCGCGTACCACGTGGACGAGTTCATCGACGCCTACGTCTTCCCCGACGGCGAACTGGCCCCGGTGGGCCGGACCGTGGCCACCCTCGAAGAGGCCGGCTTCGAGGCCCGCGACGTCGAGTCGATCCGAGAGCACTACGCGCTGACCCTGCGCCACTGGGTCGCCAACCTGGAGAAGCAGTGGGACCGGGCGGTCCGGATGACATCGGCCGGACGGGCCAGGGTCTGGCGGCTCTACATGGCCGCCTCCGCCCTCTCCTTCGAGCACAACAAGATCGGCGTCAACCAGATCCTCGCGGTGCGTCCGGCGGAGGGCGGGGACTCCCGCATGCCGCTGCGGGCCCGTGACTGGACGGCGTCCGCGACCGGCTGACAGACCGGAAGCGGACCGAGGGCCGGTGCGCGCAGCCTTCGCTGCGCGCACCGGCCCTCGGGCGGCTTCGGCGGGATCCCGTCCCGCCCGGTCCGCTACTCCGTCTTGATCGCCGTCAGCATGTTCAGCTTCGCGGCGCTGCGGGCCGGCCAGAGCGCGGCCAGCACACCCACGATCCCCGCCAGCACCAGGAAGACCGCGATCCGGTCCCACGGGATGACCAGCGCGTACTCCGGGATCTCCGACGACAGGGTCTGCCCGATCGCCCAGCCGAGGAACGTGCCGAGCACGACACCGACCACCGCGCCGAAGAGCGAGATGACCACGGCCTCCAGCCGGATCATGCGCTTCACCCGGCGCCGGTCCAGACCGATCGCCCGCAGCATGCCGATCTCCTGCTGGCGCTCGAAGACCGACATCGCCAGGGTGTTGACGACCCCGAGCACCGCGATGATCAGGGCCATCGCCAGCAGCCCGTACATGATGTTCAGCGCGAGGTTGACCGAGCCGCCGAACATGTCACGGATGTCCTGACGGTCCATGATGCTCATCCCCGGGTTGTCACCGAGGGCCTTCACCAGGGCCTGCTCGTTGGCGTCGGTCGCGCCGCCGTCCGTCTTCAGCCAGATCTCGCGGATGTACGACATGCCGCCGTGCGCGTCGGCGACGTTCTTCGGGACCAGGACCGGGGAGAGCATCTCGTTCCCCTCGTAGACCGCCCCGACCTTCAGCTCGCCCTTCTTGTCGTTCTCGAACTTCACCGGGAGGGTGTCGCCGGTCTTCCAGCCGTTGGACTTGGCCGTCTTCTCGTCGACGGCGATCTCGCCCTTCTCCAGCGCGTCGAGCGAGCCGGAGACGGTCGGCAGCGTGAAGAGCTGCTGCACGTCACCGGGGGTGACGGCGGACGCGGCGTGGTACTCGCCCTTGACCTCCAGCGAGGTGGCCTGCTGCGGCGAGATGGCCGAGACCCCGTCGGCCTTCCGCAGGGCGGTGAGCGCCGACTCGTCGAGCGGACCGCCGCTCGCCATCGTCACCATGTAGTCGGCCTTGATGATGTCCGTGGTCATCCGGTCGACCGCCTGGCCGAGGGTGACGCCGAGGACCGAGATGCCGGTGACCAGGGTGAGGCCGATCGCCAGCGCGGAGGCGGTGGCGCCGGTACGGCGCGGGTTGCGGACCGCGTTCTGCGCGGCGAGCTTGCCGGAGACCCCGAACAGCCGCTTCAGCAGCGGGCGGACGAGTGCGATCACCGGCCGCGAGAGCAGCGGGATCAGCACGATGACGCCGATCAGGGTGAGGAAGGCACCCGCGGCGATGATCGTCCGGCCGGACGATCCGCTCCTGGACGCGCCCGCCACGATCCCCGCCCCGCCCAGCAGGGTGAGGACCGCGCCGATCGAGTTGCGCACCACCAGGGACTTGACCGTGGCCGTCGCGTGCACGCTGCTCATCGCCGCGACCGGCGGGATCTTGGCGGCCCGGCGGGCGGGCAGCCAGGCGGCCAGCACGGTGACCACGACACCGACGGCGAACGCGGCGACGACCGCGGTGGGCGAGACGATCAGCGGTCCGGCCGGGATCTTGCCGCCGAACAGGCCCATCGCGGAGCGCAGTCCGATGGCGAGGCCGAGACCGATGGCGAAGCCGACGACCGAGGCGATCACGCCGACGACGGCCGCTTCGAGGAGCACCGAGCGCTTGACCTGGCGGCGGGAGGCGCCGACGGCGCGCATCAGGGCCAGCTCCTTGGTGCGCTGGGCCACCAGCATGGTGAAGGTGTTGGCGATCAGGAAGACACCGACGAACAGGGCGATGCCGGCGAAGGCGAGCAGCACCCCGTTGAGACCGCTCAGACCGTCCTCGATGTTCTTGGCCTGCTCGTCCGCGAGCGCCTGGCCGGTCTTGGCATCGGCGTCCTTGGGCAGCAGCGGCTTCACCTCGGCCAGCAGCTTCTCGGCGGAGGCGCCGGACGCGGCGGACACATTGACGTCCTGGAACACACCGGGCCTGAGGTAGAGCTTCTGGGCGACCTCGGTGTCGAAGAGGACCAGGCTGCCGCCCGCGTTGACCGCGCCGTCCTCGGTCGTGAAGACGCCGGAGAGGGTGTACTTCTTCACCGGCCCGTTCGTGGCGACCCGGACCTGGTCACCGACGTGGTACTCGCCCCGCTTCGCGGTCTCCTTGTCGAGTGCGATCCGGTCGGCCGCGGCCGGGCCCGTACCGTCGACGAAGGTGTACGCGGAGTCCTTGCCGTTCTTGCCGGGGGAGTAGTTCCCGCCGGTGTTGGACCAGCCGTTGCCGATCAGCTTGCCGTCGGGGTCGGCGACCCCGGCGAAGCCGGAGACCCGGCCGGTGGCGGTGTCGACGCCGTCCAGGCCCTGGATCTTCTTCAGGGTGGCGGCGGTGATGCCGGGGGTCTTCTCGTCGCGCTGGTCGGCGTAGGTGGTGACGGCGACGGCGACGTCGTCGTAGCTCTTGGCCGACTGGTTGCGGAGGGCGCTGCCGAGGGTGTCGGTGAAGACCAGCGTGCCGGAGACGAAGGCCACACCGAGCATCACGGCGAGGACGGTCATCAGCAGCCTGGCCTTGTGCGCGAGCACATTGCGCAGGGCGGTACGGAACATGTCTGTCAGTCCTGGGATGGGAGAGGGTCCGGGGAGGGGGCGCAGGGCGGGGCGGACTCAGCTGGTGCGGCCCTTGGCGTCGAACGCCTTCATCCGGTCGAGGACCCGGTCCGCGGTGGGGTTGATCATCTGGTCGACGATCCGGCCGTCCGCGAGGAAGATGACCCGGTCCGCGTAGGAGGCGGCCGCCGGGTCGTGGGTCACGATCACCACGGTCTGTCCCAGCTCGCGCACCGAGTTGCGCAGGAAGCCCAGGACCTCGGCGCCGGAGCGGGAGTCCAGGTTGCCGGTCGGCTCGTCACCGAAGATGATCTCCGGCCGGGAGGCCAGGGCGCGGGCGACCGCGACGCGCTGCTGCTGACCGCCGGAGAGCTCGGTCGGCCGGTGGGACAGCCGGTCGGAAAGGCCCACCATGTCGATGACCTGGCGCACCCACTCGGCGTCGGGTTTGCGGCCCGCGATGTCCATGGGGAGCGTGATGTTCTCGTACGCCGTCAGCGTCGGCAGCAGGTTGAACGCCTGGAAGATGAAGCCGATCTTGTCCCGGCGGAGCTGGGTGAGCTGCTTGTCCTTGAGGGAGCCCAGCTCCGTCTCGCCGATCCGTACCGAACCGCTGCTGAAGCTGTCGAGACCGGCCACGCAGTGCATCAGCGTGGACTTGCCGGAGCCGGACGGGCCCATGATCGCGGTGAACTCGCCCCGGGGGAAGTCCACCGAGACCTGGTCCAGAGCGGTCACCCTGGTCTCGCCCTCCCCGTAGACCTTCGACAGATCCGTGGCGCGGGCGGCCACCGTGGTGACGCGGGGTGCGGTGGAAATGGTGGTCACGGGAATCTCCTGTTTCGGGCTCCGGCCGAGGGCTCGTCCGGGGTTTGAGCGGGACCCCTCAATCGTCACCGCCGCCGCGCCGCCGGGCGTCCGTCCGCATGCCCGTTCCTGGGGCAGCCTTGAGTCGCACCGGGAGGGCCCCGGGTCCTCCTGCGGTATGACACCGACCCTGAGCCGCCGCTCCGGGGGGCCGCCGCCCGGCCGGGCACCCGGCGGTCCCGCGCCCGGCCCTCTGCCCCGCGCGGCGGTGCGCCCATGGCGACCACCGGCGCGCGCCCGGTGAATGCGCCGTCCGAGTGCGGCGACTTTACGTCAATTCGGATTACCGGCCGTCGTGCCCGCTACCCCGCCCAGGCATGTGGCGATGCGCTTGAATGAGTGCTGACGACCCCTCAAGCGGTCAATAAAATAAGACAACATCGCGCCACCGATCCGCTGTTCGGGCGAAGTCCCCGGATAGGGTCATGTGCCAACGCGGAGCCGCGCGCCAGGCCTGGATGGTGGAATGCAGACACGGCGAGCTTAAACCTCGCTGCCCCTCGGGGGCGTACCGGTTCGAGTCCGGTTCCAGGCACCACTTCTCACTTGGCGGCCGAGCCGGCGGCAGATCCGCCCGCTACCGATCCCGACCGGTTTCCGACAGGTTTGCGGGTCGTCTCCGTACGGGTTTCCAGAAAGATCCTCCCCAAGCACTAGGCTGATTCTTTTGCCTACCCATTACTCTTGTGGGAAGGCCACGCAGGGTGGCCATGAAGGAGTGAGATGAGGAGCAGCAACCCGGTCTTCTCGCGACGGGGCTTCAGCCGCGACAACGGATACGCGGGCTTCAACGCGGCGCCGCAGGCCGGGGCCCCCGCAACGGGCGCCAACCCGTACGCGCAGGGCACCGCCGCGAACCCGTACGCCACCAACCCCTACGCCCAGCCGGACGCCCAGTACGGCGCCCCTCAGGCACCGGCGCGCACCGGCGCGATGACGATCGACGACGTCGTCACGCGCACCGCGATCACGCTGGGCACCGTGGTGCTCGGCGCCGTGCTCGCCTGGGCGCTGCTGCCGGTCGACGAGGCGAACCTCGGCAAGTCGTACGGCATCGCGATCGGCGCCGCCCTGGTGGCGTTCGTCCTGTCGCTCGTCCAGTCGTTCAAGCGCAGGCCGGTGCCGGCGCTGATCGTCTCGTACGCGGCCTTCGAGGGTGTCTTCCTCGGAGTGATCTCCAGCGCGGTCAGCACGTACATCGGACCCGGCGTCGTGATGCAGGCGGTGATGGGCACCATGTGTGTCTTCGCCGGTGTGCTGCTCGCGTACAAGATGCGCTGGATCCGCGTCACCCGGCGCTTCTACGGCTTCGTGATGGCCGCCGCCATGGGCTTCATGCTCCTGATGGTGGTCAACCTGCTGTTCGCCGTCTTCGGCGGCGGTGACGGCCTCGGCTTCCGCAGCGGTGGCCTCGGCATCCTCTTCGGTGTCATCGGGATCATCCTCGGCGCGTGCTTCCTGGCCCTGGACTTCAAGCAGGTCGAGGACGGCATCGCCTACGGCGCGCCCCGCGAGGAGTCCTGGCTGGCGGCCTTCGGCCTCACCATGACCCTGGTGTGGATCTACCTGGAGATGCTGCGTCTGCTCTCCATCCTCAGCGGCGACGACTGATCGCCCACACCCGCACGACGGGACGGCCCGCAGGCACTGTGCCTGCGGGCCGTCCCCGTTTTCGCAGGCGTTTTTACGTGTGCCCGTGCATCGGCCCGTTGGCAACCGCCCTGCTGGGGCGCGTAGGGTCGCGGAGTGCTCGATACGACCCCGCTGATCATCGCCGTGGACCGATTCGCCGACCGGCTGCGCGCCGCGCCGCAGAGCCGTCTGCAGCGCGGAGCCGCTGCCGAGGGACTTGCCGCGGCGCGGGAGCTGGCGCTGCGCGCCCAACGGATCGAGGCGCCGGACCGGGAGCCGCGCCCCATGCCGGACGCCGGGCTCTTCTCGGTCGGTGATCAGCTCGCCGTGGCGGGGCGCGATCTGGCGGTGGCACTGGAAAAGGCCCCGTCGGGCGAGCTCGACGAGGCTGTGCAATTCGTGGACGAGGCCGTTGCGCGCGCGTTCGCGTAGCGGCGGGGGGTGCTTCGGGGGGTTCGGGCCGGGGCCGGCGGCCGGGGAGGGCCGCTGCGTCCGGATGCCGGGGTTTCAGAACGAGGCGATGACCCGGTCGGCGAGGATGTAGACGTTCTCGTTGCCGCAGGAGAAGGTCAGGGCGTACGCGCCGGAGACGCCGGAACCGCCCAGCAGCACCGGGTGCTCACCGTCGCGCAGCGAACCGGCCAGGCGCTCGGCCGTCTCTCGGTGCCCGGGGGTCATACAGAGCGTGGTGCCGTCGGCGAAGACGTAGACATCGAGCGTGCCGAGCGGGCCGGGGCGCACATCGGCGAGCTCCGTACGGCTGTCGGCGAGCTCTTCGAGGCGGTTCACGGTGCGCTCGTGGTCGGTGACGACCGGGGTCTGCACCGGTACGAAGTCGGGGTGCGAGGGGTGCCGGCGACGGGCGGCGGCCAGCTCGGGGGAGTCCTCGGCGAACTCCGCCGGTCCGGGCAGCTCGGTCATGTCGGCCAGCTCCGTCAGTTCCGCCAGCTCGTCGAGGGCCTCGGTGGCGTCGAGGTCCATCGCGTCCAGGCCCGCGAAGTCGGCCTGGCGGGGCATGAAGAACGGCGCGTCCTCGCCCACCCCGGTCAGGCCGCCCAGCAGGGACGGGGCGTCGGCGGCGTCACGTGCTTCCTGGGTGGCCCAGAACGCACGGGCCTCGGCGAGCTCGCGCTCACGCTCCTCGGCCAGCGCTTCGGCGACGGCCGCGCGTATCTCGGCGACCGGGGTGACGGTGCTGCGGCTCTGCGCGGGCACGGTCATGTCGTGCGCGCGGGCCTCGGACAGTTCGGTACGAAGGGCCGTGACCTGCTTGCGCAGCCCGTGAGCAGCGTGCAGAGCAGCGGCGCCCACGGCCGTGGCGGCGGCGGTGGTCAGCAACAGGGCAAGAGACATGGCGCTCACTGACATACTCCCGGTTTCAATCGATCCCCCGACTTCCTACATCAGCTTGTCCCCTACCTGCGCCCTGTGTCAGTGCATTACGTCACGAATTGGACAGGTCTTTGGGCCTGGCGTTTAACCCTGATGCGGGTGTGACCTGCGGGAATGACTCTCCCCCAGGAGATAGGTCACATCCTGGGGGAGATTCGGTCACGTTCGGGGCTCGGAACCGGCCGTCGTACGGGGGTGTGGGCCCGCTGACGGCCATGTCAGGTCCGGGCCGTCCGGCTCGGCCTCGGCCGGTGGCTCAGCTCAGCCGCTCGTGTTTGTCGGTCGCGTTCGCTTCGTCTCCGCTGCGGGCAGGTGCCGTACTCGTGCCTCGGACGACCCCTGCCCTCCGCTGCGCCTCAGCTCAGCCGCTCGATGACCATCGCCATGCCCTGGCCGCCGCCCACGCACATGGTCTCCAGGCCGAACTGCTTGTCGTGGAACTGCAGGCTGTTGATCAGCGTGCCGGTGATCCGGGCGCCGGTCATGCCGAAGGGGTGGCCGACGGCGATCGCGCCGCCGTTGACGTTGACCTTCTCCAGCGGCAGGCCGAGGTCGCGGTAGGAGGGGATCACCTGGGCGGCGAAGGCCTCGTTGATCTCGGCCAGGTCGATGTCGTCGACGGTCAGCCCGGCCCGCTTCAGCGCCTGCCTGCTGGCCTCCACCGGTCCGTATCCCATGATCTCGGGGGAGAGGCCCGAGACGCCGGTCGAGACGATCCGGGCCAGCGGCGTCAGGCCCAGCTCGCGCGCCTTGGTGTCGGACATGATCACCAGGGCGGCGGCGCCGTCGTTGAGCGGGCAGCAGTTGCCCGCGGTGACCAGGCCGTCGGGGCGGAACACCGGCTTCAGGCCCTGCACGCCCTCCAGGGTGACGCCCGCGCGCGGGCCGTCGTCCTTCGAGACGACCGTGCCGTCCGGGGTGGTGACCGGGGTGATCTCGCGCTCCCAGAAGCCGTTCTTGAGGGCTTCCTCGGCGAGGTTCTGCGAGCGGACGCCGAACTCGTCCATGTCCTGGCGGGTGACGCCCTTGAGCCGGGCCAGGTTCTCCGCGGTCTGCCCCATCGCGATGTACGCGTCCGGGACGACGCCGTCCTCGCGCGGGTCGTGCCAGTCGTCGCCGCCCCGCTCGGCGCGGGCCGCGGTGCGGGCCTCGGCGTCGGCGAACAGCGGGTTGTGCGTGTCCGGCCAGCTGTCGGAGTTGCCCTTCGAGAAGCGGGACACCATCTCGACACCGGCCGAGACGAAGACGTCGCCCTCGCCGGCCTTGATGGCGTGCAGCGCCATCCGGCTGGTCTGGAGGGAGGACGAGCAGTAGCGGGTGACCGTGCAGCCGGGAAGGTGGTCCATGCCCATCTGCACGGCGATGATCCGGCCCAGGTTGTTGCCCTGCTCGCCGCCGGGGAGGCCGCAGCCGAGCATCAGGTCGTCGATGTCCTTCGGGTCCAGCTCGGGAACCTTGGCCAGCGCGGTCTGGATGATCGTGGCGGTCAGGTCGTCCGCGCGCAGGTCCTTGAGCGAGCCCTTGAAGGCCCGGCCGATGGGGGAACGGGCTGCAGAGACGATCACGGCTTCGGGCATCACGCGGCTCCATGGGGGCTGGAAGGCGGGTTCGGGCAGGTGCTGACTTGGAAGTTACCTGTACGTAGACGCCGGGTCACCGGGCTGCGCATGTGACGCGGACCTCTTTTCTAAGCGACCGCTCAGTCGACTGGTGGCCGGTCGGCAGGCCGCTCGACAAGCCGCTCGGCAGGCCGGGGGCCGGCCGGGGGACCGGCCGGAAGATCGCGCGGTTCCCCCTGCGGTTCCGGCTGCGGGTGGGGCTCCGTGGCCGCGGGCAGGCGCCGCCGCCTGCGCTGCTTGAGGAGCGCCCACGGCGCCCGGGCCCCGGTGACCTCCGTACCGGCCTCCTTGGCCGCCTGGGAGGCCGCCTTGGCCACCGGCAGCATGTCCGCGTGCCGGGCCCCGTCCAGCCGCTCGGACTCCGGCCACAGCCCCAGCGCCGCGCAGAGCGTGGGCAGCACCGCCATCGCCGCCGTGGCGTACCCCTCGGCCGACGGGTGGTAGTTGTCCGGCCCGAACAGCTCCCGCGGATTCGCCTCGAACTCCGGCCCGAGCAGATCGCCCAGCGACACTGTGCGCCCGCCCTGCTCCACCGAGCCGATCGTCTGCGCCGCGGCCAGCTGCCGGCTCACCCGCCGGGCCAGCCAGCGCAGCGGCTGGTAGACCGGCTCGATGGTGCCCAGGTCCGGGCAGGTGCCGACCACCACCTCCGCGCCCGCCGTACGCAGCCTGCGCACGGCGGTGGTCAGGCAGCGCACCGACTGGGTGGCCGGGATCCGGTGCGTCACATCGTTCGCACCGATCATGATCACGCAGACGTCCGGAGGACGGGAGGTGTCGGCGAGCAGCAGCGACACCTGCCGCTCCAGATCGTCCGACCGGGCGCCCGGCTGCGCCACATTGCGCAGATCCACCGGCCGTTCCGACACCGCCGCGAGCCCCGAGGCGAGCAGCGCCCCCGGGGTCTGCCCGGCCCGGCGCACCCCCTGCCCGGCCGCCGTCGAGTCACCCAGCAACCCCAGCCGCAACGGTTCCGCGGGGCCGGCGAACGCCACCCCGTACCGCCCGTCCGCGCTCGGCGGAACCGGTGCGATCCCGCCGCCCACCTGCCGTTTCGCCAGCTGGACCTCCGCCAGCAGGACGCCCACCGCCGCCGCACCGAGCAATCCGATGCTGCCGCCGCCGTAGGCCGCGCCCGCCGCGATCCGCCGTGCCACCCTTGCTCTTGACACAGTCCGGTCCACCTCCTCGTCGCCGTACCGCCGTACATACAGCTAACTGCCCCGCAGTGACCATTGCTCAATCGCTTCGCCCAATCCCGTCCCCGTACGCATACCCTTGCCGCACCATCTCGGAGACCCCGGAGTACACGGTGCAATTCCACGATTCGATGATCAGTCTCGTAGGCAATACCCCGCTGGTGAGGCTGCGCAGTGTGACGGCCGGCATCCAGGCGACGGTCCTGGCCAAGGTCGAGTACTTCAACCCCGGCGGTTCGGTCAAGGACCGCATCGCCCTGCGGATGATCGAGGCCGCGGAGCAGAGCGGCGAGCTCGAGCCCGGCGGCACGATCGTCGAGCCGACCAGTGGCAACACCGGCGTCGGCCTCGCGATCGTCGCCCAGCAGAAGGGGTACAAGTGCATCTTCGTCTGCCCGGACAAGGTGTCCCTGGACAAGATCAATGTGCTGCGTGCCTACGGTGCCGAGGTCGTCGTCTGCCCGACGGCCGTTGACCCCGAGCACCCGGGCTCCTACTACAACGTCTCCGACCGCCTGGTCCGCGAGACGCCGGGGGCCTGGAAGCCGGACCAGTACTCCAACCCCAACAACCCGCGTTCCCACTACGAGACCACCGGTCCCGAACTGTGGGAGCAGACGGACGGAAAGATCACCCACTTCGTCGCGGGTGTCGGCACCGGGGGCACGATCAGCGGCACCGGCCGCTATCTGAAGGAGATCAGCGGCGGATCGGTGAAGGTGGTCGGCGCGGACCCGGAGGGTTCGGTCTACTCCGGCGGCTCCGGGCGCCCCTACCTCGTCGAGGGCGTCGGCGAGGACTTCTGGCCGAGCGCCTACGACCGTACGGTCACGGACGAGATCGTCGCCGTGTCCGACAAGGACTCCTTCCAGATGACCCGCCGCCTCGCCAAGGAGGAGGGGCTGCTGGTCGGCGGCTCCTGCGGCATGGCGGTCGTCGCCGCCCTGGAGGTCGCGAGCCGCCTGGGCCCGGAAGACGTGGTCGTCGTCCTGCTGCCCGACAGCGGCCGCGGCTACCTCAGCAAGATCTTCAACGACGAGTGGATGGCCGACTACGGCTTCCTGGAGGACACCGGCCCGTCCGCGCGCGTCGCCGATGTGCTCGACCACAAGGCCGGTCCGATCCCGACGCTCGTCCACATGCACCCGGAGGAGACCGTCGGCGAGGCGATCGACGTGCTGCGCGAGTACGGCGTCTCGCAGATGCCGATCGTGAAGCCGGGTGCCGGCCACCCGGACGTGATGGCCGCCGAGGTCATCGGCTCGGTGGTGGAGCGGGAGCTGCTCAACGCGCTCTTCGCCCAGCGCGCCTCGCTCTCCGACCCGCTGGAGAAGCACATGTCGCCGCCCCTGCCGCAGGTCGGCTCCGGTGAACCGGTCGAGGACCTGATGGCCGTGCTCGGCGGCACGAACACCGCGGACGCGGCGATCGTGCTGGTGGAGGGCAAGCCGAAGGGCGTGGTCAGCCGCCAGGACCTGCTGGCGTTCCTCGCCAAGGACGCGACGGCCGGCAAGGCGTAGCACCCCTGCGGGGCTCCGCTTCGCGAAATCGGTACGAGCGCGACACGTTCACGCAGCACCGGCTTAACACGAGTCCGGCAGATTGACGGGTGTCGGCAGGGAAACCCGCCGGCACCCGATACGGCGACACGGACTACGGAGCGGCTCCCGGACCTCCATCGTCGCCAGGACGCGGTGACCGGAACTGACCCGGACCGTGTCTTTCGCGGGGACCGCCGTCGTCCCGCCCCCCGGGCGACCGGGGGTGCGGCGGTCCCCGCGACACATCCGTCCATGGGGGCGCGCGGCTCCGTCCGTCCCACGCGCGGCCCCGGACTTGTCTCAGAGTCTGTCGGGTGACCTTCGATCGGATAGCGGACGCGGTCCGGTGCGTGCGATTCCAAGGCGCCGGGATGTCCTAGTAGCGGAGCCGCTCGGGCATTTCGGCAACGCGGGAAGTGTGCGTGCCAGGGCGTGGCCGCCCGATCATGGCCGCCCGAGCAGAGGTCACCCGCCAGGTTCTCAGCCGGCCGGTGCCGGTGCGGCCGTCCAGCTCGCCAGCAGCGCGATGCGTTCGGCGGTCTCGCTGCCGGGCTCCGGGGTGTAGACCACCAAGGACTGACCGGGATCGCCGGCCGCGCCGAGCGTCTCGTACGGCAGGACCAGCTCGCCCGCGACCGCGTGGTTGATGCGCTTGACGCCACCGGACTTCGACTTCACCTGATGGTCCGCCCACAGCCGGCGGAAGTCCTCGCTCTTCAGCGACAACTCGCCCACCAGCGTGGCCAGTTGCCGGTCGTTGGGATGCAGCCCCGCGTCCAGCCGCAGATACGCGACCGTCTCCGCCGCCACCGCCGCCCAGTCCGGGTACAGCTCCCGCGCCGCCGGCTCCAGGAACACCTGGCGCGGCATGTTGCGCTCGGCGGCGGTCATCCGGGAGAAGCCGACGACGGCGTCCCCCAACGCGTTCCAGGCCAGCACGTCCATCCGGCGCCCCAGGATGAAGGCCGGGGCACCGGCCAGCGAGTCCAGCACCAGGCGCAGCCCCGGACGCACCCGCTGGGAGGAGGCCGGAGCCGAGGCGCCCGCCCTGGGGCGCGCCACCGTACGCAGGTACGTGTGCTCCGTCTCGTCCAGCCGCAGCACCCGGGCTATCGCGTCGAGCACCGCGTCCGAGACGCTCGGGCCGCGCCCCTGCTCCAGCCGGATGTAGTAGTCCACGCTCACCCCGGCGAGCTGCGCCACCTCCTCGCGCCGCAGTCCCGGCACGCGCCGCCGGCCGTACGCCCGGAGCCCCACGTCCTCGGGCTGGATACGGGCGCGGCGTGAGCGGAGGAAATCCCCCAAGTCAGCTTCCATGGCGTCGATCGTAGAAGAGCCGCGATCGCCCAGCCTGGTACTGGCAGACCCAGGAACAGCGTGCCCCTGGGTAACCCGTCGGCGGCCCCGCAGAGTGGAAACAGGCCGGGGAAACGCCCCGGGCCGCAAGGCGCACAAGGAGCACGGACATGTCGTACACGACTCTCGCAGGCCGCACCGCCGTCATCACCGGAGCCGCCAGCGGCATGGGCAGCGCGACCGCCCGGCTGCTCGCCGCCCAGGGGGTCAGGGTCGCCCTGCTGGCCCGGCGCGCGGAGCGGCTTCAGGAGCTGGCCGCCGCGATCAAGAAGGCGGGCGGCGAGGCGCTCGCCGTCGCCACCGACGTCACCGACCAGGCGTCCGTCGACGCCGCGGCCGAGCTGGTGCACAGCACCTTCGGCCAGGTGGACCTGGTGGTCAACGCGGCCGGTGTGATGCTGCCGAACCCGGTGGACGAGGGCCGGACCGACGAGTGGCAGCGGATGATCGACACCAATGTGACGGGCGCCCTGCGGATCATCCGGGCCTTCACGGCCGACCTGGTGGCGGTGGCCGCCGAGGGCCGCACCGCGGACCTGGTCAACATCTCGTCCATCGGCGCGCACATCATGTTCCCCAACTACGCCGTGTACGGGGCGACGAAGGCCGCGCTGACGTACCTGTCCACGTCGCTGCGCACCGAGTTCGGGCCGCGTGAAGTCCGCGTCACGAACATCGAGCCGGGCCTCACCGACACGGAGCTGGCCGGCCACGTCGACAACGCCGAGCTGAGCGGCCAGCTCGACGGCATGTTCGACGCGCTCGGCGGGCTCTCCAGCGACGAGATCGCCGACCTGATCGCCTACGCGACCAGCCGGGCGCGCCACATCAACCTGCGTCAGCTGATCGTGCAGCCCACCCGCCAGGCGTAGGGCCGTGGATTCCCGGGGCGGTTCCGAGCCCCGCGGCCGCCGGTTCCCCCGGCCGCCGGTTCCCCCGGCCGCCGGTTCCCCCGGCCGTCAGTTCTCCCAGTCGGAGCCCGTACGGCCGGGGCGGCGCGAGACCCACGGCCAGTTGCGGGCCGCGTGCATGGCGTTGACCGCGACGATCCCCAGCCAGGCGACGATCAGGCCTCCGGTGTGGGCGGCCCCGGCAGCGATCGCCGACAGCGGGACGGCCAGGACCAGCGAGATGATCCCGAAGCCGTAGCGCTCGCCGAAAATCGCCAGGGGCTGCGACGGGTGCGCACCCCTGGCGGTGCTCACCCGCTGTTCGGCGAGATGGCGCCGGACCTGGCGGTCGAGAGTGCTGTCGAGCTGCTGCTCGACCTTCTCCAGAAAAGACTCCACGAGCGCGGGCTCGTACTCCGAACCCAGCTCACTACGGGCATGCAGGGCGGCATCGAGCTCGTTCCTGAGCTCTGGGTCACGGGCTTTCATGACCTTTACGGTACGAATCGCGGGCGTCGCGGGCAGTGGGGCTAACCCCCCTCTTTGGGCCGGGCTTCGGGCCGGGCTTCCGGCCGGACTTCGGGTCGGCCTTGGGGCAAGCGGCTCCTCGGACCGGGTGTCCCGCGCGGTCGGCCGCCTCGGCTGCATATGGACATGCAGACGCCTTGCTGGCTGAATGGATTTGTCGGCGCCGGATCGCGGTGCGCCGGAATCCACCGAGGGGACAGCATGAGCGGGAGCAGCCCGGCTGCGCGGTTGCAGCAGCTCTTCGAGGGGCGCCGGCTCACACCCACCCAGCGGCGCATCGCGCACTCGATGGTGCGCAGGGCCGGGGACGTCCCGTTCCTGTCGAGCGTGGAGCTGGCCGAGCTCGCCGGGGTCAGTCAGCCGTCCGTCACCCGGTTCGCCGTGGCGCTCGGCTTCGACGGCTACCCGGCGCTCCGCAAGCACCTGCGGGAGGTCGCACCCGCCGAGCCCGCTTCCGTGGCCGGGGGCGGGGACGACGTGTACAACGAGTACCAGCAGGCGGTGCTCGGCGAGATCGAGAATCTGCGGCACCTGGCCGAGCTGCTCGCCGACCCCGGGCCCGTCGAGCGGGCGGGCAGGCTGCTGGCGGCCTCGCGGCCGCTGCTGGTGCTCGGGCTGCGGGCCGCCTCCTCGCAGGCGCGCGGCTTCGGATACTTCGCGGCCAAGGTCCACCCCGATGTCCGGGTGCTCGACGAGGGCGGCAGCATGCTGCGCGACCGGATCGACGCCGCGCGCCGGGCGGGTGGCTCCGCGCTGATCTGCTTCGCGCTGCCCCGGTACCCGAAGGAGGTCGTGGACGCGCTCGCGTACGCGCAGGAGCAGGGGATGACCGTCGTGTCGGTGGCGGACTCCGCGTTCGCGCCCGTCGCCAAGTACAGCGATCTGCTGATCCCGGCCGCCGTCGGCACCGGGCTCGCCTTCGACACGGCGTGCGCGCCGATGCTGTTGGGGCGGGTGCTGCTGGAGGCGATGTGCGACGACCTGCCCGACGCGCAGGCATGGCTGGAGGAGTTCGACGCGAGGGCGGCGCGGGGGCTGTTCGTGGAGTGACGGGCCCGGGGCCGCCGTCCGGCCCGGCGGGGGACAATTGCGCGATGCTGGAACTGCTGCCGGGGATCGGTGTGGTGCTGCCGCGCGGGGTTGGGGTGCTGCGGTTCGGGACGGGCACCGATGCCGTCCATGACCTGCTGACCGCGTCCGCGGACCGGGTCCATCGGGGGATGCGATGCGGGTCCCTGGCCATCAGGGACTACTCCGAACTCCGTCATGCCCACGACGCATGGCTCAGCGGCTGCCTCTTCCAGCCCGCCTGGAACACCGTGGCCCGCTTCGACGGGTTCCAGCTGACCCTGGCCGGTGGCGGCCCGGACGCGGTGGACGCGCTCGTACGCATCGAGGTGTGGCGCGAGCGTGCGCCGTCGGGGACGGCCGCGGCCGTCGCGGTGTGGGACGGCGTCGATCTGTTCGGGCACCCGGCCGAGCAGGTCCTCCAGGTGCTCCCGGAGGCGGTGCGGCTGCCGGGACCGGCCACCGATGTGGCCGTGCCCGCGCTCGGGCTCCGGCTGGAAGGGGACGAGGCGGCGGGCGACCGGTGGTGGCGACTGTCCCTGACCGACCCGGAGTCCGACGGCTGGGCGCGCTGCTGCGGCGGCCGGTTCCACTGCGCCGGGGGCGGCGACGGAATGGTGGGGATCACGCGCTGAGGGCGCGGGCGGCGGGGCGGCTGCCGCGTGCTCGCCGATTCTCAGGCACCGCTCATCTACGGCCACTAATCTCCGGGCCGGAAGGCTGACCAGAAGCTGACGGCTCATCGGGAGCTGCGGAGAGGGGTACGGACGTGGGACGCGGAGCGCAGTCGTTGGCGAGGGTGGCCGTGATCGTACGGGCCGGTGCCGCACCGCTGTGGTGGCCGGGGCTGCTGGCAGCGGGGATCGGCGCGCTGGTGCCGGGGCTCACCGGGCGCCGGATCGGCCTGCTGTCCGGGGCCGCGCTCTTCCTGGTCACCGCGGCGGTGGTGGCGTTCGCGCGCGGCGGCCGGTACGCGGAGCTGGCCGACGGCGCCACGCGTGCCGGGCGGTCCGACTTCCTCCAGGACCGCGCCGTGACCGTACGCAACTGGCGGCGCGGGCACCGGTGGTGGCTGCTCGGCGCGTTCCTCGTGGCGGTGGCAGGCTCGTTCCTGCTGCCCGGGGCCGGCGGGCTGGTGCTCGCCGGGGCGGGCGCCGGGCTCTGGCTCAAGGCCGTCCGGATCGGGCGGCGCGAGGAGCGGGACGACGCCCTGTACTGGGTGCGGACCGACTGGGTGGAGCGCGGGCGGCCTGCGGGCAAGCAGGTCAAGGGGTACCGGTCGACCGGGCCGATGGCGGGGGACGCCGCGCCCGGCGGGGCGCGGCGCCGGCGCTGAATCCGCCTGCCGTCAGGCGCGGGGCGGCAGCGGACCGGGGTGCGGGGGTTGTTGCTGGGAGGCGAGGGACGGGGGTGCCGGGCGGGCGGCGCGGCGCGATGCGGCGTCGATCAGCTCGCCGATGCGGGCGCCCGCGAGGCGGCCCTCGATGTGGAGTGCCCCGACGTCGACCCGGTCCTGGGCCAGCAGTGTGAGGACGGCCGAGGGCCCTGCGGCGTACGACGCGACGCAGCCGGACTCGCCCCGTACGAGAAGTTCACCGAAGCCGCCCCGGCCGGTCGCCTCCGCCATCCGCGTCGCGACGCCGAGCGCGGCCGCGGTCAGCGCGCCGACGCGCTCCGGCTCCACGTCCGGGGTGTCGTGGGCCAGGACGAGCCCGTCGGTGCCGGCGACCAGGGCGCCGGACAGGAGCGGGACCCGGGTCCGTAATCGCCGGAGCTCGGCCAGGACGTCCCGCGTCTGCGCTTCGGCTTCGCCCTCCGCTTCGGGCTCCATCGGCGGCTTCGTCCCGGCGCGCAGCCTGAGTGCTCGGATCACAGGGGCCTCCCATGTGTCTGCGAGCCGGTGCGACGCAGCGGCCGCGGGCATACGACACCTCTGTCGGCTCGGTGTGCGAATGTGACCACGAGGCTACGCACCGTGCTTTCCCTGGCCAGGGGGTCGGGCATTTCCCAGGGGTACATGCCCTGGTGCACGGAGGCGTACGGAGGGCGCGCGTCGAGGGCGCCGGGCGACCCGTGTGCGGGGTGAGCGCCGGGCGGCCGTCCCTGTGCGACGGCGTGAGGCTGTTGACTACGAGTATTCAGACCTTCAGGATGTGAATAGAGGAGTTACAGTCGCGAGGAGGCATTCCATGTCAGGACCCCGCCCCGTTCGGGCACCGCGCGGTACGGAACTCAGCGCCCTGGGATGGCAGCAGGAGGCCGCCCTGCGCATGCTCCAGAACAACCTCGACCCCGAGGTCGCCGAGCACCCCGACAAGCTCGTCGTCTACGGGGGAACCGGCAAGGCGGCCCGCGACTGGCGCTCCTTCGACGCGATGGTGCGCACCCTGCGGACGCTCAAGCAGGACGAGACGATGCTCGTCCAGTCCGGCCGCCCGGTCGGCGTCATGCAGACGCACGAGTGGGCGCCGCGCGTCCTGATCGCCAACTCCAACCTGGTCGGCGACTGGGCGAACTGGGAGGAGTTCCGCCGCCTGGAGGCGCTCGGGCTCACCATGTACGGCCAGATGACCGCCGGATCGTGGATCTACATCGGCACTCAGGGCATCCTCCAGGGCACGTACGAGACGTTCGCGGCGGTGGCGGCCAAGAAGTTCGACGGCACCCTCGCCGGCACGATCACCCTGACCGCAGGACTCGGCGGCATGGGCGGAGCCCAGCCGCTGGCCGTGACCATGAACGACGGCGTCGCGATCTGCATCGACTGCGATCCGCGCGCCATCGAGCGCCGGATCGAGCACCGCTACCTGGACGTGCGCGCCGACTCCCTGGAGCACGCGCTCCAGCTGGCCACCGAGGCGCGGGACGCCCGCCGCCCGCTCTCCATCGGCCTGCTCGGCAACGCGGCGGAGGTGCTGCCCCGGATGCTCGCCGAGGGCGCCCCGATCGACATCGTCACCGACCAGACCAGCGCGCACGACCCGCTGTCGTACCTCCCGCTCGGGCTCGACTTCGACGACATGGCCTCGTACGCCGCCGAGAAGCCCGCCGACTTCACGCAGCGCGCCCGGGAGTCGATGGCCAGGCACGTCGAGGCGATGGTCGGCTTCATGGACGCCGGGGCCGAGGTCTTCGACTACGGCAACTCCATCCGCGGCGAGGCCCGGCTCGCGGGCTACGACCGGGCGTTCGACTTTCCCGGCTTCGTGCCCGCGTACATCCGGCCGCTGTTCTGCGAGGGCAAGGGCCCGTTCCGCTGGGCGGCCCTGTCGGGCGAGGCCTCCGACATCCACAGGACCGACAAGGCGATGCTGGAGCTCTTCCCGGAGAACGAGTCGCTGCACCGCTGGATCAAGATGGCCGGTGAGCGCGTCCACTTCCAGGGACTGCCCGCCCGGATCTGCTGGCTCGGCTACGGCGAGCGAGACCGGGCCGGTGAGCGGTTCAACGACATGGTGGCGAGCGGTGAGCTGGCCGCCCCGCTGGCCATCGGGCGAGACCACCTGGACTGCGGCTCCGTGGCCTCCCCGTACCGGGAGACCGAGGCCATGCTCGACGGATCCGACGCGATCGCCGACTGGCCGCTGCTCAACGCCATGGTCAACGTGGCCTCCGGAGCCTCGTGGGTCTCCATCCACCACGGCGGCGGTGTGGGCATGGGCCGCTCCATCCACGCCGGGCAGGTGACCGTCGCCGACGGTACGGAGCTGGCGGGCGAGAAGATCCGCCGGGTGCTCACCAACGACCCGGGGACGGGTGTCATCCGGCACGTCGACGCCGGGTACGACATCGCGGAGTCCGTCGCCGCGGACAAGGGCGTGCGCGTTCCGATGACGGAGGACGACCAGTGAGCCTTCCGACCGAGGACGGGAAAGTGATCAGGACCGGCGCCGGGAACAGGGCCGGGGCCGGGAACACGGACGACGCAGGCGCTCGCGCCGGTGCCCGCGCCGACGCCGGCGGCCACAGCGGTTCGTCGTCGTTCCAGGCCATGTGGCGGGAGCTCCTGCCCATCGGCCGGAACCGGGGCAGCGGCGGCTACCGGCGCTACGCCTGGACCGGGGCCGACGTCGACTGCCGGGCCTGGTTCCGGGCGCAGGCCGAGGCGCGCGGGCTCACCTACGAGGTGGACCGGAACGGCAACCAGTGGGCCTGGCTCGGTGACCCCCTGGCCGGGGACGCCGTCGTCACCGGCTCGCATCTCGACTCCGTACCGGACGGCGGCGCCTTCGACGGGCCGCTCGGTGTGGTCTCCTCCTTTGCCGCGCTCGACGAACTCCACCGCAGAGGAGTGGAGTTCACCCGGCCGCTGGCCATCGGCAGCTTCGGCGACGAGGAGGGGGCCCGCTTCGGGCTCGCCTGCGTCGGCTCCCAGCTCGCCGCCGGACGGCTGACCGTCGAGGCGGCGCACCGGCTCCGCGACGACCAGGGCATCACGCTGCCGCAGGCCATGGAGGCGGCCGGGTACGACCCCGACACCATCGGCCCGGACCCCGAACGGCTCGCCCGCATCGGCGCGTTCGTCGAGCTCCACGTCGAACAGGGGCGCGCGCTCGACCTCGGCGGCGACCCGGTCGGCATCGCCTCCGCGATCTGGCCGCACGGACGCTGGCGGTTCGACTTCCGGGGCGAGGCCAACCACGCGGGCACCACCCGGCTCGCCGACCGCCGCGACCCGATGCTCACCTACGCCGAGACCGTGCTCGCCGCCCGCCGGGAGGCGGAGCTGGCCGGCGCCCTCGCCACCTTCGGCAAGGTCGCCGTCGAGCCCAACGGGGTCAACGCCATCCCCTCCCTCGTCCGGGGCTGGCTCGACTCCCGCGCCGCCGACCAGGACCGCCTGGACGCCGTGGTCACCGGCATCGAACGGGCCGCCCGGGAACACGCCGAGCGGGCCGGTATCGACGTCGACGTCGTACGGGAGTCCTTCTCGCCCGTCGTGGAGTTCGAGCACGCCCTGCGCGACGAGCTCGGCAAGATCCTCGCCGGCCGGGGCGACGCCGGTCGTTCCGTACCCGTCCTCGGGACCGGCGCCGGACACGACGCGGGTATTTTGTCCGCTTCGGTGCCGACCGCCATGCTGTTCGTCCGGAACCCCACCGGGGTCTCGCACTCACCGGCCGAACACGCGGCCGAGGACGACTGCGTGGCCGGGGTGGTCGCACTCGCCGACGTACTGGAAGGTCTCGCGTGCAGCTGACAACGGAGCCGGCGGGCAGGCCCGCCACCGTGACGTACTGGTTGTCCCACGCCTGGCTCGGCACCCATGTCGAGCCGGGCGTCGCCCTGGACGTCTCCGGCGGACTGATCGCGGGCGTCCGCACCGGCGTCGCCACCCCGCCGCCGGGCGCCACCGTGCTGCGCGGGCTCACCGTCCCCGGGCTCGCCAACACCCACTCGCACGCCTTCCACCGCGCCCTGCGCTCCACCGTCCAGGTGGGCTCCGGCACCTTCTGGACCTGGCGCGAGATCATGTACCAGGTCGCCTCCCGGCTCACCCCCGACTCGTACTACGAACTCGCCCGTGCCGTGTACGCCGAGATGGCGCTGGCGGGCATCACCGCGGTCGGCGAATTCCACTACCTGCACCACGCGCCGGGCGGCACCCCTTACGACAACCCGAACGCGATGGGCGAGGCCCTGATCGCGGCGGCGGGCGAGGCCGGGATCAGGATCACCCTGCTGGACACCGCCTATCTCTCCGCCGGATTCGGCAAACGCCCCACCCAGTACCAGCAGCCCGACCGGCACCAGCTGCGCTTCTCCGACACCACCGCGGACGCCTGGGCCGAACGCGCCGGTCTCCTCAAGGGCTCCGACCACGCACTGATCGGCGCCGCCATCCACTCCGTGCGCGCCGTGCCCGCCGCGCAGCTCGCCACCGTGGCCGCCTGGGCCGAGGAGCGGCAGGCGCCGCTCCATGTCCACCTCTCCGAGCAGACCGCGGAGAACGACGCCTGCCTCGCCGCCCACGGCCGCACCCCCACCCGGCTCCTCGCCGAACACGGCGTCCTCGGCCCGCGCACCACCAGCATCCACAACACCCACCTCACCGCCGAGGACATCGCACTCCTCGGCTCCTCGGCGACCGGCACCTGCATGTGCCCCACCACCGAACGCGACCTCGCCGACGGAATCGGCCCCGCCGTCGCCCTCCAGCGGGCCGGCTCGCCGCTCTCCCTCGGCAGCGACAGCCACGCCGTGATCGACCTCTTCGAGGAGGCCCGAGCGATGGAGCTCAACGAGCGCCTGCGCACCCGGGCGCGCGGCCACTGGACGGCGGCCGCCCTGCTGCGTGCCGCCACCGTCGACGGACACGCGGCGCTCGGCCGGCCCGAGGCGGGCGTCATCGAACCCGGCGCCCCCGCGGACCTGGCGACCGTCGCCCTGGACTCCGTCAGAACAGCGGGGACGGTGCCCCGACTGGCTGCCGAAGCAGTCGTATTCGCCGCCTCCGCCGCCGATGTGCGGCACACGGTCGTGGCAGGCCGACACCTTGTCCGCGACGGGCAGCACGCACTTGTCGAGGACGTACCCGCAGCACTCGCCTCGGCAATGGCCGCCCTGCACGGCTGACGCCGGACCCCAGTAAGGAGAGCAACACCCCGATGACGACGACCGCCATCACCAACATCGCCAGTCTGGTCACCAACGACCCCTCCCTGTGCGCGGATTCCCCCCTGGGCACGATCCGGGACGCGGCCGTCGTCATCGAGGGCGACCGGATCGTCTGGACCGGTGAATCAAGCAAAGCACCCGCCACCGACAACGCCGTCGACGCGGGCGGCCGGGCGATGATCCCCGGCTTCGTCGACTCCCACTCCCACCTCGTGTTCGCGGGCGACCGCACCGAGGAGTTCAACGCCCGGATGTCCGGCCACGCCTACAGCGCGGGCGGCATCAGGACCACGGTCGCCGCCACCCGCGCGGCCACCGACGAAGAGCTCTCCGCCAACGTCGCCCGCTACCTCGCCGAGGCGCTGCGCCAGGGCACCACCACCTTCGAGACCAAGTCCGGCTACGGCCTCACCGTCGAGGACGAGGCCCGCGCCCTGCGCATCGCCGCCCGGCACACCGAGGAGGTCACCTACCTCGGCGCCCACGTCGTCTCCCCGGACTACGCCGACGACCCGGCCGGCTACGTCGACCTGGTCACCGGGCCGATGCTCGACGCCTGTGCCCCGCACGCCCGTTGGGTGGACGTCTTCTGCGAGAAGGGCGCCTTCGACGGCGACCAGGCGCGCGCGATCCTGACCGCGGGCATGGCGAAGGGCCTGCTCCCCCGCGTCCACGCCAACCAGCTCGGCCACGGCCCCGGCGTCCAGCTGGCCGTCGAACTCGACGCCGCGTCCGCCGACCACTGCACCCACCTCACCGACGCCGACGTCGACGCCCTGGCCCAGGGCAACACCGTCGCCACCCTGCTCCCCGGCGCCGAGTTCTCCACCCGCGCCACCTGGCCGGACGCCCGCCGCATCCTCGACGCGGGCGCCACCGTCGCCCTCTCCACGGACTGCAACCCGGGCTCGTCGTTCACGTCCTCCATGCCCTTCTGCATCGCCCTCGCCGTACGCGACATGGGCATGACGCCGGACGAGGCCCTCTGGTCCGCCACCGCGGGCGGCGCCGCGGCCCTGCGCCGTACGGACATCGGCCGCATCGCCCCCGGCGCGCGCGCCGACCTGGCCCTCCTCGACGCCCCCAGCCACGTCCACCTCGCCTACCGGCCGGGCGTCCCGCTGGTCCACTCTGTCTGGCGGCGGGGCGAACGCGTCGTCGGGGAGCCGCAGTCGTAGAGCCGTGGCCGTAGGCGCAGAGCCGTAGCCGTAGCCGTAGTCGCAGCCGTAGGCCAGGCTCAAACACGTGGAAGGACCCGCCTCCTGACGAGGCGGGTCCTTCCACGAGGCCCCTGTCGCGGGTCGCGCGACGGTCCTTCCACGAGGCGGCGTGCCGCTCACTCCTCCAGGGTCAGCCCCTTGCGCAGCTTGACCAGGGTGCGGGAGAGCAGCCTCGACACATGCATCTGGGAGATGCCCAGCTCCTCGCCGATCTCCGACTGCGTCATGTTGGCGACGAACCGGAGCGAGAGGATCGTGCGGTCGCGGCGTGGCAGCGAGGCGATCAGCGGCTTCAGGGACTCGACGTACTCGATGCCTTCCAGCCCGTGGTCCTCGTAGCCGATACGGTCCGCCAGCGCGCCTTCGTGCTCGTGCTCCTCGGGCTTGGCGTCAAGCGAGCTCGCGGTGTACGCGTTGCTGGCGGCCATGCCCTCGACGACCTCGTCGCGGGTGATGCCGAGGCGGTCGGCGAGCTCGCCCACGGTGGGCGATCGGTCCAGTCGCTGGGCGAGCTCGTCGCCCGCCTTGGCCAGGTCGAGCCGCAACTCCTGGAGTCGGCGCGGGACGCGCACGGACCAGCTGGTGTCGCGGAAGAAGCGCTTTATCTCGCCGACGATGGTCGGCATCGCGAACGTGGGGAACTCCACGCCCCGGCTGAGCTCGAAGCGGTCGATCGCCTTGATCAGGCCGATCGTGCCGACCTGGATGATGTCCTCCATCGGCTCGCTGCGGGAGCGGAACCGGGAGGCGGCGAACCTGACCAGGGCCAGGTTCAGTTCGACGAGGGTGTTGCGGACGTACGAGTACTCGTGGGTGCCCTCTTCGAGGGATTCGAGCCGCTCGAAGAGCGTCTTCGACAGTGCCCTGGCGTCCAGTGGCCCCACTTCGTCGTAGGGCGGGATCTCGGGAAGTCCTTCGAGACCGTCACTCGCGCCGTGGCCGGAGCCATCGGTGCGCTCGGTGTCGCTGATGACGCCTGTGGTGGTGACGCCTGTGGTGGTGCTGGTACCGCTGTCGGTACCGGTGCTGCTGCGGCTGCCGTCCTCGGCACTCGCGGCAGGGGAGTCTGAGTGGGTCAGTCCCTGAGGACATGCTGACGTCGCGTTGTGGGGACGCGGTCCGTCGAGCCGGGGTGACATGGTCTCCTCCATCGTTCTCGGCATATGGCTGCCGATGCCCATACGTGTTCCTGCGGTGAAGCGGCGCCTCCGAAGCCGGCCGTGTTTTGGGTGTCCTCCTACCCTTACCCGCTTCGGTCGGACAGTTACAAGCGCCAATTGACGCTATATGTCCGGTTTGTTGAGGTCTTCGGGTATCGCGTGGCCCACAGACCGCGTACTGTTCCAAGAACGTCAGAGGCAGCACATACGCATCTGCGCACGCGAAGGCGCAGGCAGTGACGAACGGCGAAGAGGGACGGGCATGGACCGCGGGACGGTCGGCAGCGCGAACCGGGGTCGACTTCATGTCGAGGTCCGGACCGAAGGGCGCAGCGAGGTAGTGACGCCGGTGGGTGAGCTGGATCACCACACGGCGGATCTGCTGCGGGAGCCCCTGGAGCACGCGGTCGAGCAGGGGCGGGTGCGCCTGGTGGTCGACTGCTCGGGACTCGAATTCTGTGATTCCACCGGGCTCAATGTGCTGCTCGGTGCCCGCCTGAAGGCGGAGGCGGCCGGGGGAGGGGTCCATCTGGCCGGAATGCTGCCGGTGGTGGCGAGGGTCTTCGAGATCACCGGGGCCGAGGCGGTCTTCACCGTCCACGACTCCCTCGAAGCGGCCCTGGACACGTGACCGCGGCGCGTTTCGCGGCCCCGGGCGCCCCTTGTGTTGCCCGTGTCACGCGATCCGCGTAGACGAAGTGGGTGTTGTCACGATTCGGCCGGGCAGGAGTCATCCGGCGGAGCCATGGGCGACCACCAGAATCTGAATCCGTACTTGCAACTGTTCGATCTTGTAGCTGTTCGATGCAATTGTTCGATGGCGACATGGTGAATCGGTGAGGTGAAGCGCTGATGAGCACCACCCGGCAGCATCCGCCGGGCGACCTCGGCCCCGAGCCGGAGGGCGTCGGCGTTCAGCCGCACCCGGACACGGGCGTCGGCGCGGCCTCCTCCGAGCCGGCCGAGCGGCAGTGGCTCACCCTGTCGCTGCGCGGGGTCAGCGGCATCGTGCCGACCGCCCGCGACTTCGCCCGCCAGGCGCTTCACGAATGGGGCTGGCTCCCCGCGTCGAGCGCCGACGGCCGGGCCGCCGCCGAGGATGTCCTGCTGGTCGTCTCCGAGCTGGTCACCAACGCCTGTCTGCATGCCGACGGGCCCGAGGAGATGCGTATCGCCTGCACGGCGAAGGTGCTGCGGGTGGAGGTCGTCGACTCGGGTGCGGGACAGCCCGCGCCGCGCACCCCGCACCGGGCCGGGCGGCCCGGCGGGCACGGCATGTTCATCGTGCAGCGGCTCTGCCTGGACTGGGGCGTCCTGCGGGTGCCCGGCCGGTCCGGGAAGACCGTCTGGGCGGAGCTGGCCGCCCCCGCGTAGGCCGGCCGGACCCCACCGGGGTGACGGCCCCGAGGATTGCAGCACCGAGGAGCGCGCCGGATCGGCGCGCTCTTTGTCTTCCCTCCATAAGGCACCGGGCGTACCTTGAGCGCCCGATCTGATGTGTCGTCAGGAAAATACGTCGGTGCGAACCGGCGTGCGGCGACTTCCGGCATGAGGGGAACTCAGGTGTCCTACCAGAAGCGAACAGCTCTCGCGCTGGCGTCCGCGCTGGCGGGCACGGTGGTGCTGATGGCCGCGCCCGCCGCCCACGCCACGGTCGTGGACGTCGACTACAAGTGCAAGACCCCGATCGGTGACAAGCGCGCCGTGTCACCCATCGACATCAAGAGCGTCAAGAGCGGGGGTGGCTACCGGCTCACGATGTCCTTCAAGAAGGGCGTCTCCTCCAGCCCCATCGAGCTGGGCAAGGGTGCGATGAACCCCAGCGCGGTCATCGAGGTGGGCGGCGCCGACTCCGGCCAGGTACAGGTCTCCGGCGCGCCCAACTCCGCCGCCATACCCGCCAACACCCCGATCAAGATCAGTGACCTGTCGGGTACGTACACCCCCAAGAAGAGCGGCAAGGTCGACTTCACCGCCGGAGTGCTCACCATCAAGGCGGTCGGTACGACCACGACCTGTACCCCCGCCAACAAGCCGGGACCGTCGCTCCAGCTCGACGTGACGGCCGCGGGCAACGCGCAGAGCGCCCCGGACGACGGGCAGCTGCCGAAGACCGGTCCGCTGGACTCGGCCGTGGCGCTCGGCACGCTGGGCGGCACGGTGCTGCTGACCGGTGCGGCCGGGGTGCTCTGGCTGACCAGGCGCGGGCAGGGGGTCGCGGGCCGTTAGGGGCCGTTCCTGCCGGACCGGACCGGGCCGGAACCGGAGCGGCCCGGGCCCGGGATCCAGCCGCCGCCGTCACGCACCAGGGAGCCGCCCATGCCGTCGCCGACCGGTCACGCCGCCCGACTCGCCCTTGCCGTACTGCTGTGCGCCCTCGCCATGACGCCGGTGGCCGGTGCCGCGCCGCGGACGCCGCCGCACACGGGCGCCGCCTCGTGGACGGCGCAGCCCGCGGTGAGCGGTTCCGGTACGGGCGGCAGGCCGTACGTCTACCTGGAGGGCCCGCCCGGCACCGTTCTCCAGGACCGGATCTCCGTCACCAACTCCGGGCGGTCCCCGGTCACCGTGCGGCTGAGCGGTGCCGACACGTACGACGAGAAGGGCGGCGGCCCCGGTGGCGGGAGCGCCACCGGGACCGGGCGCTGGCTGCGGACCGCCGCCACCGAGGTGACCGTCCCGGCCCGCACCCGTGCCGATGTGCCGTTCACCGTCACGGTGCCGACGGGTGCGACGCCCGGCGACCGCCCCGCCGCGATCGTCGTACGCGGCGGCGACCGCACGGTGGGCGTACCGGTCCGGCTGCGGGTGGGAGGGCCGACGCTGGCCGCGCTCACCGTGGAGGACGTCACCGTGTCCGGGCGGGCCATCCGCTACACGCTGGTCAACCGGGGCAACGCGGTCCTCGCCCCCCGGCTTGCCGTCCGGGCGGACGGGGTGTTCGGGACGCTGCTGCGGCGCGGGGCCCGCACGCTGCCGGTGGAGGTGCGGCCCGGACAGCGTCTCAGGCTCACCGAGCCGTGGGGGGACGTCCCCGCGCTCGACTCGGCGACCGTACGGCTGCGCGTCACGGCGGCGGGCGGCGCGCACGGCGAGGCGACGGCCCGCGCGGTCTTCGTCCCGTGGGCGCCGCTGACCGCCGGCGCGCTGCTGGTCCTGGCCGTCGCGGGCGCGGGGGCGTACGCGTACCGGCGCAGGCGATCGCGCCGCGGGCAGCAGCGAGCCGACACCGACACCGATATCGGTGTCGAAGAACGGCCCGGGGGGTCACCGGGCGGCCAACAGGACTCAGGGAGCAGGGACTTGGCGAAGGCGGGAGCGGAATCGTGACTGGACAGGCCGGACCGGCAGCACCCCGCAGCGGCGGTCACCGAGGGGCCGGGAGCCCGTTCGCCGGGTCGTTCGTGGCGTTGCTCGTGGCCCTGCTGCCTGCCCTGCTGATGCTCTCCGCACCGGGGGCCGGCGCGGCGGGCACGAGGGCCGCGGACGCGAAGCCCGCGGTCACCCTCTCCGAGCAGCAGGCGGGCAAGGGCGGTGAGATCACCGTGAAGGGCACCGGCTGGCGCCCGAACACGCTGCTGATGATGCTGATCTGCGGACAGTCGACGCAGGACCGGGGCGTGATCGGCGGCACCAACTCCTGCGCCAACGCCGAGGGCCGGGCCGTCACCACCGACACCAAGGGCGCCTTCCGCAAGAAGATGCCGGTCGCCGAACCGCCCGTACCCTGCCCCTGCGTGGTGCACGTCGCCGCCGTCACCGGGGAACAGACCACCGTCGATGCCGTGTTCGTCGTCGCAGGCCACCCGCTCGCCGCGCTGCCGAAGGAGACCGCGGGCGGCAGGCTCGCGGTCCTCGCCACCACCCGGCTGGAGGGCGAGAGCGGAATCCTCACCTGGTTCGGCGCCCCGCCCGCCCGGCAACTGGTCCTCACCGTGGGCAACCTCGGCTCCGCCCCCGTCAAGGACCCGGTCTTCGAGGTCGGCACCGCGCACGGCGTCTTCGCCCCGCAGTGGGAGGAGCAGCAGTGGCGCGGCACCATCGGCTCCGGCCGCAAGGCGCAGATCAAGCTCCCGGTCGAACTGACGGCGGGCGCCCACGGCGACTACCAGGTCTCGCTCAGGTACGGCGGCAAGGTGCTGGCCGAACAGCCGTGGGGGGTCGGCCGCCCCTGGGGGGTCACGCTCTTCTGGATCCTGCTGTGCCTCGTCGTGCCGGCCGCCGTGTTCCGGATCGGCATGGCGGTGGTCGACAAGGTACGGCCCCGCTCCTCACGCGCCCAGGGCCGCGCCTGGCGCCACCACCCCCGGCGGGGGACCGGCAAATCGACGAAGGCCCCGAAGACCTCGAAGACTGCGAAGCCGCGCCGTGGACCGGGGGCCGCCGAGGACCCCGCGGCCGTGCCCCCCGACGGCCCGGCCGCCACCACGGCCGCGCTGCCCTGGTTCACACCCGATTCCGCACCGTCAGAGAACAGACCGACGACGAAGGGACATTCGTGAGTACGCAACGCAGGACGGTCGCGGCGGGAGTCGCGATGATGCTCGGCGGCGCGGGCATGCTGCTGGCCGCGAGTCCGGCACAGGCCGCCGACGTCTCGTACGCGACGGAGTGCATTCCGCCGCCCATTTCGGGGCTGCCCCCCGTGCAGGGCACCACCAAGGTGCAGCTGACCGCGCCCGCCGAGGCCAAGGTCGGGGACACCGTCGAGGTGGTGTGGAAGACGGTCGAGGCCGCCTCCAGGAACCCCGACATGCTCGATCTGGGCAAGGACACGGTCAAGCCGACCGGCACCCTCAAGGTGGGCGGCGCCGCCACCGGCACCGTGCAGATGGAAGGGCCCCGGCAGAACCCGCCGATCCCCAAGAACAGCCCCATGGTGCTGCCCGACATGAAGGGCACGCTGAAGCTGGAGAAGGCCGGTGAGATCACGCTGACGCCGGACGCGTACAACATCAACGTGTCCAAGCCGATCTCCACGGACACCAAGTGCACCCCGAAGGAGGCCGTGCAGCCGGGCGCGACCATCAAGGTCACGGAAGGCGGCGGATCCACCACCACGGGCGGTACGACGAGTGGCTCCACGAGTGGCTCGACGAGCGGTTCCACCACCGCGGGCGGCACCACCTCCGGCTCCACGACCGCGGGCGGCACCACCGCGGGAGGTACCACCTCGGGAGGCACGACCGCGGGCGGCAGCGACTCCGGCGGCTCCACCTCGGGCTCCGGCGGCGGCAGCGGACAGACCGACTTCCCCGGCAAGGAGGTCGCGGTCCGCTTCGGCTGCGAGTCCCCGGGGCCGGCTGACATCAGCTCCAAGGTGACGATCAACGCCAAGAAGAGCGGCGGGAGCTACGCCCTCACGGTCAAGACGGCCAAGGGGGTGATGGACAGCCCGGCCGACCTGCCCGCCGGCGCGCTCAAGCCGTCCATGGACGTCGCCCTGGGCGGCGCGGACAAGGGCTCGGTGAAGGTCACCGGACCCGCCAACGCCGAACCGCTGAAGCTGGGCAAGCCGGTCGACCTGGCCGACATGACCGGCACGTACAAGCCCGGCGCGTCCGGCAAGTCCACGCTCAGCCCCGGCACCCTGACGATCGACGTCACCCTGGGCGGCCAGAAGCTCAGCATTCCGTGCAAGGTGAAGGGCTCGGCGGCCGTGTCGCTGGAGCTCGACACCGCCGCCCAGGAGGGCGGCGCCTCCGGCTCCGCCACCTCGGGCTCCGCCGGCTCCACGGCCGGCGGCACCGCCTCCGGCGGACTGGCCGCCACCGGGGCAGAGGACAACGGCACCCTGCGCGCCCTCGGCCTGGTCGCCGGCACGGCGATCCTGCTGGGCGGCGCCGTGTTCACCTTCACCCCGTGGCGCAGGCTGCGAGGCACCAGGTGAGCCGGCTCCCGTAACAACGCCACAAGGGGCCGCGACAGCCGCAACAACGGCACAACGGCCGCGACAACAGCACAAGGGCCTCCGCACCGTCGACCGGTGCGGAGGCCCTTGTGTGCGGGCAGAAGTCGATCAGCGCGTCAGCGCACGTCGCCCATGAGCTCGCTGATCTTCTTGCGGTACATCCAGATCGCGAACCCGGCGACGATCGCGAGCGCCGCCTCCAGGCCCACCATGCCGGTCTTGTCCAGGTCGACACCCGCCAGCGAGAGCAGGCTGGTGGTGCAGTCGCCCGCGGTGACCGCGAGGAACCAGACACCCATCATCTGGCTGCCGTACTTCGCGGGCGCCATCTTCGTGGTGACCGAAAGGCCGACCGGGGAGAGGCAGAGCTCACCGACGGTCTGCAGGAAGTAGATCGACACCAGCCACATCGGGCTGACCTTGTCGCCGTCCGTCGTCATGGTCAGCGGCAGCATGAAGACGAGGAAGGAGACGCCGACCAGGAAGAGGCCCGAGCCGAACTTGACGACCGTGCTCGGTTCCTTGCCGCGCCGGTTCAGCGCCAGCCATATCCAGGCGACGACCGGGGCCAGCGCCATGATGAAGACCGGGTTGACCGACTGGTACCAGGAGGTCGGGAAGTGCAGGCCGAACACGCTGTTGGTGGTGGAGGACTCACCGAAGAGCGACAGCGTCGAGCCGCCCTGGTCGTAGATCATCCAGAACACGGCCGCGGCGACGAAGAACCAGATGTAGCCGGACATCTTCGACTGCTCGGTCTTCGAGAGGTCCCGGTCCCGCTTGATCCGCACCAGCACCGCGATCGGGATGATCAGACCGGCGATGGTGATCGGGACGAGCGCCCAGTTCAGCGTGTAGACGTCGGTGGCGACGAGGACGCCGTAGAAGACGACGGCCGCTGTCAGCCACAGCAGACCCTTGCGCAGGGTCGTACGGCGCTCCTCGGCCGACAGCGGCTTCGGGACGACGCTGCTGCGCGCGCTGAGGTGGCGGGTACCGATGAGGAACTGGGCCAGACCCAGCGCCATGCCGGCCGCGGCGATGGCGAAGCCGAGGTGCCAGTTCACCTTCTCGCCGACGGTGCCGATGATCAGCGGCGCGGCGAAGGCACCGAGGTTGATGCCCATGTAGAAGACGGTGAAGCCGCCGTCGCGACGGGCGTCGTCCGGACCGTTGTAGAGATGGCCGACCATCGTCGAGATGTTGGCCTTCAGCAGTCCGGAGCCCAGCGCGACCAGCGCCAGACCGGCGAAGAAGGTGCCAGAGCCCGGCAGCGCGAGCGTCAGGTGGCCCAGCATGATGATCGCGGCCGAGATGGTGACCGTCTTGCGCGGCCCCCAGACCCGGTCGCCGAACCAGCCGCCCGGCATGGCCAGCAGGTACACCATCGCCATGTAGATGGAGTAGATCGCGGTGGCCGTGGCCGCGTTCAGGTGCAGCCCGGAACTGGAGACCAGGTAGAGCGGAAGCAGGGCCCGCATGCCGTAGAAGCTGAAGCGCTCCCACATCTCGGTCATGAAGAGAGTGGCCAGGCCGCGGGGGTGGCCGAAGAAGGTCTTCTCGGATCCAGAAGTACTGGCCGGGTCCTTCGTCAGGCTGGACGCCATGGTCGATCCTTGTGTGCTCGGGACGCGACGCCTTGTGAGCGTGGTGCGCCCGGTGGGGGGAGGCCGGCACCGGCACGGGTACGTCCCACCCCTCACGCCCGAGAGGGAGTTCGCCCCGCCCGCCCGGCTCACCAAGGAGCCGGCCGAAGGAGACGGGGACCGATCGTGTCGGGATCCACGCCCGGCACGCATCCTCGCGTTCCGGGCCCGGCCACAGGTCATTCACTGATTCCGCGACTGGCGGGTACCAGCCGGCCAACAAAAGAGACCCTTGGCGCTAAAAGCTGCCCAAGGGTCCTTGAGTAGTGCAACAGGCGTCGAGCAACCATACGACACGACAGAGCCCGATATGAATGGACTTGAGAGATGGATCACAGGATTCGATGGAACCTGGCTCCCATATTCGAAGGCGCCCGCCCGTTTATTTCGCAGACCCGCAGGGCTTCTGGATCACCTCACGGCATCCCCTCCGCGCGGACTACCATCACTCCATGACCCGTGTACTGCTCGCCGAGGACGATGCATCCATCTCGGAGCCGCTGGCCCGCGCACTGCGTCGGGAGGGTTACGAGGTCGAGGTCCGCGAAGACGGTCCGACCGCACTCGACGCCGGCCTCCAGGGCGGAATCGACCTGGTCGTGCTCGACCTCGGGCTGCCCGGGATGGACGGACTGGAAGTGGCCCGCAGGCTCCGTGCCGAGGGCCACACCGTGCCGGTCCTGGTGCTGACCGCCCGCGCCGACGAGGTGGACACCGTCGTCGGCCTCGACGCGGGCGCCGACGACTACGTCACCAAGCCCTTCCGCCTCGCCGAACTGCTCGCCCGCGTCCGGGCCCTCCTGCGCCGCGGCGCCACCGAGCCCGCGCCGCAGCCCGCGACGCACGGCGTCCGGATCGACGTCGAGTCGCACCGCGCCTGGATGGGCGAGGAGGAACTCCAGCTCACGGCCAAGGAGTTCGACCTGCTGCGGGTCCTGGTCCGGGACGCCGGCCGGGTCGTCACCCGCGACCAGCTGATGCGCGAGGTCTGGGACACCACCTGGTGGTCGTCGACGAAGACCCTCGACATGCACATCTCCTGGCTCCGCAAGAAGCTCGGCGACGACGCCGCCAACCCCCGCTACATCGCGACCGTACGGGGCGTCGGCTTCCGCTTCGAGAAGAGCTGACGTTCCGAGGGGGGCCACCGTTCCGGGAAGAGCCGACGAGCAGAAGCAATCATGCGCCGCAGACTGATCAACTCCACACTCGCCGTGGTGCTCGTGGTGATCGCCGTCTTCGGCGTCTCCCTCGTCATCGTCGAGACCCGCACCATCGGCAACAGCGCCCAGGAGAGCGTCGACTCCGAGGCGCTGCGGCTGATAAGCGTCGTCGAGAGCCGGCTGCTGGAGGACGAGCAGATCACCCCCGTACTGCTGTCCCAGCAGATCGACAGCAAGCGCTACGCGCTGGTCAAGATGCCCGGACGCGCCCCGCTCGAAGTCGGCAAGCGCCCCACCGGCAGGGTGATCAGCAGCACCGCCGAGGGGGAGCGCGGCGAGAAGGTCACCGTCGAGGAGTCCAGCTCCGAGGTCACCCGCGAGGTCGGCCGCACCCTGATGATCATCGGCGCGGTGGCGCTGCTGGCCATCGTCTCCGCCGTGCTCCTGGCCGTACGCCAGGCCAACAAGCTGACCTCACCGCTGACGGACCTGGCCGAGACCGCCGAACGCCTGGGCTCCGGCGACCCGCGCCCCCGCCACAAGCGGTACGGGGTGCCGGAGCTGGACCGCGTCGCCGACGTCCTGGACGCCTCCGCCGAACGGATCGCCCGGATGCTCACCGCGGAACGCCGGCTGGCCGCCGACGCCTCGCACCAGCTCCGCACGCCGCTCACCGCGCTCTCCATGCGGATCGAGGAGATCTCGGCCACCGACGACCCGGACACGGTGAAGGAGGAGGCGAACATCGCCCTCACCCAGGTCGAGCGGCTCACCGACGTGGTGGAGCGGCTGCTGACCAACGCCCGCGATCCGCGTACCGGCTCCGCCGTCGTCTTCGACCTCGACGAGGTCGTCAAGCAGCAGATCGAGGAGTGGCGTCCCGCCTACCGGAGCGCGGGCCGGGCCATCGTCCGCTCCGGCAAGCAGGGCCTGCGGGCCGTCGGCACACCGGGCGCCGTCGCCCAGGTGCTGGCCGCGCTGATCGAGAACTCGCTGATGCACGGTGGCGGTACGGTCGCGCTGCGCACCCGGGTCACCGGCAATCAGGCGGTCATCGAGGTCACGGACGAGGGCCCGGGGGTTCCTCCGGACCTGGGCGCCCGGATCTTCGAGCGGACGATCAGCGGCCGCAACTCCACGGGCATCGGCCTCGCGGTGGCCAGGGACCTCGCGGAGGCGGACGGCGGCCGCCTGGAACTGCTCCAGCAGCAGCCCGCGGTCTTCGCGCTGTTCCTCAGCCGGGTGGCCCTGAAGCGGCAGGAGCCGGAACGCCCGGTGCGGTGAGCGGCGGTGAGCTGCGTGCGGCGCGGGGCGCGCGCTATCGCCGTACGGGATCCGCGCCGATCCGCGGCACCGGCTCCGTGCGTCCCTGCTTCAGGAACCCCTCGGCCCCACCGGCCACGGGGTTCCCGGCGGCCGATGCGGCGTCCTCGTCGGCCGGCGCGGGGTTCTCCACCGCCGGTGCGGGCCTCTCGACGGGCAGCGCCTTGAACACCCACGTCCGGTAGGACCAGAAGCGGAACAGGGTCGCGATGCCGATCCCGAGGATCTTGAAGACATTGCTCTGGACCGGGCTGTTCCACCCGAAGCCGTACGTCGCCACGTACAGCACACCGGTCTCGATGACCGCGCCCACCGCGCTGAACAGCAGGAACAGCGTCAGCTCACGGGTCCGTCCGCTCTTGTCGCGGTCCCGGTACGTCCAGTAGCGGAAGCCCAGGTAGTTGCCGAGGATGGCGACGAGGGTGGCCAGCAGCCCGGCCCGTACGGTCGGGATGGCGGTGTAGCGCCAGAGCAGGTTGGACACCGCGATGTTGACCACCAGGCCGACCGCGCCGACCACGCCGAACTTGGCGACTTCCCGGGCAAGCAGCTCCAGCCGCGCCCGCAGTGCGCCCCGTTCGTTCATGGTGATCGCTCAGCCCGTCCGTCGGTTACGTCAACCCGGCCATGCTAACCAGCCCCGCCAAGGGCCGCCCGGGGACAGCGTGAGTGGTGTGGCGATGCTGTGACACGACCGCCCGGCGGGGCGGCCGGAGGGCGTAGTCCGGAGCTTCCCGGGGCGACGGATACCCTGGAGGAGTGACGTTCCCGGTAGTCGGCATGGTCGGTGGCGGTCAGCTCGCCAGAATGACCCACGAGGCGGGCATCCCCCTCGGTATCAAGTTCAAGCTCCTCAGCGACACCCCTCAGGACTCTGCGGCCCAGGTGGTGAGCGAAGTCGTCGTCGGCGACTATCGCGACCTGGACACGCTGCGCGCTTTCGCGCGCGGCTGTGACGTGATCACCTTCGATCACGAGCACGTGCCGACCGAGCACCTGCGGGCCCTGGAGGCGGACGGCATCCCCGTGCGCCCCGGCCCCGACGCTCTGGTGCACGCCCAGGACAAGGGGGTGATGCGCGCGAAGCTCACCGAGATCGGCGCGCCCTGCCCCCGCCACCGCATCGTGAGGGACCCGGCCGACGCCGCGGCCTTCGCGGACGAGGTCGGCGGCTTCCCCGTCATCCTCAAGACGGTCCGCGGCGGGTACGACGGCAAGGGTGTCTGGGTGGTCCGCTCCGAGGCGGACGCGGCCGACCCGTTCCGGGCCGGTGTCGCGGTCCTGGCCGAGGAGAAGGTCGACTTCGTACGGGAGCTGGCGGCCAACGTCGTCCGCTCGCCGCACGGCCAGGCCGTCGCCTACCCGGTCGTCGAGTCGGTCCAGGTCGACGGGGTGTGCGACACGGTGATCGCCCCGGCCCCCGAGCTGGACGAGCATCTCGCCGGCGAGGCCCAGCAGCTCGCGCTCAGGATCGCCTCCGAGCTCGGTGTCGTCGGCCACCTCGCCGTAGAGCTCTTCGAGACGAGCGGACCCGACGGGAAGCCCGGCATCCTGGTCAACGAACTGGCGATGCGCCCGCACAACTCCGGCCACTGGACGCAGGACGGCGCGATCACCTCGCAGTTCGCCAACCACGTCCGGGCCGTGCTCGACCTGCCGCTCGGCGACCCGCGCCCACGCGCCACCTGGACGGTCATGTCCAACGTCCTCGGCGGCGACTTCCCGGACATGTACCAGGCATACCTGCACTGCATGGCCCGCGACCCGCAGCTCAAGATCCACATGTACGGCAAGGACGTGAAGCCCGGCCGCAAGGTCGGACACGTCAACACCTACGGCGACGATCTGGCGGACGTGCGCGAGCGCGCCCGGCACGCGGCCGACTACCTGCGAGGAACGATCACCGAATGACCTCCCCCGCCACCACCGCGCCCGTCGTCGGCATCGTCATGGGCTCGGACTCCGACTGGCCCGTCATGGAAGCAGCGGCCAAGGCCCTCGACGAGTTCGAGATCCCCTACGAGGTCGACGTCGTCTCCGCCCACCGCATGCCGCACGAGATGATCGCGTACGGCGAGCAGGCGGCCGGCCGCGGCCTGAAGGCGATCATCGCGGGCGCGGGCGGTGCCGCCCACCTCCCCGGCATGCTCGCCTCCGTGACCCCGCTGCCGGTCATCGGCGTACCGGTCCCGCTGAAGTACCTGGACGGCATGGACAGCCTGCTCTCCATCGTGCAGATGCCCGCCGGTGTGCCGGTCGCGACCGTGTCGGTCGGCGGCGCGCGCAACGCCGGTCTGCTCGCCGCCAGGATCCTCGCCGCCCACGACGGCGAGCTGCTGGCCCGGATGCGGGAGTTCCAGCAGGACCTCAACGACCAGGCGACGGAGAAGGGCAAGCGGCTCCGCAGCAAGGTCCAGGGCGCCGACTCCTTCGGCTTCGGGAAGTAGGCGCGACGGTGGAGCAGAGGGAGCAGGTACAGCAGGCGGAGTGGCTGGCGTGGGCCGGGGAGCTCCTTGCCGAGTACCCCGTCGTCGACGGCCACAACGACCTGCCGTGGGCGCTGCGCGAACAGGTCGGCTACGACCTCGACGCCCGTGACATCGCCACCGACCAGTCCGCCCATCTGCACACCGACATCCCGCGGCTGCGCGCGGGCGGCGTCGGCGCCCAGTTCTGGTCCGTCTACGTACGGTCGGACATGGCGGGCGACGAGGCCGTCAGCGCCACCCTGGAACAGATCGACGTGGTCGCCGAGCTTATCGGCCGTCACCCCGCCGACCTGCGGCGCGCACTGACCGCCGACGACATGGAGGCGGCCCGCTTCGAGGGCCGCATCGCCTCCCTCATGGGCGCCGAGGGCGGCCACTCCATCAACAACTCGCTGGGCACCCTGCGGGCCCTGCACACCCTGGGCGTCCGCTACATGACGCTCACGCACAACGACAACATCGCATGGGCGGACTCGGCGACCGACAGGCCCGGCGTCGGCGGCCTCTCGCCGTTCGGCCACGAGGTCGTACGGGAGATGAACCGCACCGGCATGCTGGTCGACCTCTCCCACGTGGCGGCCACCACGATGCGCGACGCGCTCGACACCTCCACGGCGCCGGTGATCTTCTCGCACTCCTCGTCGCGGGCGATCTGCGACCACCCGCGCAACATCCCCGACGACGTCCTCGGCCGGCTCCCGGCCAACGGCGGCATCGCCATGGCGACCTTCGTGCCGAAGTTCGTCCTGCCCGAGGCGGTCGCCTGGACCCTGGCCGCGGACCAGAACATGCGCGCGCACGGCATGCACCACCTCGACACCACCGCGCAGGCCATGAGGGTCCACGCCGACTTCGAGGCGGCCAACCCGCGCCCGATGGCCACCGTGGCGACCATCGCCGACCACCTCGACCACATGCGCGAGGTCGCCGGCATCGACCACATCGGCATCGGCGGCGACTACGACGGAACCGCCTTCCTCCCCCAGGGCCTCCAGGACGTCGCCGGCTACCCGAACCTGATCGCGGAGTTGATCGGCCGCGGCTGGTCCGCCGCCGACCTCGCCAAGCTCACCTGGCGAAACGCCGTACGGGTGCTGCGCGACGCCGAGGAAGTGGCCCGCGAGCTGCGCACCCGCCGCGGCCCCTCGCACGCCACGATCGAGCAGCTGGACGGCCCGGCCGTCTGAGGCACGGCGCGAGGGGCGCCCTCCGGGGCGCCCCACGCGCCGTCCGTCATCCCGCGCGGTGGTCCGTCATCCCGCGCAGAGGCAGAACGGGTGCCCCGCGGGATCCGCGTACACCCGGAAACTCCGCTCCCGGTCCTCCGCCTCCAGCACGGTGGCGCCCAGCGCGAGCGCCTCCTTCTCCGCCGCGTCCAGGTCCGGCACGGTCAGATCCAGGTGGACCTGCTGCGACGCTTCCGCACTCGGCCACCGCGGCGGTACGAAGCCGGGCGCGGCCTGGAACGCGAGAACCGTGCCCCCGGTACCGGTCAGCTCCAGCCAGTCGTCCCCGCCGGGCACGATCTCCCCGCCGAGCAGCCCGGCGTAGAAACCGGCCAGCGCGGCGGGGTCGGGGCAGTCCAGGACGACGGCACCCAGTGTGGCGACAGCCATGACAATTCCTCCTCCGGACAGACGGATACAGCGGTTACCGCTTCACGGGCTCAACCGGTAACCGTTACTGCATGCTGCCGCAAAGGAGGTAACGTCGCAAGCATGAGGTCGCAATCGTGAGGGCGCAGTCATGACCGAGAAGGAACCCGCGCCCGGGGAACTCGCACTGATCGAGGCCCTGGTCAACACACTGGACGTCGAGACGGGCGCGGACACTCTCGACACGGCGGACGGACGCGCCGCCTTCGGCCTCACCGAACGGGACGTCCCCGAAGCCCGGGACCTGCGCGAGGCGCTCCGTACCGCCTGCCTCGCCCACGCCGACCACCGCCCGCCGGACGACGCGGCGTCCCCGCTCGACCGGCTCCTCGCCGAAGCGCCCCTGCGCGTCACCGTGGACGCGGCGGGCACCGCCGCACTGCGCCCCGCCACCGAACCGGCAGGGCTGACCGCCCGCGTCGCCGCGGCCATCGCCACCGCGGCGGCCGAGGGCACCTGGGCCCGGCTCAAGGCGTGCGAGGCGGAGGACTGCCGCTGGGCGTACTACGACCGCAGCCCGGCGGGGCGCCGCCGCTGGTGCTCGATGTCGGTGTGCGGCGCCCGCGCCAAGATGCGCACCTACCGCGCGAAGCGCGGCTGAGGTCTGTTCTCCGGCTCAGGCCGTCGGACGCCCCATCGCCCGGTAGATCCAGCCGGCCTCGCGCCACAGCTCGCTGTCGAGAGCGTTGCGGCCGTCCAGGATGATCCGGCGGGACGCGACCTTGCCGAGCGCGGCCGGGTCCAGCTCGCGGAATTCCCGCCACTCCGTCAGATGCAGCACCACATCGGCGCCACGCACCGCGTCCCGCGCCGTGTCCGCGTAACCGAGGGTCGGGAAGAGCCGCCGGGCGTTGTCCATGCCCTTCGGGTCGAAGACGGTGACCTGGCCGCCCTGGAGGTGGATCTGCCCGGCCACGTTCAGTGCCGGGGAGTCCCGTACGTCGTCCGAGTCCGGCTTGAACGTCGCGCCCAGCACCGCCACCCGCTTGCCGAGGAAGGAATCGCCGCCCACGGCCTCCCGGGCCAGCTCCACCATGTGGCCGCGGCGCCGCATGTTGATCGAGTCGACCTCGCGGAGGAAGGTCAGGGCCTGGTCCGCGCCCAGCTCACCGGCGCGCGCCATGAAGGCCCGAATGTCCTTCGGCAGACAACCGCCGCCGAAGCCGATCCCGGCCCGCAGGAACTTCGAGCCGATCCGCTCGTCGTGCCCGATCGCCTCGGCCAGCTTCTTGACGTCGCCGTCGGCGGCCTCGCAGACCTCCGCCATGGCGTTGATGAACGAGATCTTCGTGGCCAGGAAGGAGTTGGCCGCGGTCTTCACCAGCTCGGCGGTCGGGAAGTCCGTCACCACGAACGGCGACCCCTCGGCGACCGGCACCGCGTACACCTCGCGCAGCAGCTTCTCGGCCCGCTCGCTCGCCACCCCGACGACGATCCGGTCCGGGTGCAGGGTGTCGTTCACGGCGAAGCCCTCGCGCAGGAACTCCGGGTTCCAGGCCAGCTCCGCGTCGGCACCCGCGGGCGCCAGCTCCGCCAGCCGCGCCGCGAGCCGGGTCGCCGAGCCCACCGGGACGGTCGACTTCCCGACGACCAGCGCGGGGCGGGCCAGGTGGGGCGCCAGCGACTCGAAGGCGGCGTCCACGTAACTCATGTCGCAGGCGTACTCGCCGTGCTTCTGCGGAGTGTTCACACAGACGAAGTGCACATCGCCGAAGGCCGCCACCTCCTCCGGGGAGGTGGTGAACCGCAGCCGTCCCGTTGACCCCTCGATGCCCTCGACGTGCTTGCGCAGCAGCTCCTCCAGGCCCGGTTCGTACATCGGGACCTTGCCGGTGGCCAGCATCTCGACCTTCTCGGGCACGACATCGAGGCCGAGCACTTCGAAGCCCAGCTCCGCCATGGCCGCGGCGTGGGTGGCGCCGAGGTAGCCGGTGCCGATCACAGTGATCCTGAGGGCCATGGAACGCTCCTGGAAGATGCGGACAGACGTGCGGTGAACGAGCATAGTCGTGCTCCCGAAGCCCAGGATTTCCGCCCGCCCGCACCCCTTTTCCCACCCTTCGCCCACCCCTGTCGTGAAGCTCACGCGGGCATTGCATAGGCCATTGCGGGAGCAGAGCCATAAAATTGGGTTACTTAACGGTAGTTAGCGTCTTGGGGAGTGAGCGTCTTGGCGGGTTCGACCGATTTCGACCTGTACCGTCCGGCCGAGGAGCACGAGATGCTCCGGGAGACGGTGCGTGCGCTCGCCGAGGCGAAGATCGCCCCGCACGCGGCGGCGGTCGACGAGGAGGCGCGCTTTCCGCAGGAGGCGCTGGACGCCCTGACCGCGGCCGACCTGCACGCGGTGCACGTACCCGAGCAGTACGGCGGCGCGGGCGCCGACGCCCTCGCCACGGTCATTGTGATCGAGGAGGTGGCCCGCGTCTGCGCCTCCTCCTCCCTCATCCCGGCCGTGAACAAGCTCGGCTCCCTCCCGGTGATCCTCTCCGGCTCCGAGGACCTGAAGAAGAAGTACCTGGGCCCCCTCGCCAAGGGCGACGGCATGTTCTCGTACTGCCTCTCCGAGCCCGACGCGGGTTCGGACGCGGCGGGCATGAAGACCCGCGCGGTCCGTGACGGCGACTTCTGGGTGCTCAACGGCGTGAAGCGCTGGATCACCAACGCGGGCGTCTCCGAGTACTACACGGTCATGGCCGTCACCGACCCGACCAAGCGCTCCAAGGGCATCTCGGCCTTCGTCGTCGAGAAGTCGGACGAGGGCGTCTCCTTCGGCGCCCCGGAGAAGAAGCTCGGCATCAAGGGCTCCCCGACCCGCGAGGTCTACTTCGACAACGTCCGCATCCCCGCCGACCGCATGATCGGTGAGGAGGGCACCGGCTTCGCCACCGCGATGAAGACCCTGGACCACACCCGCATCACCATCGCGGCCCAGGCCCTCGGCATCGCCCAGGGCGCCCTCGACTACGCCAAGGGCTACGTCCAGGAGCGCAAGCAGTTCGGCAAGCCGATCGCCGACTTCCAGGGCATCCAGTTCATGCTCGCCGACATGGCCATGAAGCTGGAGGCGGCCCGCCAGCTCACCTACTCCGCCGCCGCCAAGTCCGAGCGCCTCGACGGCGACCTCACCTTCTTCGGCGCCGCGGCCAAGTGCTTCGCCTCCGACGTGGCGATGGAGATCACCACGGACGCGGTCCAGCTGCTCGGCGGCTACGGCTACACGCGGGACTACCCGGTGGAGCGGATGATGCGCGACGCGAAGATCACGCAGATCTACGAGGGCACGAATCAGGTCCAGCGGATCGTCATGGCGAGGAACCTGCCGTAGCGGTTGCTTCTCCGGCGTCCGGCCCCCCGATGTGCGCATCGGGGGGCCGGACGTGTGTACGCGGCGGGGAGGGCGAGGCTGGATCACTCCCCGGCGAAGACTCCCTCGGCGGTGGCGACGGTGGCGGCGCGGTAGAGCCACTGACGCAGGAGCTGGGGGTCGTTGCAGCTGGTGATCTTCTCGCGGAACTCGTCGGTGGTGGGGATTCCGCGCACCTTGAGGACGAGCAGGATCCCTTCGGCTCGGGCCTCGGCCCGGCCTTGTGCCCGGCCTTCGTCCCGGATTTCTTCCGAGAGGGGGGACTTGTAGAAAGAGAGGTCCACGGCCACCAGGTTCCTCCACTGTTGTGCGGCCGGGCGGTTGCCCAGGCCCTGTGCGGTGAGTTCGACGATGGGGTCGGCGATTGCTTCCGGTGTGTCCCGCAGTGCGGCGGACAGGGTTTTCAGTATGGCACCGACGTCCGGATTGTCGGCGTGTGTGATGGCGGCCAGGGTGGCGAGCGCGAGGTCTTTGCGGGCTTCGGCCACGTCGGTGATGACGGGCATGTTGTGCGGGCCCGCGACGAGGGGGTTCAGGGCGAGGGTCTGCCATTGACGGACGCCGATGGAGATGGGGCGTGCGGCCCATTCGGCGGTGGTGTGGTCCTGGCAGACGACCAGTAAGAGGACGGGCAGGGCATATCTGTTGTGGAGATAGCTGACGTAGTACGGCCAGCTGGCGGTCTTGCGCGGGTCCTTCTTGCCCTGGGCTTCGATGGCGAGGAGGAAGGGCCCGTCGTGCTTTGTTTCGATGCGCAGGAGGGTGTCCACCCGGCGTTCGACGGGGCGGGCTTCGGTGAGGTCGGTGGGCAGAGCGGTGGCCGAGGTGGGTGGTGGGATGTCGATTCCGAGCACTTCGGAGACGCGGGAGAAGAGGCCGGGGTACTCCTGGAAGATGCGGTGCATTGCCTCGTGGGGCGAGCTGACCATGCAGATCCGTTCGGGTTGTGGGTGATGTTCCGGTCAGGCGGCTGTGTGGAGGTCTGTCCGGCAGTCGCGGCAGTGGCCGGGGTGGCGGGAGCGGAAGGCGCGGTCGCAGCTGTCGCAGTTCTGGAGCGGGATGACGATGACGCCGGGGCGTGCGCGTGCGGCGATGTCCTGGGCTCCTGGCAGCGGTGGTGGTGTGAGCGTCGTGATCCGGTGGCGGAGGAGCTTCGCCGGGTGTTTCAGGGGGACGGGGAGGTCGGTGGTGAGGGTGTGGCGGATGGTGTCGGGGTGGGCGTCGCGTTCGAGCCAGGTGGCGACGCCGGGTGCGAGGGTGTGGATGTCGTGCTCGGAGAGGACGAGTTGGGGCGCGTGGCGGCGCAGGTCGGTGAGGAGGGTGGTGGCCACGCGATGGAGCTCCGGTGTGAGCTCCTGCGGTTGGGGGAGCGGCGGGGGTGGTGTGGTGCGTGAGGTGGGGGCCGGTACGGGGACGGGCTGGGCCTGCGGTGTGGGTGCGGGGGACGGAGCGGGGCGCGGTTCGGGAGCGGGCGCGCGCGGTGGCGGCGGTGGCGGCGGCGTGGGTAACGAGGTCGGCCGGCTGGGGGCCGTCCGGGGCCG
>NZ_JBIWKI010000042.1:0-47557 GCF_044765565.1 Streptomyces sp. NPDC102437 | reverse complement strand
CCCACCCCCGAGGACTTCGCCAACATCGCCGGACTCGGCGTCCAGGGCGTCGTCGAGGGCCACGCCGTCCTCGTCGGCCGCGAGCAGCTGCTCGCGGACGCGGGCATCGACGTGCCCGGCACGCTGTCCGGCGCCGTCGCGGACGCGGCGGCCGAGGGCCGTACGGCAGTCATGGTCGCCTGGGACGGGCGGGCGCGCGGCGTACTCGCGGTGGCCGACAAGATCAAGGAGTCCACCGCGCAGGCCGTCGCCGAACTCCGCGCACTCGGCCTCCACCCCGTTCTGCTGACCGGTGACAACCGTGCCGTGGCCGACGCCGTGGCCCGTGCCGTCGGGATCGACGAGGTCCGCGCCGAGGTGCTGCCGGAGGAAAAGGTGCACGTCATCGAGCGGCTGCAGGCCCGGGGGCGCTCCGTCGCCATGGTCGGTGACGGGGTCAACGACGCGGCCGCCCTCGCCACCGCGGACCTCGGGCTGGCGATGGGGACCGGCACGGACGCCGCGATCGAGGCCGCGGATCTCACCCTGGTTCGTGGAGATCTCAAGGTGGCCGCCGATGCGATCCGGCTCTCCCGGCGCACCCTGACCACGATCAAGGGCAACCTCTTCTGGGCATTCGGCTATAACGCGGCCGCCCTGCCCCTTGCGGCATTTGGCCTGCTCAACCCTATGATTGCCGGAGCGGCGATGGCCTTCTCATCGGTCTTCGTCGTGACGAACAGCCTGCGGTTGCGCGCCTTCACGTAAAATCCACAAAGAGATCCAGATCACATGGATTTCAGGGTAACCATCCGGCGGGTTCGTGAGTCTAAGAGTGCGATGCCAAGGATGTCTTGGGGGACGTCCGTCGGAGCGTCTTGGGGGACGCGCCGGGCAAGCGTTGGCCGGGGCACGTGCACCGGGGAGCTTTGAGCGGCCCTCCCGTGCGTACGTACCCCGGCAGATCGCACGAAGCAGGACAAGTGAAAAGCGCAGTTCGCAGCTAGTCGAGGAACGCAGGAGCTCCGGCTCCCACAGACGCCCGGCCGGATCCCGTGGGGGGAATCCGCTCCGGGACATGGGAAGCGCCTCGCTGTCGGCCCGTGGGGGGATCGATGGCGGGGCGCTTCTCTCTGCCGTCTCTCTGCCGCCGCTGGGCGGTGAAGCAGCCCGCCGGACACGCAAATCGCCCCGGACACCGCGCTCTGTGCGAAGGCGCGGTACTCGGGGCGAAGTCGACCGGCCTCGGCGGCCGGGGTCGTGCGGGGGGTGCTACGAGGTTCAGCGGCCCTCGACCGGGACGAAGTCGCGCAGGACCTCGCCGGTGTAGATCTGGCGCGGGCGACCGATGCGGGAACCCGGCTCCTTGATCATCTCGTGCCACTGGGCGATCCAGCCGGGGAGGCGGCCGAGCGCGAAGAGCACGGTGAACATCTCGGTCGGGAAGCCCATGGCCCGGTAGATCAGACCCGTGTAGAAGTCCACGTTCGGGTAGAGGTTGCGCGAGACGAAGTACTCGTCGGAGAGCGCGTGCTCCTCCAGCTTCAGCGCGATGTCGAGCAGCTCGTCGGACTTGCCGAGCGCGGACAGCACGTCGTGGGCAGCGGCCTTGATGATCTTGGCGCGCGGGTCGAAGGACTTGTACACCCGGTGACCGAAGCCCATCAGGCGGACGCCGTCCTCCTTGTTCTTCACCTTGCGGATGAAGGAGTCGACATCGCCGCCGTTGGCCTGGATGCCTTCGAGCATCTCCAGCACCGACTGGTTGGCGCCACCGTGCAGCGGGCCCCAGAGGGCCGAGATGCCGGCGGAGATCGAGGCGAACATGTTCGCCTGCGAGGAGCCGACCAGGCGCACGGTGGAGGTCGAACAGTTCTGCTCGTGGTCCGCGTGCAGGATGAGCAGCTTGTCGAGCGCGGAGACGACGACCGGGTCCAGGTCGTACTCCTGGGCCGGGACCGAGAAGGTCATGCGCAGGAAGTTCTCGACGTACCCGAGGTCGTTGCGCGGGTAGACGAAGGGGTGGCCGATCGACTTCTTGTAGGCGTACGCCGCGATCGTCGGCAGCTTGGCGAGCAGCCGGATCGTCGAGAGGTGGCGCTGCTCCTCGTCGAACGGGTTGTGGCTGTCCTGGTAGAACGTGGACAGCGCGCTGACGACCGAGGACAGCATGGCCATCGGGTGGGCGTCGCGCGGGAAGCCGTCGAAGAAACGCTTGACGTCTTCGTGCAGCAGCGTGTGCTGGGTGATCTCGTTCTTGAAGGTCGACAGCTCGTCGACCTTGGGAAGCTCGCCGTTGATGAGCGTGTACGCGACCTCCAGGAACGTCGAGCGCTCGGCAAGCTGCTCGATGGGGTAGCCGCGGTAGCGGAGAATGCCCTGCTCACCGTCGAGGTAAGTGATGGCGGATTTATAAGCTGCGGTGTTGCCGTATCCGCTGTCCAGTGTCACCAGACCGGTATTGGCCCGGAGCTTCCCGATGTCGAAGCCCTTGTCGCCGACGGTGCTGTCGATCACCGGGTAGGTGTACTCGCCGTCGCCGTACCGCAGTACTACAGAGTTGTCGCTCACGTCATCCCTCACCGACGTAGTGCCTCTTCTTCGAGGTTCCCTGACTGTCTCCACCCTCCCCCATTTGGCTCAGGAGAGTGCACTCGGGGTCGTCCATTGGACCTACTCGCGGCACTGAGTGCCGCGAGCTTACTCATCCTGCCCCCTCGGTTCCGGTTCCGGAAGGGCTGGGTGATGTTTCCCACCGATTTGATCGATCATTTTTCCGCCGATCCTCCGCCCGAGCCGCCCGACAGCCGGTAATCCAGCGCCGTACAGCGTCTGCCCGCGGAAACCGTGCGGACCGCCTGGCCGATCGCCTGCCGCGAGCCGACCAGCACGACAAGCTTCTTGGCCCTGGTCACGGCGGTGTACAGCAGGTTCCGCTGGAGCATCATCCAGGCGCTCTTGGTCACGGGGATGACGACGGCCGGGTACTCGCTGCCCTGGGAGCGGTGGATCGTCATGGCGTACGCATGGGCCAGCTCGTCGAGCTCGTCGAAGTCGTAACCGATCTCCTCGTCCTCGTCGGTGAGCACCGTCAGCGTCTGTTCGTCCAGGTCGAGGGCGGTGACGACGCCGACCGTGCCATTGAAGACGCCGTTCTCGCCCTTGTCGTAGTTGTTGCGGATCTGGGTGACCTTGTCGCCGACCCGGAAGACCCGGCCGCCGAACCGCTTCTCGGGGAGGTTCGGGCGGCCCGGGGTGATGGCCTGCTGGAGGAGTCCGTTGAGCGTGCCGGCGCCGGCCGGGCCCCGGTGCATCGGGGCGAGTACCTGCACGTCGCGCCGCGCGTCCAGGCCGAACTTGGCGGGAATGCGACGGGCCGCGACATCCACCGCGAGCACTCCGGCGTCCTCCGTCTCGTCCTCCACGAAGAGAAAGAAGTCCTTGAGGCCCTGGGTGAGGGGCGGCACACCGGAGTTGATCCGGTGGGCGTTGGTGACGACGCCGGACTGCTGGGCCTGGCGGAAGATGGTGGTGAGCCGGACCGCCGGAACGGGACTGCCGTCGGCGAGCAGATCGCGCAGCACCTCCCCCGCGCCGACCGACGGCAGCTGGTCGACGTCCCCGACGAGCAGCAGATGGGCACCGGGTGCCACCGCTTTCAGCAACTTGTTGGCCAGCAGCAGATCCAGCATCGACGCCTCGTCGACGACGACCAGATCGGCGTCCAGCGGACGGTCCCGGTCGTAGGCGGCGTCGCCGCCCGGTTTCAGTTCGAGCAGCCGGTGGACGGTCGACGCCTCGGCGCCGGTCAGCTCGGAGAGCCGCTTGGCCGCCCGCCCGGTCGGCGCGGCCAGCACCACCTTGGCCTTCTTGGCCCGCGCCAGCTCCACGATCGACCGGACCGTGAACGACTTCCCGCAGCCGGGCCCACCGGTCAGCACGGCGACCTTCCGGCTGAGCGCGAGCCGGACCGCCGCCTCCTGCTCGGGCGCCAGCTCCGCCCCCGTACGCGTACCGAGCCAGGCCAGCGCCTTGTCCCAGTCCACGTCCGCGAAGGCCGGCATCCGCTCCTCGGGCGTCCGCAGCAGCCGCTGCACCTGGGCGGCGAGGGCGACCTCGGCACGGTGGAAGGGCACCAGGTAGATGGCGGTGACGAGCTCGCCGCCCTCGGGCGACGGCACCTTCTCCCGTACGACGCCCTCCGGGTCCTCGGCGAGTTCGGCGAGGCACTCGATGACCAGTCCGGTGTCGACCTGGAGCAGCTTCACCCCGTCCGCGATCAGCCGCTCCTCGGGGAGGAAGCAGTGCCCCTGGTCGGTGGACTGCGACAGCGCGTACTGGAGGCCGGCCTTGACCCTTTCCGGGCTGTCGTGCGGGATGCCGACCGCCTGGGCGATCTTGTCGGCGGTGAGGAAGCCGATGCCCCAGACGTCGGCGGCCAGCCGGTAGGGCTGGTTCTTCACGACGGAGATCGAGGCGTCCTCGTACTTCTTGTAGATGCGGACGGCGATGGAGGTGGAGACGCCGACGCCCTGGAGGAAGACCATCACCTCCTTGATCGCCTTCTGCTCCTCCCAGGCGGCCGCGATCATCTTCGTGCGCTTGGGGCCGAGGCCGGGGACCTCGACGAGCCGCTTCGGTTCGTTCTCGATGATGTCGAGGGTGTCGACGCCGAAGTGGGTGGTGATCCGGTCGGCCATCACCGGGCCGATGCCCTTGATCAGCCCGGAGCCGAGATAGCGGCGGATGCCCTGGATGGTGGCGGGCAGGATCGTCGTGTAGTTCTCGACGGTGAACTGCTTGCCGTACTGCGAGTGCGAGCTCCAGCGGCCTTCCATGCGCAGCGATTCGCCGGGCTGCGCGCCGAGCAGCGAACCGACCACGGTGAGCAGGTCGTTGGCACCGCGACCGGTGTCGACGCGCGCGACCGTGTATCCGTTCTCCTCGTTGGCGTACGTGATCCGTTCGAGTACGCCTTCCAGGACGGCCATGTTCGGCTTGGGGTGAGTGGCGGACGTGGTGGACATGGGTGCGACGGTACCGGGCGGAGCTGACAGTGGGTGGGCCACGCCGGAAGCTGACATGCACCGAGCCCACGGCATCCCGTAACACTCGGTGTTATCGTGGCCGTATGGCTACCGAGCGCTTTTCGATCAGCATGCCGTCCGAGGTCCGCGACCGGATCAGAGAGCACGCCGCGGACGCCGGACTCGATGTCTCCACGTTCCTCACGATCGCCGCACAAGCCCAGATGGACCAACAGGACCGCGTCCGGAGGATTTTCAGGCCGTTCGAGGAGGCGCGCGCGGAGGCCGAGGAGAATGCCGGCACCGGCACCTGGGCCGGTGACGAGATCGAGTTGACCGGGGATGAACGGGCGGAGGTTGCCGCGATCCTCGGCCGCCCCTCCCGCGACGAGGCCGCCGCGTGAACGTAGTCGTCTACGACACCGGGATGTTGATGGCGCTGGTGAGCCAGGACCGCCGGGCACACGTCCTGCACAAGGGTTTCGTCGCAGTCGGCGGACACCGGCCGATCGTCCCTGGTCCCGCCCTCTCGCAGGCCTGGCGGACAAGCCCGAAGACCGCCTACGAGTGGAAGCGAATCCTCGCCGACGTGGTCGTGTACCCAGGAACCAGGGCCCGCTTCCCCGTGGACCAGGTGCCCAGTTGTCTTCCCTGTGTGGGGGGCATGACCATCGAGGACTGGAAAACGATCGGCGACATGATCGGCACGGCCGCGCTACCGCCCAAGAAACGCCCCGACCCGGTGGATGCGCTGGCCGTCTTCGTCGCAGCCGCCCACGGCGCAGGCGCCGTGCTGACCTCCGACACCGACGACATCGAGGCGTACGCCGCCACACTGCCCGGAGCCGATGTCTCGGCCGTGGCCATCTGACGGGCGAGTCCACCTGGCCGTGACGGTGCCCGTGGCGACGGTCCGTGCCCGAACGGTCAGCCGACCACTGCCGTGATCGAGCGTCGGTGCTTCGGGGTGGGGCGCCGCCCGGGAAATCCGTCGGGCGCTGAGCGGGTGCCGCTCCTGGCCGGAGCCGCGTCACCTCGGCACGTTCGGTGCCTACTCGTCGAGTACGCGCGCCATCGCCAGGGCGATGCGGTCGATCCAGTTGATCGCATCCGTCACATCGGGCTCGGTGATGGGGCGCCGTAGCTTGAGGTCTCCGGCCACAAGATCCGCGTCGTGCGCGATCTTGTTGCGGCGGGTGGTGATGCTCATGAACTGCGCCTTCAGCGTCTTGTCCGTGTACGCGGTGCGACCGCCCTGCCAGGTGTTGATCTGCGCGGCTGCGCCCTGCCAGACGTTCTTCTCGGTGACGAGCCTCAGCGCATCGGTGATGGCGCGCGGATTCTGGAGTGAGGCGCTGCCCCACCTCTCCTTGACGTGCTCGACGACCACCTCGGCCAGCGTGACATCACCACGCTGCACGGCCTCGACCCGGTGCAGAGGGATCTCGTAGTTGCGAAGCTGGAGCGGCATCTCGGGGCTGTCCTTGGCCGCCAGTTCGGCGACGCGGCGGAAGAGCTCCTCGTGGAACCAGTGGTCGATGGCCGCCACGGCCTGCACCCAGGCGGCACGGTAGAAGTCGTCGACATCGACCGTCCCCGGCTGGAACGGAGCCAGATACCGCCCCGCGTCGACCATCTTGCGGGCGTAGGCGAGGTTCGTGGTGAACGCCTCGAACTGGCTGGTCTGCGGCCTGGGAATGGCCATCGGTGAGCCCCCGTACTGTCACATGTTCTCTGAGCTGCATGAACAGGTTTGGTGACAGCCCGGGAGCCCGTCAAGCGGCTTATGGACTCATCGGATATCGATGTCCGGTTCTCGACGCCTCGGCCCGTCGATGTCCGGAACGGACCCACTCGCCTTCAGTCGCGAACCCCGGCTCTCGGCGACTGCCTTGACCTCCCGCAGCGACTCGCTCAGCCGGCTGGCGAGGAAATGGAGCTCCGGCCCCGTGACCCTCTGGTCCGCCAGCAGTTCGGCGGCGTGGTCGAGCAGATCGCCCGCCATGCCGAGTTGGACGCTTTCGATGCCGTCGGCCATCCGTGACACGTAGCCGGTGCCGTCCCCCAGGACGTAACTCGGCTTGCCCTCCGCCCCCGTCCAGGGCAGCAGCCTGAACGTGTGGTGCTGGTGCCGCTCCGCGTTCACGCGGCAACCTCCGCTCCGAAGGCGGGCCGGGGACTGATGTCCACACCCTGCACGGCCAGCCACAGCGTGCGCCGCCGACGCCGCGCCTCGGCCATCTGCCGCTCGTGCGCCACGAGATACGGACGGACCAGGGGGCTGTCCTCGCCGCGCGGCGGGCGCTCACCGGTACGGCAGGCGGTGGGACCGGCCACGTACACGCAGGAGTAGGGATGAACGGTGGCGGGGACCGGGCGTACCAGCCGCATCAGCGACTCGGTGACCCGGCCGACGAGATTCTTCATGTCGACGTGCTCTCCCTCTGAATACCCACGAACGGATGCGCTCTGTGGCGAACTCATCACAGAGTGGGGTCGGACGTGGCTACGCTCCAGAGGTTCGGGCTTGACAGCCCGCCGGTCAGACAAAGGAGTTGGGGCTGAATGGCGACGAACCGGAAGCCGCGTACGCCGAGGGAGAAGTACGGGGAGGAGCTGAGGCTGCGACGGACAGCGGCGGGGCTGACTCAGGAGGCCCTGGGCGATCAGGTCGTGTGCTCGCCGACGCTGATCAGCCATTACGAGGCGGGGCGGCGGTTGCCGAAGCCGGATGACGCGCACCGGCTCGACATCGCGTTGAAGACTGACGGCTTCTTCGCCCGCTGGCTGGACGACTTGGACTCGAAGTTCGCTCATTACTTCGCGGTGGTCGCCGAGTTGGAGCGTGAGGCTACGGAGATCCGCCAGTATGCCGCGTCTCTCATCCCTGGCCTGCTTCAGACGGATGCATACGCCCGTGCCGTTTTCCAGGCGTGTCGCCCCAACTACGGCACGGGAGAACTTGACGAGTTTATTGTCAATCGCTTGGAGCGCGGTCGGCTGCTCGCCGAGTCATCGACTCCGGTCGCCTGGACACTGCTTGATGAGGCCGCGCTCAGACGCTCGGTCGGCGGGCCACACGTCATGGCGGAACAACTACACAAGGTGGCAGATATGGCCGAGTCCGGTCGCCTGCGCCTGCACGTGCTGACTTTCGGAGCGGGAGCACACGCGCTTCAGGAAAGCATGGTCTACCTGCTGAACTTCGCGGATGCCGCTCCGGTCTCGTACGTCGAGGGTCTTCGCACTGGACATCTGATGGATGATCCGGCGCTGGTAGAGGCGTGCCACACGTCCTACACTCTCGCCCTGGGCGACGCAGCCCCACATGAGGAGTCGGTGGCCCTCGTAAGAGCCATCGCGGAGGAGCACGAGCATGCACAGCACCGAGCCCGCCATCGTTGACGGCGAGGCGCTGTCCGGGTGGCGCAAGTCGAGCTACAGCGGAGGCTCCAACGGCGAGTGCCTTGAGGTCGCCGACGGCTACTCCGACATCCCTGTCCGCGACAGCAAGACACCGGGCGGCCCGACGCTCGTCTTCTCGGCCGACGGCTGGTCGTCGTTCGTCGCCGCCGTCAAGGGTGGCCACACCAGCATCTGAGCCCGTCTGTGCCTCGCAACCGGCCCGCAGACGGCCCAGTTGCGGGGCACCGTCACATGCGCGCGAGAAAGCCCTCACGCAGGGCAGGTTCGCGCAGCAGGGCGAGTGTCTCTTCCTCACCGTCGAAGAGCAGCTCCGCAGCCGGGTGGTCCGACTGGTGGAACATCGCGGCCAGTACGTCGGCGAGCGGGCGGTTCCAGGCGACTCGGACAATCTCCGCCGCCTTGCTGTGCTGGCCCCGGTCCGTGGCGATGCTCCAGAGCTCGACCGACTGCTTGGCGGTCCCGTAAGCCGTTCTGCGCCCGTCGACGAGGGCCCCGCGTGTGTTGAGTCCGAACACGTCTATGCACGCCTCCCCTTGAGGCGTCCGCCCCTTGTACGTGCACAGGGGCAGGACCAGCCGCATATGGTCCAGCGGGTCCTGGAGAGTGGGGTCGAGGAGGAGCGGGCTGCCATCCTCCGCGGATCGGGGGAAGGTATTCCGTTTCTGGTTGCTGTTGCAGTACGCGCAGGCCAGTAAGTGGTTGAGCCACTCGAAGGTACGCAGCGGAGCAAGGCTCTTCGGCTCGAAGTGATCGATGTCCGTTCCCTGGCTGTCACCGCAGTACATGCAGCGCTGGTGGCCGGGTGCCATTTTCGCGAGGGTGTCGAGGAGGCCTTCTCGTACACGTCTCCGTACGGTCGAATGCGCCCAGAGATCCGCCGCTTTCGCCTTGCGTCTCGACTCTGCGGTCTGCTCGATCTCCTGGGTGTACGCCTTCAGGTGCGCTGCCACGGCTGGGGGCAGGCCAGTGCGTTGCAGCCGGATCATTCCGCCTCGCCCGCCTCTCCGTTCTCGATCTCCTCGGCGATGCGGTGGAGTTGAGCGGACGCCTCAAGCACGCGCGCTGCGGGCGAGCTGGCCAGCAGGCCCTTCAAGGTCTTGTAGCGGGCGACGGTGTCCGGCGAGGTATCGCCCTCGTACACCTTGGACTCCAGCGCGACGAACTCGGCGCGGGCATGCTCGGCCCGCTCGGAGTACGGGGTGTCCAGGCCGAAGAGGTCGGAGAGGACCGCGTCATCACCACTGCCGTACACCACTCGCTCGTAGAGCTCCTTCGGTACGACCTCGGGCGCGGCATCTTCCTCCACACCTGGCAGGCGGATCAGGCCGCCCGGGTCGGCTGCCTGGCAGATGTACGGGCTGTGGGTCGTCACGATGAACTGGATGTTGGGGAAGCGCGTGGTCAGCCAGGGACCGATGCGACGTTGCCAGGAGACGTGGAGATGGGCGTCGATCTCGTCGATGATCACGACACCGGGAACCTGGAGGGGGCTGGGTCCGTCTCCGCTTCCGCCGAACACCTCGTCGCCGAAGGCGTCGTGGATCTGCTTCAGCAGGTCGACCACCAGCGCCGCCACGGTTCGGAAGCCGTCGCTCATCTCACGCAAGGGGTAGCGGTGCCCGTCACGCGTGATCCAGAGTCCCTCCGAGTCCACGTCCTCGACGCGGTAGCCATCCGGGAGAAGCCCGTCGCCCAGAACTGAGAGCGCTGCCGCCTTCAGGTCTGCTGCGCCCTCCTTGCCTTCCAGCGCGCGTAGATGCTGCTCGATGAGCCAAGCGACACCTTCGGCCAGCGAGGCATCCTCGTGGAACAGGCTTGCCTGCCGGGCCACTGGCCCGGAGGCCAGCATCAGACGCTGCACCTCGCCCGATCCCCCGGCCATGCGCCGGAACGGCCCGTACGCGGCACAGAACCAGCCCACCGGGTTGTCGGCCCACGGGCCGCGCTGGGCAGGACTGGCACTCGTCGCTCTGGGGTTGTACCTGATCTCTCCCAGGGCAGGCTGGGCACTCCTGCGGCCTCCGGCGCCGTCAGCAGGGGCGGTCCACCGCAGCCCGGTCCAGAAGTCGTTCTGGGTGCGTCCCGAGGCGGTGAACTTGTCGAAGACCGCGTCCCTGACGACCTCTGCCTCGGCAGTGCCTGAGTCCGCCCCCCGCGTGACCCAGTTCTCGAAGCTCTGGACCAGGCCACGGGCCGGCACCGGGCCGCTCAGAGCAAGAGCCAGGGCTCGGAGCAGTGTCGTCTTGCCCGACCCGTTCCGGCCCGCGAGAACCGTCCAGCCGGCGTGGGTACCGTCCGGGCGGGTCAGTGTCAGGTCGACGACGCGCGGACCATGGAACGACTTGATGTTCTCGACGTGCACGCGGGAGACGTACATGGGTTGCGGTTCCGTCCGGTGTAGGAGGGGCGGGAGCTATTCCGGTTCCGCGTCGGCCGGAACCTCGCCGCCCAGTGCCTCGGCGATCGCGGCGAACTCGCTGAGCGCCGCCTGGAGGTCCTGGACGATCTCGGCGGCGATCACCTCGGGCGGCAGGAGGCTGTCGGCGTCCTCCAGGGCCGGGTCCTTCATCCAGGTGAGGTCGAGGTTGACCTTGTCGCGCTTGACCAGTTCCTCGTACGCGTACGCCTTGAAGCGGCCACCGTCGTCAGCGGACGTGTCCACGCGGTCGGCGGGCTTCTCGCCGTACGCCTGGACGAACTCCTCCAGGTCGGTCCGGGTCAGCGGGCGCTGCTTGAGGGTGAAGTGCTTGGCCGTGCGGAGGTCGTAGACCCAGACCTTGGTGGTGTGCGGCTTGCCGTCCGCGCGAGGGGTCTTCTTGTCGAAGAAGAGGACGTTCGCCTTCACGCCGCCCGCGTAGAAGATTCCGGTGGGCAGCCGCAGGATCGTGTGCAGGTCGAACTCGTCCAGCAGGCGTCGGCGGATCTTCTCGCCCGCGCCGCCCTCGAAGAGGACGTTGTCGGGGAGGACGACGGCAGCCCGACCGTTGATGGCTGTCAGCGACATGATGTGCTGGAGGAAGTTGAGCTGCTTGTTGGTGGTGGAGGCGCGGAAGTCGTCGCGGTCGTAGCTGATGTCCTCCCTCTCCGCCTTGCCGTCCGAGCCGATCACCGTGATCGCGGACTTCTTGCCGAACGGCGGGTTGGCGAGGACGAGCGACGCGTGCTTGCCGCTCGGCTTGGTCGCGAGGGCGTCGCCGACATCGATCAGGCTCTTGCCTTCGCTGCTGCCGATGCCATGGAGCAGCAGGTTCATGGCTGCGAGCCGGGCGGTACCGGGGACGAGTTCGTTGCCCCAGATCTTGCCCGCACCCAGCGCGAGGCGCTGCTCGCGGGTGAGGTCCTTCATGTGGTGCTTGCGGATGTAGGAGTGCGCGGCGATGAGGAAGCCGCCGGTTCCGCAGGCGGGGTCGGTGATGGTGTCCTCGGGACGGGGGCGCATCACCTCGACGATCGCGTCGATGAGCGGGCGAGGCGTGAAGTACTGGCCGGCTCCGGTCTTGGTGTCCTCGGCGCCCTTGGCGAGCAGCCCTTCGTAGGCGTCGCCCTTGAGGTCCGCGTCGCCGACGGTCCAGTCCTGCTTGCCGATGAGATCGACGACGAGCTTTTCGAGCAGGGCGGGTTCGGTGATCCGGTTCTGGGCCTTGGTGAAGATGGTGCCGAGCGTGGTTCCGGGGCGGGTACCGAGGGCGTCGAGGACGTTGCGGTAGTGGAGTTCGAGCGCCTGGCCCTTCTTGCTGGCGAGGGACTTCCAGTCGTACGCCTTCGGCACGATCTCGGCGGCGTCTGCGTCTGAGAAGGGGTCGTCGTTGATCTCGTCGACCATCTTGAGGAAGAGGAGGTACGAGAGCTGCTCGACGTACTCGATGGTGGACAGGCCGTTGTCGCGGAGGACGTTGCAGTAGTTCCAGAGCTTGGCAACCAGAGTGTTGGTCTGGGCTGCGGCCTGCGGGGCGAGCACGATGTTGTCGTCGACGGGGGCAGGGCGGGGGCCCTGGTCGGCGGTGGCGGTGGACGCGGGCGCGGTCACAGGTCGAACTCCTGCTGTACGGCGTGGGTGGGGGCGGGGGTGGGTGACGGGGCGAGTGCGGGGGGCGAGGTTGTGGGGGCCTTCGACTTGCGCGGCGCGGCGGAAGTGCGTCGGGCGCGCTTGGCCTTGGGCTGCGCATCCCGCTCGGCCTGGATGCGGGTGAGAAGGGCGGTGGCGGGCTCGTCGGCGGGGTCCTGGGGGACGAGAGCGCCGGTGAAGGCGTGTCGCAGGAGAGCATTCCGCAGCGAGGCCGCGCGCACGTCCTGCTGAGTCAATTGACTACCGACGCGTGCAGTCGCATCGATTTTCGCGGCAACCTCGGCCACCAGGCTCTTCTGCACTTCGATCGGTGGAACTGGCATCTGGAAGTTGGCGATGACAGCCTGGTCGATCTTGGGCATGGAGCCTGCCAGCCCCTTCGCCTTGGTCTTGAAGTAGGTCCGCGCGGACTTGCTCCGCAGCACCATGACCGCGAATTCGGGGTCCAAGCGAGTGTCTGTACGCACCCTGATCAACAAGTCCGGATAAATGGCCCAGTTTTTTGGCCCGTTGAAAATTGCCGCTGTACCCACCAAGTCGGGCGTATTGGACCGCTGGATCAAGATATCTCCCGGTTCCAGCCAAAGCCCCTTAACTTTAGAGGGGTCCGCTGACGTGATCTTCGTGTTTTCATCCCGGAAATCATTCAACGTAACCGCGGTGAGATTGAGCGTGCGGACCCCGCCAGCATCAGCCGTCACCCGGGCGGAGTGCCCGTTGCGCAAGGGTTCACGCAGAAGGCCTTCGAGTGGCTCGACGGGGAATCCGCTCCCGTCGTTCAGCATGGCGCTGACCACTGAATCAGCGAGGAGCGACAGGCGGCGGGCGGAGTGCTTGAGGAGTCGGACCGCCGCATCCAGACGGGAAAGGTGGTCTTCGAGGGTTTCGACGATGCGGCGCTGCTCCGCAAGAGGGGGCAGAGGAACACTGAAGTTGGAGATCGCGGATTGATCAACCTTGGGCATGGACCCAGCCAGCCCTTTAGCCTTCGACTTAAAGTATCTGCGCGCACGACCACTACTCAAAAGCAACGCAAGGAAATCAGGAAGAATTAGCGAGTTAACCCTGACGCGAATGAGTAGGTCCGGGAAAATTGCCCAGCCACTGTCTCCTTTGAAGATCGCTGCTGTACCCACAAGATCTGGCGTATTGGAGCGCTGAATAAGGATGTCTCCCGATTCAAGCCAGAGATCCTTGACTCGTTCCGGACTCGCCGAGGTGATTTTAGTATTCGCATCACTGAAATCAGTCTTGGTAACGGCCGTCAGGCTCAGCGTGCGGATTCCGTCCGGGTTTTTCGTGGCGCGCGCTGAGTGCCCATTGCGTAGCGGCTCGCGCAGCAGGTCTTCGAGACGCACCCAAACCCACCCCGCCGGAAGTTCCTTCTCGCTCAAGCCAGTTCCCGATTCAGCTCAGTCAACAGATCCAGCGCCGGCTCTTTTCCGCCGAACGCCATCATGAAGCCGCGCCCCTTGCCGCGCTCCGTGAACGGCTCGTGGGCGAGCTCCGCCGGCTCTATGCCGACATCGCTGGCGACGACGTCCCGGATCTTCTCCAGCCACCACAGCTGGTCGTCCGTGAATGCGACGCCCGCCTGTCGCTGCCGCAGCAGCCAGCCCTCGAAACGCTCCTCGACCACCGTACGGTACGGGCGGAGCTCACTGTCCGCGCCCAGCTCGTAACGGATCAGGCTGATCAGGTCCGGGATCCCCGCCTCGCGTCCCGGGCGGGCCACCGCCTGGCTCAGGTCCTCGTGGAAGCCCCAGAGAACGTTCGGCGTCCAGGCCCGCCGGGAGGCCCTGATCGTCGCCGCGAGTTCCTTGAGGGCGTCCCGGGCCTCGGCCGGGGAGACCGGGTTTCCGCTGCCCAGGGCGAGCCGGATCGCCGCGTTGCGGTCGCGCTGATTCTTGAGCAGGTCACCCCACTCGTCCAGGTTCTCGCGGGCGCGCTTCTCGCGCGGGACCTCTTCGACCTCCGTCACGGTGACGGCCGTCGTCTCGTCGTACGTCAGGTCCTTGTCCCGGCGGATCTCCAGGATCTGGCGACGCAGCTCCGGGTTGCCGGTGAGCACGGCCACGGCGTCCTCCACCAGCCTGCGGGCCGCTCCCGCACCGCCCTGCCGCCTCGCCGTGTCCTGGGCGTCGACGTCCACCGCGTCGACGATTCCGCGGGCGATCTCGGAGAGGGTCATGCCGCCCGCCGTGTTGGCCAGGAGGTCCCGTTCCTCCGGCTTGAGCTGCTGGCTCAGTCGCGACAGGCGTCGCTGGAGGATCTCCGCCTCCTCCGCGCTGATCGACCTCGATCCCGTCTTGTCGAGCAGCTTGGCGAGCGAGACCTGCTTGCCCGTCGCCGGGATCATGGGCCGCGCGTCGACCAGCGGGGAGGTGGTGACGCCCGCCGCGTCGATGAGGACGAAGCGGTCCTTCGTGACGTCGTCGTCGGCGTCCGGGGTGACCTCGCGCAGCTCGGTGGCGTCAATGGTGCGTGCCCCGCGTCCCTTCATCTGCTCGAAGAGGACCGCGCTGCGTACCGACCGCAGGAAGATCACGCACTCCAGGGCCCGTACGTCCGTGCCCGTGGCGATCATGTCGACCGTGACGGCGACCCGCATCCGGGGCGAGTTACGGAGATCGTTGATCAGGTCGTCGGGGTTGTCGCCGTTCTGACGGCTCTTGTACGTGATCTTCTTTGCGAAGTCGTCGCCGCGCCCGAACACCTCCTTGACCTGCTTGAGCACGTCCTCGGCATGGTCTTCACCGACCGCGAAGACGAGGGTCTTGGGGAGGTCCCTGCGGCCGGGGAACCAGCGCTGCCAGTTGTTCTTGTAGGTCGTGAGCACGGCGCGGATCTCATCGACGGTGATCACCGACCGGCCGATCTGGTTGGTGGTGTAGGTGAGGTCGTCGTCGAGTTCCACGTACCGCTGGGCCCTGGTCTTACGGTCCTTGATCCGGACCGTCGTCCCGGCCTCGATCTTCGCGCCGCCCTGCTCGCGCAGGTCGGTATTGACGCGGACGATGTCGAAGTCGACGTTGACCCCGTCGGCGACGGCCTGCTCGTAGGTGTACTCGGAGACCGTGTTCTGGTCGAAGAAGCCCCGGGTCTGCGCGGTCGGAGTCGCGGTGAGGCCGACGAGGTGGGCGTCGAAGTAGTCCAGGACGCCCCGCCACAGTCCGTAGATGGAACGGTGGCACTCGTCCACGACGATCAGGTCGAAGGACTCCGGAGGCACGTCCGGCTGGTACTCGACCTCGATGGGGCGGTCGGTGGCGTAGTTCATCTCGGGGTCGTCCCCCGCGCTGTCGGCGGAAGCCGTTCCCGTCTGCTGCTGTCCGGCGTCCGTCGCGTCGTCGCGGGCGTCGTCGTCCGTCAGCTGCTCGCCCTTGAGCAGGGCGTACATCTTCTGGATCGTGCAGATCACGACGGACGAGGTGTCCTGGAGTCCGGCCGCGCCCAACCGGTCGACGTTGTAGAGGTCGGCGAACTTCCTGCCGTCGTCGGGGGTGGTGTAGTTGCGGAACTCCGACAGCGCCTGACGGCCGAGGTTGTTGCGGTCGACGAGGAAGAGGACACGACGGGCGCCGGTGTGGCGAAGCAGTCGGTAGGTCTCGGTGACGGCCGTGAAGGTCTTGCCCGCGCCGGTCGCCATGTGGATCAGAGCGCGGGGCCTGTCCTGGGCGAGGGACTGCTCCAGGCCGCTGATCGCATCGATCTGCGCGAGGCGCAGACCGTACGGCTCCAGCTTCGGCATGCGCCGCAGACCGGCCCGGAAGGTCGGGGCCCGGCGGTCCTCCGCGCGCTCCATCCAAGCGGCGACGGTCTCGGGACGGTGGAAGGAGAACACCTCGCGGGACCGGGGCTCGGGGTCCAGGCGGTTGACGAAGTAGGTCTCGGTTCCGGTAGTGGCGTAGCGGAAGGCGAAGGGCTCGGACTCCCGCCAGACGGCCAGGCTGTGCTCCTTCAGCACACCCTTGGCATAGCGCTCGTTCTGGGAGAGGGCGCTGGAGAGGTGGTCCCCCTCGCGCTTGGCCTCGATGACGCCGACGATCCGGCCGTCGACATACAACACGTAGTCCGCGCGTCCGGTCGCGAGGGTGAACTCCCGTACCGCGACGCCCTGTCCGGCGAGCGGGTTCAGGTCGGCGCGGTCCTGGACGAGCCAGCCGGCCTCGGCGAGCATGACGTCGATCTTCTGCCGGGCCTGGACCTCGTTGAGAGGGGCCGGGCGCTGGGCACGGTGCACGATGGCGTCACGGGCGGCGGCGTTCACCCGGCGCGGCTGCTTGCGGTCGGTCTCGTACTGGGCCTGCTGCGCGGATCGCAGGCTGACGATCTCGGTCTCCATGTCCACGAGCCGGGCAGCCAACGCTGCCTTGGCCTGCTGAGCACTGACCATCAGGGCTTCGGCCTCGGCGCGGGCCCGGCTCTCGGCCGCGAGGCGGTCGGTGGACTCGCTCAGCTTGACCCGGGACTGGGCCAGTGCGTCGCGCTGCCCGTCGAGCGCCCGGCGCAGTTCGGCGACCTCCGCCGGGTCCGTGAGTACGGGCATGGCAGGCGGAACGAAGGCCGTGACCGTGCGCTTGCCGGTCAGGGCGCGGTGGTAGAAGACTCCGAGCTCGTAGCAGAGGCGTACGGCCTCAAGAGCGCGGGTGGTGTCGAAGAGGTGGGCGTGCGCGGCCTCGTTGCGGTCGCGGCGAAGCCGGTCGAAGGCGTCGTGCACGGCGGGGGGGAGCGCGCCGATGTCGGTGAGGGCCCGCAACCGGTCGATCTGGCGGGTGCCCGCGACACGGATGCCCGTACGCGTGACGAGATCCTCGGCCAACACCTCACCGAACTGGCCCGCCTGGACCTGGGCGGCGTTCGGATTGCTGAAGACGTTGAGTTCGGCCTGGGCGCCGTACAGGGCGAGGAGCGGCTGATGCTGATACAACACCCCGAAGTTCGGTGATGCCTTGGCCAGGTCACGAAGCCGGTCGTCCACGCTGTTCCCACCCCACCGGTACATATCGTCAAGATGATCGAGTCTATGAGGCGCAGGGTGGTCGGGCCTTGTGTTTTGCCAGGTTCTTCATACCGGCGAGGGTCGGTCCCCGCGCCCGGCATCACTTCGGTCCTGGCGGCTCGGACCAGTCCGCGAAGCCCGGACGACGAACGGCTCCCCCCAGCCGGGCCGACGCCCTCGACATGCGGGAGCGGGGTGCCCGCTCCCGCCGGCTCCGTGCCGGTGGGTGAGCACCCCGCCTTGGGCGTTTTGGTGTTCAGCGCTTGGTGCTGCTGTTGAAGAGCGAGCGCGACCAGACGTAGCCGACCAGAGTGATACCGGCGCACCAGGCGAGGGAGATCCAGCCGCTGTTGCCGATCGCCGAGCCGGTGAGCAGGCCGCGCAGGGTCTCGGTCATCGGCGTGAACGGCTGGTACTCGGCGAACCAGCGCAGGCCGGGCGCCATCGAACCGGCCGGCACGAACGCCGAGCCGAGGAACGGCAGGAACTGGATGAGCAGCGGCTTGTTGCTCGCGGACTCGACCGTCTTGGAGATCAGTCCGAGCGCCGCCGACAGCCAGGCCACGGCGAACGCGATGGCCGCGATCAGCCCGGCCGCGGCCAGCCACTCCAGCGGGTTCGCGTCGGGGCGGAAGCCGAGCGCGAGGGCCACGCCCACCACCAGGACCAGGCTCACCACCGTGGTGATGACGGAGCCGATGACATGGCCCGTCATGAACGACGAGCGCGTGATGTTCATGGTGCGGAAGCGGTTGATGATGCCCTCGGTCATGTCCTGGCAGACCGCGATCGAGGTCGACATGGCCCCGGCGGCGACGCCCATGATGATGACGCCGGGCGTCAGGTACTCCAGATACGCGTCCCGGCCGCCGGAGCCCGGCAGACCGGCGCCGATCGAGTCCCCGAAGGCGTACACGAAGAGCAGCAGCATCAGGATGGGCATCATGGCCGGGCCGAGCGAGACGGCGGGGTAGCGCAGCGCGTGCTTGATGTTGCGCCGCAGCATCGTCATCGAGTCGTGCACGGCGTACGTGAGGGTGGTCATCGCAGGGTCTCCTTGACGTGGAGCGGGGTGGCGTCGGTGCCGTCGCCGGTCAGGGCGAGGAACACGTCGTCGAGGTCGGGGGTGTGCACGGAGAAGTCGGCGGCCCGCACTCCGGCCGTGTCCAGCTGGTCGAACAGGGCGCGCAGGGCCTCCATGCCGGCGTCGCTCGCAACCCGCAGGGAGAGGTTCTCGTCGTCGCGGGCGGCGCCGGGGAAGGCGGCGGCGGCGCGCTCGAACTCGTCGACGGCGTCGAACCGCAGCCGTACATGGCTGCCGGGGATCTGTGCCTTGAGCTCGTCGGCGGTGCCCTCCGCGACGATCCGGCCGCCGTCGAGCACCGCGATCCGGTCCGCCAACTGGTCGGCCTCCTCCAGATACTGCGTGGTGAGGAAGACGGTGACGCCGCTCTCGACCAGCGTGCGCACCGTCTCCCACATCGTGCGGCGGCTGCGCGGGTCGAGCCCGGTCGTCGGCTCGTCCAGGAAGATCACTTTCGGGTCGCCGACCAGCGTCATCGCGAGGTCGAGCCGGCGCCGCATGCCGCCGGAGAAGGTCGCGGCACGGTTCCTGGCGACGTCCGCGATGCCGAACCGCTCCAGCAACTCCGCGGCCCGCCTGCGCCCTTCGTGCTTGCCGAGGCGCAGCAGGTCGGCCATGAGGAGCAGGTTCTCCTCGGCGGTGAGCAGGTCGTCGAGCGCGGCGAACTGTCCGGTGACACCGATCGCGGCGCGCACCCCGTCGGGGGAGCCGGCGACGTCGTGGCCCGCGACCTGGGCCTGTCCGCCGTCGGCGGCGATGAGCGTGGACAGGATCTGCACGGTCGTCGTCTTGCCGGCGCCGTTCGGGCCGAGCAGCGCGAACACGGATCCGGCCGGGATGCGCAGGTCGATGCCGTCGAGGACGGTCTTGTCGCCGTAGGACTTGCGCAGCCCGACGGTGGAGACGGCGAGGGCCGCCGATTCGGTTGTGAGCATGGGCATGACAGAAGCAGGCATGGAGCCCTCCGGGCTCGTGAGGGGAGTGGAGCGAGGGACGTCGTACGGGTGTTGCTGACGCTCAGGCCTTGGCGCGGCGGATGTCGATGTTGCCCCAGCGGGTGCGGGCGCGGACCTGCACGGTCCGCTCCGTCTCGGCCGGCGGCGCCGAGTCGGCGATCGTGTTGTGCACCTGCCCGCGCTCGGCACTGACGTCGAGCCAGGCGGCGGTGCCCCGGCGGACCCCGATGTCGATGGCACCGTAGGAGGTCTCCAACTGGACGGTGCCGGAGACCACTTCGGCGACACGCAGGGCGCCATGGGCGGTGGTGGCGGTGACCGATGCCTCGGCGCACATGATGTCGATGTCGCCGTAGGCGCCGTTCGCCCGCAGGTCGCCGACGACGGCACCGACGGTCGTGCTGCCGTGCGAGTTCTTCAGGACGGCGGGTCCGTCGACCGTGCCGACGCGCAGGCTGCCGGAGCTGGTGGTGATCTCGGCCGCGCCCCCGACCCGGTCGACGGAAATCGAGCCGTGGGAGACGGTCAGGTGCACCGGCCCGGTCTCGTCGAGCCGGACGTCGCCGCCCGAGCTCTTCACCCGGACCTTGCCGAGCCGGCCCTCGGCGGCCACCTGGGTCCAGGCGCCGGTGATGTCGACGCCGGAGCCGACGGGCAGGTCGATCACGACGTCCACGGCGCCGGCGGGGCCGATGAAGCGGCGTTCCTTCGTCCTGACGGTCAGGACGCCGTTGGCGTACGAGACCTCGGTCTGCTCGGCGGCCCGCACGTCCTTGTCCCGCTTGGGGCTCGCGGGCCGTACCTCGACGGCGGTGTCTCCGCGCTCGCTCGCGGTGAGCCGGAGGGAGCCGGCGCCGACGTGCGCGGTGACCGTGATCGGTTCGGGAGTGTCGAAAGAAGGCATGGCTGTACCGTCCTCATGACTCGTCGGGGCGTCCCCGCAGGTGGGACGTGGTGTGGGTGGCGCAGGTCGGGTGCGGGTGCGGCCAGGTCCTGCCTAGCGCACCCAGCCCGTGAAGCTCTGTCCTGTGGTGCTGGTCTTCTGGGGCGTACGGGGCTGCGCGCCGCCGTCGACCGCGGCCGACACGGCTCGGACCAGCCACGCGTTGACCGACAGACCCTCGCGGCTCGCGGCCTCCTCGGCGCGCGCCTTGAGGTGGGCGGGCAGGCGCAGGTTGACGCGGGCGGTGCCACCCTCGTCGCCGTCGGCGGGTGCCGGGGACGGGGCCGGGGCCTTGAGCGGCTCGACGGGCCCGCCCCTGTCCCCGTACGTCTCCTCACCCGTCGGCCGTGTCACCACGAAGTCGGGGTCGAGCCCACGCAACCGTACGTCGACCGATCCGGGGGCGAGTTCACGGGTGATCTCGTCCATCGCGGCGGAGAGCACGTTGAGCATCGTCAGGCGGGTCGCCGACTCCAGCGGAGCGGTGAGCCGCTCGGCCAGCTCACGGGCTTCTTCGCCGCCGGCTTCGGCGGCCACCGCGAGTTCGCGGCGGAGGTTGTCGACATACGGCGTGAGGTCCATGACGCCATAGTGGCACCAGGGTGGCGCCATACGCAACCCCGAAAGAGGGGTAGCTGTGGAGCGTTCACACCGGGATGGCTCTGACCTGCGGATATAGGCCGACGCCATGTTGCATCAATGCGGTGCCACATGGATTCTCGGCTTCTCCGGCACCTTCGATGGCGCCACATGGCACCACATGGCGCCACGTGATGCCACGTGATGCCACGTGATGCCACGTGATGCCATGTGATGCCGCGTAATGCTGCATTTTTCCGTCACAGGGTCCGTCGGCGGACCGGGTCCCGGGCCTGCGCCAGCGGCAGCGGCGACAGCAGCAGCAGCAACGGCGGCGCCGTGCATGCCGGGCGGCCCCCGAACACGAAACGGGGCCCGGTCGCAAAACCGGGCCCCCCTCGCTTTCCCCCAACGCCGGGACTTCCTGATCCCCCCAGATCCCTCCCCGGAAGCACCCGACGCCAGATACGACCAGGCGAACCACCAAACGGTTGCACGCCTTGACGATCTCTTTGCCTTGTTGGCAAAGAGCCCTGTCAGCAGGCGTGTTCGGCGTACCGGGAGGCGACCTCGGCGAGGACTTCGGCGCCGTCCCGGGCCCAGAGCGCCTCGTTGAAGATCTCCACCTCGACCGGGCCGTCGAAGCCGGCGGACTCGACCAGCGAGCGGAACGCCCGGAAGTCCACGGACCCGTCGCCGAGTTGACCGCGGCCCACCAGAACTCCCGCCGGGAGCGGGGTGATCCAGTCGGCCAGCTGGAAGGAGTGGATCCGGCCGCCCGCACCGGCACGGGCGATCTGCGCGGCCGCCTGGTCGTCCCACCAGATGTGGTACGTGTCGACGACCACGCCGACCTGGTCGGCCGGGAAGCGTTCCGCGATGTCCAGCGCCTGGGAGAGCGTGGATACGACGCAGCGGTCCGAGGCGAACATCGGGTGCAGCGGCTCGATGGCGAGACGTACGCCGCGTTCGGCTGCGTACGGGGCCAGTTCACCCAGGGCGTCCGCAACTCGTTCACGGGCGCCGTGCAGGTCCTTGCTGCCCTCGGGGAGGCCGCCGGAGACCAGGACCAGGGTGTCGGTGGACAGGGCCGCCGCCTCGTCGAGCGCGGCGCGGTTGTCGTCCAGGGCACGGGCCCGTTCCGCCGGGTCCAGGGCGGTGAAGAAGCCGCCGCGGCACAGGCTGGTGACGGACAGGCCGGAGTCGGCGAGGAGCCGGGCGGTGCGCTCGATGCCGTACGACTGGACGGGGGCCCGCCACAGGCCGACCTTGTCGATGCCCGCCTTGACGCAGCCCTCGGCCAGTTCGGGCAGCGACCACTGCTTGATGGTCTCCTGGTTGATGGAGAGACGGCCGTCGCTCATCGGGTTCCTCCGTCGCCGCCGTTGACCGTGAGCAGGGCCCGCATCCGGGATTCGGCCAGTTCCGGGTCGGGGAACAGGCCCAGCCGGTCGGCGAGTTCGTACGCCCTCGCCAGGTGCGGCAGCGAGCGGGCGGACTGCAGGCCGCCGACCATGGTGAAGTGGTCCTGGTGGCCGGCCAGCCAGGCCAGGAACACCACGCCCGTCTTGTAGAAGCGGGTGGGCGCCTGGAAGAGGTGCCGGGACAGCTCGACCGTGGGGTCGAGGAGGTCGCGGAAGCCCTGGGTGTCGCCCGTGTCGAGGACTCGTACCGCGTGGGCGGCCAGCGGGCCCAGCGGGTCGAAGATGCCGAGCAGGGCGTGGCTGAAGCCCCGGTCGTCGCCCGCGATCAGCTCGGGGTAGTTGAAGTCGTCGCCGGTGTAGCAGCGCACCCCGCCGGGCAGGCGGCGGCGGACGTCGATCTCGCGCTCCGCGTCGAGCAGGGAGATCTTGATGCCGTCGACCTTGTCCGGGTGTTCCGCGATGACCTTCAGGAACGTGTCGGTGGCGGCGTCGAGGTCCGAGGAGCCCCAGTAGCCGTCCAGCGCGGGGTCGAACATCGGGCCCAGCCAGTGCAGGACGACCGGCTCGGACGCCTGGCGCAGCAGGTGCGCGTACGTCTCCAGGTAGTCCTCGGGGCCGTTCGCCGCCGCGGCGAGCGCGCGGGAGGCCATCAGGATGGCCTGGGCGCCGCTCGCCTCGACGAGCGCGAGCTGCTCCTCGTAGGCGGAGCGCACCTCGGCGAGGGTGGCGGGCCCGGCGGGCAACTGGTCGGTGCCGACGCCGCAGGCGATACGGCCGCCGACCGCCTTGGCCTCGGCGGCGGAGCGGCGGATCAGTTCGGCCGCGCCGGCCCAGTCCAGGCCCATGCCGCGCTGGGCGGTGTCCATCGCCTCGGCGACGCCCAGGCCGTGCGACCAGAGGTGGCGACGGAAGGCGAGGGTGGCGTCCCAGTCGACGGCGGCGGGCGAGTCGGGGCTGACGTCGGCGTACGGGTCGGCGACGACATGGGCGGCGGAGAAGACCGTGCGCGAGGCGAGCGGGCCGGCGCCGGGGGCCAGGTCGAGCGGGGTGGTACGGGGTTCGTACGGGCCCTGCGGGAGGTGGATGGTCACTCAGATCAGCTCCGATGCGCCGTGCGTGGGGTGGCTCGTCACAGCGACAGCTCCGGTACGTCGAGACGGCGACCCTCGGCGTGGGACTTCAGGCCCAGCTCGGCGAGCTGCACGCCGCGGGCACCGGCCATCAGGTCCCAGGTGTACGGCTCGTCGAGGACGATGTGGCGCAGGAAGAGCTCCCACTGGGCCTTGAAGCCGTTGTCGAAGACCGCGTTGTCGGGGACTTCCTGCCACTGGTCGCGGAAGGACTCGGTGACCGGAAGGTCGGGGTTCCAGACCGGCTTGGGGGTGGCCGAGCGGTGCTGGACGCGGCAGTTGCGCAGGCCCGCGACGGCGGAGCCGTGCGTTCCGTCGACCTGGAACTCGACGAGCTCGTCGCGGTTGACGCGGACGGTCCAGGAGGAGTTGATCTGGGCGACCGCGCCGCTCTCCAGCTGGAAGATGCCGTACGCGGAGTCGTCGGCGGTGGCGGCGTAGGGCTTGCCCTGCTCGTCCCAGCGCTGCGGGATGTGCGTCTGGACGTGTGCCTGGACGGTGGAGACCCGGCCGAACAGCTCGTGGAGCACGTACTCCCAGTGCGGGAACATGTCGACGACGATGCCGCCGCCGTCCTGCGCGCGGTAGTTCCAGGAGGGGCGCTGGGCCTCCTGCCAGTCGCCCTCGAAGACCCAGTAGCCGAACTCGCCGCGCACGGAGAGGATCTCGCCGAAGAAGCCGCCGTCGATGAGGCGCTTCAGCTTCAGCAGGCCCGGCAGGAAGATCTTGTCCTGGACGACGCCGTGCTTGATCCCGGCCTCGCGGGCCAGCCGGGCCAGCTCCAGGGCGCCCTCGACGTCCGTGGCGGTGGGCTTCTCGGTGTAGATGTGCTTGCCGGCGGCGATCGCCTTCTTGATCGCGTCCACCCGGGCCGAGGTGACCTGGGCGTCGAAGTAGATGTCGATGGTGTCGTCGGCGAGCACCGCGTCGAGGTCGGTCGACCACTCGGTCAGACCGTGCTGCGCGGCGAGCTCCTCCAGCGCGTGGGCGCGGCGGCCCACCAGCACCGGCTCGGGCCACAGCACGTCCCCGTCGCCGAGGTCGAGGCCGCCCTGCTCGCGGATCGCGAGGATCGAGCGCACCAGGTGCTGCCGGTAGCCCATGCGACCCGTGACGCCGTTCATGGCGATGCGCACTGTCCTGCGTGTCACGAAACTTCCTCCATACAGCCGTAGCAAGCGCTTTCTATCCAGGATGACGCTAGCCTGCCGACAGCGGCCCGGACAAGAGGGCCCGGCCCGAAACCCTCGGAGGAAAGCGGATGACAGTCACCCTGGCGGATGTGGCGGCCCGCGCCCGGGTGTCGCCGGCCACCGTCTCCCGCGTGCTGAACGGCAACTACCCGGTGGCCGCGTCCACCCGCGAACGGGTCCTGCGCGCGGTGGACGACCTGGACTACGTGCTCAACGGGCCGGCGAGTTCGCTCGCGGCGGCCACATCCGACCTGGTCGGCATCCTGGTCAACGACATCGCGGACCCGTTCTTCGGGATCATGGCGGGCGCGGCACAGACCGAGATCGGCGGTCCCGGGGACGGCTCCGGCCGGGCGGGCGGCGAGAAGCTGGCCGTCGTCTGCAACACCGGCGGCTCCCCCGAGCGCGAACTCACCTACCTCACCCTGCTCCAGCGCCAGCGCGCCGCGGCCGTCGTCCTGACCGGCGGCGCGGTGGAGGACCCGGCGCACCAGGACGCGGTCTCCGCCAAGCTGGCCAAGCTCGCGGACGCGGGCACCCGGGTGGTGCTGTGCGGGCGCCCCCCGCTGCCGGACGGCGGGGCGGTCGTGGCCGCGCTCGCCTTCGACAACCGGGGCGGCGGCCGCCGTCTCACCGAACACCTGCTCTCGCTCGGCCACCGGCGGATCGGCTACGTCGCCGGCCCGCCGGAGCGGACGACGACCCGCCACCGGCTGGAGGGCCACCGCGACGCGATGCGGGCGGCGGGGCTCGGCGGCCCTGCGGACTCGCACGAGGAGGATCGCCTCACCGTCCACGGCCCCTACGACCGCCGCTCCGGCTACGACGCCACCCTCGAACTCCTGCGCCGCGAACCGGAGGTGACGGCGATCGTCGCCGCCAACGACACGGTGGCGCTGGGCGCGAGCGCGGCGGTCCGGGACCAGGGACTGCGCATCCCCGAGGACATCTCGGTGGCGGGCTTCGACGACCTGCCGTTCTCCGTGGACGCGGTCCCGGCGCTGACGACCGTACGGCTGCCGCTCTTCGAGGCGGGCGCACGGGCGGGCCGCCTCGCGATGGGCAAGGAGACACCGCCGCCCGGGGGAATCGCGACGATCGCGGCGGAGCTGATGGTGCGGGGGTCGACGGCGCCGCCGCGCGCGTGAGCCGCACGGGACCGTACGGTTACCGGCATCCGGGAACGCCGCATGCCGGTGCGGTGGCACGCACCGACGGAAGGACACGCACGTGAAGCTCGCTTTCTCGACCCTCGGAGTGCCGGGGATGCCGGTCGCCGATGTCGTCCGGCTCGCCGCCGGGCACGGCTATCAGGGGGTGGAGCTGCGCGCCCACCCCGAGGAGCCGGTGCACCCCGGCATCTCGGCGGACGAACGGGCCGCCGTCGTCAAGGAGTTCAAGGAGGGCGGCGTCGAGATCCTGACCGTCGCCGGGTACGTCCGGGCCGCCGCCGAGGGCGACGACGCGCCGGTGCTGGACGAGTTGGCCGGGCTGGTGGACCTGGCGCACGATCTGGGTGCGCAGAACGTCCGGGTCTTCCCTGGCGGCGGCGGCCAGGACCCCGGCACGGCCGACGCGACCGCGGCCCGGCGGCTGGCCGCCGCCGCCGAGCACGCCGCCGACAAGGGCGTGCGCATCCTGCTGGAGACCCATGACTCGCACCGGGCCGGCGCCGATGTCGCCCGGGTCGTCGGGACGGTCGGGCACCGGCAGGTGGGCGCGCTGTGGGACATCATGCACACCTGGCTGGCGGGCGAGGAGCCGGCCGCGAGCCATGCGGTGCTGGCCCCGCACCTGGGATACGTACAGGTGAAGGACATCGCGTCGGCCGAGGACACCGAGCCGTTGGCGCTGGGGGCCGGGGTGCTGCCGCTGGGTGCCTGCCTGGACACGCTGGACCCGGACAGCTGGGTCTGCTGGGAGTACGAGAAGCGCTGGCACCCGGCCGCGGCGGAGCTGCCGGGGCTGCTGGACGCCGGGCGGGAGCACCTGCTGCGGCTGGGCGCGCCCAAGCAGTAGGCGGCGCGCGGGCCGGGGGCGTGGCACGCGGGCCGGGTCAGGCGGCCCGCACCACCTCCGGCTCCGGGGACTCGGGGGCCTCCTGGGCCCCGGTGCGCGGGCGCCGCGCCCCCGCCAGCGACGTGAGCGCCACCCCGCCGACCAGCAGCGCCGCCGCGCACCATCGCAGCGGGCTCACCGACTCGTCCAGCAGCAGGGCGGCCGAGGACATCCCGAAGACCGGGACGAGCAGGGTGAACGGGGCCACCGAGGAGGCCGGGTGGTGGCGCAGCAGGAAGCCCCAGGCGCCGAAACCGAAGACGGTGGTGATCCAGGCGACGTAGACGATGATCCCGGCGCCGCTCCAGTCCAGCGCGGCCAGCGCCGCCTTGTCGCGGTCCCAGCCCTCGAAGAGGAGGGAGAGGCCGAGCAGCGGGAGCACGGGCACGGTCGAGACCCAGACCATGAAGTTGAGCGAGTCGCTCGGGGCGGCCTTGCGGGTCAGTACGTTGGACACGCCCCAGCAGGCCGCCGCCGCGATCACCAGGACGAAGGCGAGCACGGGGCCGCCCGCCCCTTCGTCGACGGCGGCGACCCCGATGCCGGCGAGCGCCACCCCCATCCCCAACACCCGTACCGTTCCCGGGCGTTCACCGAGCGCGACGGCGGCGAAGAGTGCGGTGAAGACCGCCTGGACCTGGAGCACGAGGGAGGAGAGGCCGGCGGGCATGCCCCGGTCCATGCCGATGAAGAGCAGGCCGAACTTCGCCACCCCGAGGACGAGCCCGACGCCCACGATCCACTTCCAGGCGACCTTGGGCCGGCCGACGAAGAAGACCGCGGGCAGCGCGGCTACCAGGAAGCGCAGGGCCGAGAAGAGCAGCGGCGGGAAGTGCCCGAGGCCGAGCTCGATGACGACGAAATTGACACCCCAGAGGGCTGCCACCAGGGCGGCCAGGGCGATGTGGAGGGGACGCATACGCCGAGGATCACCCGCACCGACCATGTAGCACCAGCGCGGATTTCTTCATGGTGAAATTGAGTATCGCTAACGAATTACGTGACCGATCACGTGACTGGTCACGCGACTGGTCACGCGACTGATCCGCTCGTGGATCAGCGAGGTCCGGGAGGTTGTGGTGCTCGATCTGGCCCGGCTGCGTGCCCTGCACGCCGTCTTCGTCCACGGCTCCGTCGCGAGTGCCGCCGCCGCGCTCGGCTACACCCCGTCGGCGGTCTCGCAGCAGATCACCAAGCTGGAGCGGGAGACCCGCACCACGCTGCTGGAACGGCGCGGTAGGGGTGTCGCGCTGACCGAGGAGGCGCTCCATCTGGCCGAGACGGCCCAGCAGTTGCTGGCGATCGTGGAGCGCGCCGAGACGACGCTGGAGGAGCGCAGGGGGCTGCCGACCGGGCGGCTGTCGATCGGCGCGTTCGCCTCCGCGGCGCGTGGACTGCTGCCCGGGGTACTGGCCGGGCTGGACCGGGATCACCCGGCGCTGGAGGTCCGGATGACCGAGGTCGATCCGCATCTCTCGGTCGACCTGGTGGCCAAGGGCGTGATCGATCTGGCGGTGGCGCACGACTGGGACATCGCCCCGCTGCCCGCCCCCGAGGGCGTGGCACAGGCGGTGATCGGCGACGACCACTGCGATCTGCTGGTGCCCGCCGGGCATCGTCTCGCCGGGCGGGGAGATGTGCGGCGCGAGGAGCTGGCGAAGGAGCGGTGGATCTGCCAGCCGCCGGGGACGGTCTGCCACGACTGGCTCCTACGGACGTTGCGGGCGGCGGGCTGCGAGCCGGACATCCGGCACCAGGCGGAGGAGAACCACACTCAGCTGGCCCTGCTCGCCGCCGGCCTCGGAGTCGCGATGATCCCGCGCCTGGGGCGCGGGCAGCTGCCGCCGGGGGTGGTGGCGGTGCCGCTCGATCCCGTGCCGGTGCGACGGCTGTACGCGCTATGGCGTACGGAGGCGGCCCGGCGGCCCGCGATCACGGCGGCGGTCTCCGCGCTGCGGGCGCACGGCGCCGCGGTGGGGCTGGGGCAGGGGCAGGACTGACTAGGCGGGGCAGGGACGGGGCCCACGGGCGGACGTCGGGACGATCTCTGCCACGCCGGAGACGCTCAAAACGGTCCGGACCCTTGACCGGAAGTTATTTTCTGGATATCCGTGCTCCTTGGAAGTTTCTTTCACCACTCTCGCCACCTCTCGTCCCCGAGTACGGCCGAAGGAGCTCACGTGCACCACCGCACCTCCAGACGCACCCTCCTCACCGCCACCGCCGCGACGGCTGTAGCCGCCGTCACGGGCGCGGGCCTCGCCCCCGGCGCGCTCGCCGCCCAGCGGTCCGCGAGCAGCGGACAGCACGATTCAGCCACAACGACCAAGCGCCTCAAGCGGATCATCTCCGGGATGACCCTGGAGGAGAAGGTCGGGCAGCTCTTCGTGATGCGGGTGTACGGGCACTCCGCCACCGACCCCGACCAGGCCGACATCGACGCCAACATGGCCGAGATCGGGGTCCGCACCGCCGCCGAGATGATCGACCGGTACCACGTCGGCGGCATCATCTACTTCGCCTGGGCGCACAACACCCGCGACCCGCACCAGATCGCCGAACTCTCCAACGGCATCCAGCGCGCCGGTCTCGCCGGCCCCACCCCCCTGCCGCTCCTCGTCTCCACCGACCAGGAGCACGGCATCGTCTGCCGGGTCGGCGAGCCCGCCACCCTGATGCCGGGCGCGATGGCGCTGGGCGCGGGCGGTTCGCGCTCCGACGCCCGCCGGGCCGGGCAGATCGCGGGCGCCGAACTGGCCGCGATCGGCATCAACCAGAACTATGCCCCGGACGCCGACGTCAACGTCAACCCGGCCAACCCGGTGATCGGCGTACGCTCCTTCGGCTCCGACCCGCGGTCCGTGGCCGCCCTGGTCGCCGCGCAGGTGAAGGGGTACCAGAGCAGCGGGATCGCCTCGACGGCCAAGCACTTCCCGGGCCACGGCGACACCAGCACCGACAGCCACACCGGACTGCCCGTCATCACCCACACCCGGGAGCAGTGGGCGGAGCTGGACGAGCCGCCGTTCCGGGCCGCGATCGCCGCGGGCATCGACTCGATCATGACCGCGCACATCGTGGTACCGGCCCTGGACCCGGCCGAGGACCCGGCGACGCTCTCCCACCCGATCCTCAGCGGCATCCTGCGCGAGGAGCTGGGCTACGACGGTGTCGTGGTGACCGACTCTCTCGGCATGGAGGGGGTGCGGACGAAGTACGGCGACGACCGCGTGCCGGTCCTCGCCCTCAAGGCCGGCGTCGACCAGTTGCTCAACCCGCCGAGCCTGGACGTCTCCTGGAACGCCGTGCTGGAGGCCGTGAAGAGCGGTGAGATCAGCGAGGCCCGGATTGATGAATCGATCCTGCGCATCCTGCGGCTGAAGGCGAAGCTCGGGCTGTTCGACAACCCCTTCGTCAGCCGCGCGGGGGTGGACCGCACGGTGGGCACCCGGGCGCACCTCGCCGCCGCCGACCGGATCGCCGAGCGCACCACCACGCTGCTCGCGAACGACGGCGCGGTGCTGCCGCTCTCCCGCCGTTCCCACAAGAACCTGCTCGTGGTCGGTGCCGATCCCGCCTCCCCGTCCGGCACCACCGGACCGCCGACCACCACCCTGGCCACGGAGTTCGGCGAACTGGGTCACGCGGCGACCGCGCTGTCCACCGGCACCGCTCCTGCGCCGGCGAAGATCGCCGAGGCGGTGGCCGCCGCACAGGGCAAGGACGCGGTGGTCGTGGCGACGTACAACGTCTCGGCGACCAGCTCGCAGCGCACCCTGGTGAGCGCGCTGGCGGCGACCGGCGTCCCGGTGATCACGGTGGCGATCCGCAATCCGTACGACATCGCCCAGCTGGCCGGGACCGGGTTCGCGGCGAACCTGGCCACGTACTCCTGGACCGATGTCGAACTGCGGGCCGCCGCCCGGGTGATCGCGGGCCGCGCCGAACCGCGGGGCACCCTGCCGGTCCCGGTGCAGCGCGCGGACGACCCGTCGAAGGTGCTGCACCCGGTCGGTTACGGGCTGACGTACTAGCCGGAAGGCGCGGAGGGGCTGCGCGCCGCGCGCACAGCCCCTCCCTCAGCTCACGGAACCTGCTCGAAGAACCGTTACCGCCGCAGCTGGCGCTCGTTCCTCACGTCCTGCCGGTCGAGCCGCGTGTCGAATTTCGCGAGCGGCTTCGCCTTCGCCGGGTCGTCCTGCACCGCGGCTGGAGCAACGCCCGCCCAGCGCAGGATCGCCGCGGTGGCCTTCGCGTTGTCGTCCGCGGCGAGCCCGGCCACGTTGGCACCGTGGTTGCCGCCGGGCACGGTCATGACGTAGCTGTCGTGCGAGCGGGCGCCGGGCCGGAAGCGCTCCGCGCCCCACGGGTCGTTCTCCCCGTACACGTACAGCATCCGGTCGGCGTGGTTCTTCACCCACTTGTCGACGTCGCGCATCACCGACGGCTGGAACTTCATCGGGATGGAGCGCGGCACGTAGTTGCGCGGCGGCTGGTACCCGTACCGGCTCAGGTCGCCGAGCCACGGCTGCTTGATGTCGGGCGAACCGAGCTGCGTGCCCGCCTGGTAGTAGTACGGCGTGTACCGCTCCAGGCCCTGGTCCGTGTATGCGGAGAAGCCGGAGATCGCGTCTATCGAGTCCCAGATCTCCTGGTCGGTGGCCGAGGCGGCGTCGGCCGGGATGGTGTCGCAGTCGGACAGCAGGCTGTACTGCCAGTACGCCCAGACGTAGTCCATGACGACGGCCTCGTACGCCCGGTCGAGCGAGCCGGTGGTGTCGAAGGTGTAGCCGTTCGCGGCGGCGTACTCCTGGTACTTCTTCTCCAGCGGCTCGCGGCGGACCAGCGCCTCGCGCTGAACGCCGTTCAGCCTGTCGCGGCACTCCTTGGTGCCGACGTTCTCGAAGAACCGGTCGTAGGCCGAATCCTCCTTGTTCACCACGTCGTTGGGCGCGACGTACGCGACGACGCCGTCCATGTCCCGGGGGTAGAAGCGCTCGAAGTAGGTGGCGGTCATGCCGCCCTTGGAACCGCCGGTGGCCAGCCAGTTCTTGGTGTAGATCTGCTTCAGCGCGGTGAAGACGCGGTGCTGGTCGCTGGCGGCCTGCCAGATGTCGAGCTTGGACCAGTCGGCGGGCGCCGGGCGGGACGGGGTGAAGAAGCGGTACTCCAGGGAGACCTGGTTGCCGTCGACGATCCGGGTCGGCTCGGAGCGGCCGGGGTTGGTGGAGACGTTGTATCCGCCGGTGTAGAAGACCGTCGGGCGGGACGTGTCCTTGTGCAGCAGGGTGATGCGCTGCTGGAAGGTGCCCTCGGACGGGTGCCGGTGGTCGATCGGCTGGGTGTAGTTGAGGACGAAGTAGCGGTAGCCCGCGTAGGGCTTCTCCTCGATGAGGCTCATCCCCGGAATGGCGAGGATGCGGTCCTTGATGTCCGTGCCGGTGCCGTTGTCGGCGGCGGTGCCGGTCCGGATCGCTGCCGGTTCCGCGGCGGTGGCCGCCCCGGCCGAGGCGCCTGTCGCGCCCACCGTGCCGATGAGCACCGCGAGCGACAGGAACCCTCTGAACGCCTTGCGCATACACCCTCCCAGGAGTCACAACTTTCGCCGTGAACCTAGCGGGGCAACTCCCGTACCGCCAGACCCGGTCGGCACCCGGAAACGAGGGTCCGGGCCGGTCAGCGGAGAGTTCAGCAGAGGATCCAGCCCGTGGACCCCGACTTCCCCGAGATGGTGGCCGAGGCCCTGACGCACCGGTTCAGCGCATGGACCGTCACCGGACCGGCCTGCTTGGTGTACTGACCCCGGTCGACGACGGGGCTGCCGCCGCGTGCCTGGAGCGTGACGGACATGGTGCGGCGCGGGCCCGATTTCTTGGCGACGGCTATCGCACAGGCGTAGGAACGGTTCTTGTAGACGCGCAGCTCCCCGGTCTTGAACGCCACCGTCTTCGCGGGACGTCCGGCGCAGACCGACGCGGCGTCGGCGCGGCCGGCCGAGGGACCGCCGAGCACCAGGCCGAGCGCGGCCACCAGCGGCAGGGCGATCGAGCACACCAGCATCCGACGGCCGGCCCGGGGACCTTTCCGGTCTCCCCCGCCCCTTCCACCGCCACCCTCGTCGGACAATGCGACCTTTCCGGACTTACGCACCCCTCTGATCACCAGTAACCCCATCACCAATCGAACATTTACGCCCCTGCGCGACGCATACGCATACATGCGTACGACGCAGGAGGCCATCCGGAGGTTGCATACGGCGCGCTCCCCCTCCGGGCAACCGAATCGCCACAGCATGACTCCAACAGGACAGAGCCATACGAAAGGCAGGTACTGCCCATGCTTCAGCTTCGCGACACCCCGGGTCCTCGCAGCCGGCGCCAGATCGGCCGGACGCTGCTCGCCTCCGCTCTCCTCACCGCCGTCGCAGCGGTCCCGGCAGTGGCGGCGGCCCCGCAGGCCCCGGAGACCGCCGCGTCGGTACGCAGTGACCTCGGGTCCCCCGCCTACCAGCAGGTCGCCCACTTCTACGGTGCCTACATCGATGCCGTCTCCGACTCCACCGAGGACGGCGGACGGCTCGCCACCTCCCTGCGGACCTTCTATCTGACCCCTCGGCTGCGCTCCGAGCTGAACACCTGGGAGCGGCGCAACCACGCGGACGGGGTGCTCCGGGCCCAGAACACCCCGCTCGCCTTCCGGGTCACCGCGGGCGACAGCGCCGCCGGCCACACCTGGTCGACGGTGCGGCTCACCTGGAGCGGCGGCAAGCACCCCACGTACTCGTACCTGACCGTCCGCTCGGACCTGCGGACCGGAAAGATCTCCGGCATCGGCGACTGACCGGCGGACGGGCCCGGCTCTCACACCTGCGCGGGCTCGTCCTCCCCGACGAACGTGCGCCACAGCACGGCGTAGTGCCCGTCCCTGGCCAGGAGTTCGTCGTGCGTACCGTCCTCGACGACCCGGCCGTGGTCCATCACCACGACCCGGTCGGCGCGGGCGGCCGTGGTCAGCCGGTGGGCGACGACCAGGGTGGTGCGGCGGCCTGTGAGCCGGTCGGTCGCCTGGTTGACCAGGGCCTCGCTGGCCAGGTCGAGCGAGGCGGTCGCCTCGTCGAGCAGCAGGACGTCCGGGTCGACGAGTTCGGCGCGGGCCAGCGCGATCAGCTGGCGCTGGCCGGCCGAGAGGTTTCGGCCCCGCTCGGCGACCTCGTGCAGATAGCCGCCGTCCAGCGTCGCGATCATGTCGTGGGCGCCGACCGCCCGCGCCGCCGCCTCCACCTCGGCATCGGTGGCCTCGGGCCGCCCGTAGGCGATGGCGTCGCGGACCGTGCCCGCGAAGAGGTACGCCTCCTGCGGTACGACGCCGAGCCGGTGCCGGTACGCGGTGAGGTCGAGGCGGCGCAGATCGGTGCCGTCCGCGGTGACCCGGCCGCCCGTGGGGTCGTAGAACCGGGCGACGAGCTTGACGAGGGTGGACTTGCCCGCGCCGGTCTCGCCGACGAACGCGACCGTCTGACCGGCCGGTATCCGCAGGTCGACCCCGATGAGGGCCTCCTCGGCGCCGTCGCCGGAGCCGTACGCGAAGGACACGTCCTCGAAGGCGATCTCGCCGCGCAGCGACCGCACGTCCAGCGGTTCGTCCGCGGCGTCGGTGGAGGTCGGCTCGCGCAGCAGCTCCTGGATGCGGCCGAGCGAGACGGTGGCCTGCTGGTAGCCGTCGAAGACCTGGGAGAGCTGCTGGACCGGGGCGAAGAACAGATCGATGTAGAGCAGGTAGGCGACCAGCGCCCCGGTGGTGAGCGTGCCGTTGTCGACCCGGCCCGCGCCGACGATCAGGACGGCGGCCGCGGCCACCGACGACAGCAGCTGCACGAACGGGAAGTAGACCGATATCAGCCACTGGCCCCGGACCCGGGCCTCGCGGTAGTGGTCGCTGCGCTCCGCGAACCGCCGGGTGCCGTCGTGCTCGCGCCGGAACGCCTGCACGATCCGCAGCCCGGAGACGGACTCCTGAAGGTCGGCGTTGACGACGCTGATGCGTTCACGGGCCAGCTCGTACGCCTTGACGCTCTTGCGGCGGAAGAAGAACGTGCCGACGACCAGCACCGGCAGCGTCGCGAAGACCACGAGGGCCAGCTGCACATCGAGGACCAGCAGCGCGACCATGATGCCGAAGAAGGTGACGACGGAGACGAAGGCGGTGACCAGACCGGTCTGCAGGAACGTCGACAGCGCGTCCACGTCCGTCGTCATCCGGGTCATGATGCGGCCGGTCAGCTCGCGCTCGTAGTAGTCCAGGCCGAGCCGCTGCAGCTGCGCGAAGATCTTCAGCCGCAGTGAGTACAGCACCCGTTCGCCGGTGCGGCCCGTCATCCGGGTCTCGCCGATCTGGGCGGCCCACTGCACGAGGACGACCACCAGGGCCAGCGCGGACGCCGCCCAGACCGCGCCTAGCGCGAGCTGCGAGACGCCCTGGTCGATGCCGTGCCGGATCAGCACCGGCAGCAGCAGACCGGCGCCCGCGTCGACCGCGACCAGCACCAGGCTCACCAGCAACGGCAGCCCGAAGCCGCGCAGCAGCCTGCGCAGCCCGTAGGAGTCCTCGGCACCGACGGCCCGTGCCTCGTCGATGTCGGGGGTGTCGGTGGCCGGCGGCAGCGCCTCGACCTGGGCGAGCAGTTCGGGGGTGGCGGGCATGCCGGCCGCGCCGGTGTCGCGCGGCTCCTCCTTGCGGACCCACAGGTGGGGGCTGATGCCGCGCTCGGCGTCGAACTCGGCGTCCAGCTCCTCCTGGAGCGCGCGCTCGTCCTCGGGGGTCGTGTCGGGGGCGGGGGTGAGCCGCTGGTGTCCGGGCGAGGTGCCGCCCAGCTCGTCGGGGTCGGTGAGCAGCCGCCGGTAGAGCGGGGAGCGGCGCTCCAGCTCCTCGTGGGTGCCGATGTCGGCGAGCCGGCCGTGCTCCAGGACGGCGATCCGGTCGGCGAGGCCGAGGGTGGAGCGGCGGTGGGCGATCAGCAGGGTGGTCCGCCCGGCCATGACCTGGCGCAGCGCCTCGTGGATCTCGTGCTCGACACGGGCGTCGACGGCGGAGGTGGCGTCGTCGAGGAGGAGCAGCCGGGGGTCGGCGAGGATGGCGCGGGCGAGCGCGACGCGCTGGCGCTGGCCGCCGGAGAGGGTGAGCCCGTGCTCGCCGACCTTGGTGTCGTAGCCCTCGGGCAGCTCCGCGATGAACCGGTCGGCCTGGGCGGCGCGGGCCGCCTCCTCGATCTGCTCCTGGGTGGCGTCGGGGAATCCGTAGGCGATGTTGGCGCGGACGGTGTCGGAGAACAGGAAGCTGTCCTCCGGCACGAGGCCGATGGCGGCGCGCAGGGACCGCTGGGTCAGTTCGCGGACGTCGTGGCCGCCGACCAGGACGGCGCCGTGCGTCACGTCGTAGAAGCGGGGCAGCAGCAGCGAGACGGTGGACTTCCCGCTGCCGGACGCGCCGACGACGGCGACGGTCTCGCCGGGCTCGATGGTCAGCGAGAACCCGTCGAGTACGGGGCGCTCGGCGTCGTAGCCGAACCGTACGTCGTCGAACTCGACGCTGGCAGGAGCGTCGGCCGGGAGGTCCTTGGTGCCGTCCTTCATGGTCGGCTCGGTGTCGATCAGTTCCAGTACGCGTTCGACGCCGGCCCTGGCCTGCTGTCCGACGGTGAGGACCATGGCGAGCATCCGGACCGGTCCGACGAGCTGGGCGAGGTACGTGGAGAACGCCACGAACGTACCGAGGGTGATCTCGCCCCGGGTGGCGAGCCAGCCGCCGAGGGCCAGCATCGCGACCTGGCCGAGCGCGGGGACGGCCTGGAGGGCGGGGGTGTAGCGGGAGTTCAGCCGGATCGTCCGCAGCCGCCCGGCGAACAGCTTGCGCCCCACCTCGCGCAGCTTGCCGGTCTCCTGCTCCTCCTGCCCGAACCCCTTGACGACCCGGACCCCGGAGACGGCCCCGTCGACCACTCCGGCGACGGCGGCGGCCTGCCCCTGGGCGTACCAGGTGGCGGGGAAGAGCCGGGTGCGGGAGCGGCGGGCGATGAACCAGAGGGCGGGGGCCACGGCGATCGCCACCAGGGTGAGCAGCGGCGAGAGCCACGCCATGATCACCAGGGAGATGAGGAAGAGCAGCACGTTCCCGATGGTCATCGGGAGCATGAACAGGAGTCCCTGGATCAGCTGGAGGTCGCTGGTGGCGCGCCCGACGACCTGACCGGTGGACAGCTCGTCCTGCCGCTTCCCGTCGAGGCGGGTGATCGTCCCGTACATCTCGGTACGCAGATCGTGCTGCACGTCGAGGGCGAGCCGGCCGCCGTAGTACCGGCGGATGTACGTGGCGATGTACACGAGCCCGGCGGCGGCTATGAGGAGCCCGGTCCAGACGGCGAGGGACCGGGTGTGGCCGACCACGACATCGTCGATGATCACCTTGGTGATCAGCGGGACGAGGGCCATCACCGCCATGCCCGCGAGCGACGAGCCGAGCGCCAGCAGCACATTGCGCCGGTAGCGCCACGCGTACCCGCACAACCGCCGGGCCCATCCCGGGGCCCGCGCCGCGCCCTGTACGTCCCCTGCGTCCGTCACCGGTGCCTCCCCGTTCGACCTGCTCTACCGGAAGACACCAACGCGGTGGGCAGCGGATTTCATCCCGCCGTTACAAAGGCGGGCCGAGGACGGGGCCATCGGCGTAGGGCGGGTGCGGCGGTCGGCGTAGGACCGGTCGGAGCGGTCCTACGCCGACCACGGCTGAGCGGGCGCACGGCTGAGCGCGCGCTCGGCCGCGGGTCAGGGCCGTAGGGACCGGCCCCGACCCACCGGCACCGAGCCGCCGGCGTCGGTCCCTACGGCCGCGGCGTCGCGGTGAGCATCCGTACGGCCGGGGCCTCCGGCACCGCGGGCACCGCTTCCTGCGGGGCGGCGGGCGGGGCGATGGTCGATGTGGTCTTCGCGGCGACGGCCGGGTTGAGGTCCTTGTGCACGGCGCGGGCGACGGCCTGGATGGTGTTGACGCCGTCGTTCATCGTCTTGTTGTCCTGGGTGAGCACGGTGATCGCGTAGTCGTGCCCCTTGCCGGTGAACGCGCCGATGCTGTGCACCCGCCAGCCGTGGGTGGCGCGCGGCAACCAGCCGTTCTTGACCTGAACGGTCACCCCGGACGGCGCCCCGGCGGGCGTGCCCCAGCGCTGCGAGGAGACGACCTTGCGCATCAGGCCCAGTTCGTAGGCGCGCGCGTTGTCGCTCAGCACGGAGTTCTTGGCGGTCAGCAGGGTCAGCAGACGCAGCTCGTCCTGGGCGGTGATCTGGGTCAGCCCCCAGTAGCCGCCGGAGCCGGGCACGGTGTGCGTCATCCCGGCGGCCTTCAGGAACGCCTTGACCTTGGTCACCCCGAGCTGCTTCCACAGGCTGGTGGTCGCGTTGTTGTCGGACTTGGTGATCATCGCGGTGGAGAGGTTTATCTCGCGCTGGGTGAGGTAGCGGTTGTGCTTCTTGTTGTCCCAGAGCAGCGTCGCCAGCACGGTCGCCTTCACGACGCTGGCGGAGTCGTACTTCGTCGTCGCCCGCAGGGTGCAGTCGGTCTTGGTCGTGCGGTCGTAGAGCGCCACGGCCGTCGTCGACTTGCGGCCCTTGAGCGCGGCGGTGATGTCCTTCGACAGCTTCGCGGCGAGCCCGGCCTTGCCGGACGTACAGCTCACCGTCGGCGTCGCCGCCGCGGCGGGCGCCGCGCCGAGCGCCACGGGTGCGAGCACGCCCGCGGCGAGCGTGACGGAGAGCGCGGCCTTGGCGCGACGGAATATGCGGGGCTGTTCTTTCATGCGGCTGGTCCCCCATGAGTGGATCGGTACGGTGCGCCCCCGGCGCACCCGTGAGTAACGACTCACGACGGGCCGAAAAGTTGCGCATTTTGGGCTGTATGGTTCGTCGCCCGTCGCGCGGGTATCGGTCACCGGGTGCGACCCGGCACCTTGATCGAATCGAGGGAACCTTGACGAGCGCTCAGCCGGTCCGGCACGCCGAGGCATACCGCTGCGGCCGGCTCTTCGCGGCGGTCGCGGCCCTGCAGCGGCTCGCGCAGAACGAACACCACGCGCTGGGACAGCCCGGAGCCGCGGAGAAGGCTGCCGCGCGGCCGGAACCCGTTCTGCGAGAGCCCCTGCGGGAGGTCGTCCAGTACCTGGTGCAGGCCCGGATCCGCGGTCAGGGAGCGGCGGCCGACCCGGTGTTCCGGTCGCTGACCGACTTCCTGCCACCGGCGAGGGCCGTGCCCACCAGCCTCCATCCCGACGAGCGGCCGGACTTCCACCGGGGCAGGGAGGAGCAGGCGGCTCTCATCGCTGGGACAGGCCCTGGGGAGCACCCGCCCCGCGGATGAACCCGCCCGCCCGCACCCCGGCCGAAGCCGGGTACGCGGACGGGCACCGAGCCGATGCCTACAGGTGCGTCGGCTCGAACATCCTCAGCAGGGCCGGGAGCACGACCACCGAAGGACCGGGCCCGCAGCGCCTCGCGGACCGAGGCGATCAGCCGCTGCTCCAGGGTGAGTTCCTGGGCGGCGATCCTCTCCCGTACCGCTTCGAGGACCGTACGGACCCGCTCCGGCGCCGACGGGTCCTCGCGGCGGTCGACCGCTTCGAGGAGGTCGGACAGCGCCTCGCGGGCGTCGGCGTGAATACCGTGCGCGGGGTGGGGGTCTCGACGACGAGGTCGGCGCCGTTGCGCCCGGCCGGCGGGTTCAGGGCGGCCGCGATCTGCTCGGTGGTGAGTTGCGGCCGCTCGTCGTGGTGGTCGTGGCTCACTTCGTACGGGCCTCAGCGATCTGGCGGGACATGATCGTGGTCAGCTCGTACGCCGTGTGGGAGGCGGCGACGGAGGTGATCTCGGCGTGGTCGTACGCGGGGGCGACCTCGACCAGGTCGGCGGAGACCAGGTTGCAGGAGGACAGCCCGCGGACGATCTCCAGGAGCTCGCGGGAGGTCAGGCCACCGGCCTCGGGGGTGCCGGTGCCGGGGGCGTGCGCCGGGTCCAGCACGTCGATGTCGATGGAGATGTACAGCGGCCGGTCGCCGATGCGCTGACGCAGCTGGTCGGCGACCTCGTCGACGCCGCGCCGCATGACGTCGGCGGAGGTGACGATGCCGAAGCCCATCTTCGCGTCGTCGTCCAGGTCCTGCTTGCCGTAGAGCGGACCGCGGGTGCCGACGTGGGAGAGCGCGGAGGTGTCGAGGATGCCTTCCTCGACGGCGCGGCGGAACGGGGTGCCGTGGGTGTACTCGGCGCCGAAGTAGGTGTCCCAGGTGTCGAGGTGCGCGTCGAAGTGGAGCAGGGCGACCGGGCCGTGCTTCTTGGCGACGGAACGCAGCAGCGGCAGCGCGATGGTGTGGTCGCCGCCGAGCGTCATCATGCGGGCGCCGGTGCCGAGGAGGTCGTCGGCGGCGGCCTCGATGGTCTCGACGGCCTCGTTGATGTTGAACGGGTTCGCGGCGATGTCACCGGCGTCGGCGACCTGTGCGAGCGCGAAGGGCGAGGCGTCCTGCGCCGGGTTGTACGGGCGCAGCAGGCGCGAGGCCTCACGGATCGCGTTGCCGCCGAAGCGGGCGCCGGGCCGGTAGGAGACACCGGTGTCGAAGGGCACGCCGACGACGGCGACATCGGCGGTGCCGACCTCGTCGAGCCGGGGCAGCCGGGCGAAGGTCGCGGGTCCGGCGTACCGCGGGACGCGGGAGGAGTCGACGGGGCCTCGCGGCGTTTCGTTGCTGCTCATGTGAAGTGCCTTCCTTCGGGTTACGTGCGTTGTTCAGTGTGCGGAGCGAGGCGGGAGGGGCGGGGGCCGCCCCTCCCGGGGGCGTGCGGGGACGGTTACGTCGTGGCCGGCTCGTGCACCGGCTCCGGCGTCGTCGCACTCCGTCCCGCCAGCCGCTCGCGCCAGGCCGCGAGTACGGCCGCGTCGGTCGGCTTCGTCGCCAGGGAGACGATCACGTACGCCGCGAGCGAGGCCAGCAGGCCGTAGTAGACCGGTTCGTTGGCGAGGATTCCGTATCCCGCCATCAGGCCGATCACCGCGAGGCCGCCGGCCGCCACCGCGGCCAGCGCGCCCGCCGCGGTGCCCCGGCGCCACAGCAGACCGCCGAGGATCGGACATCACGGCGGCCAGCGCGGCGGCGAGCACCAGTCCGCGCACGCCGATCGGCAGCTCGTCCTTGACGATGGTCGCGAACGCGGAGTCGGCGCTGGGCAGCGTCGGGTACATGACCTTCGCGGCGGTGCCGATGACGGCCGCGTAGTCGACGGCCATGGGCTTCCTCCATTTCGGTCACAAGTGCACATGTCTTATGTGAAGAAGACGGTAGGTGGCCCGCAAGCGGCGCTGAAGAGTACGTTTCATCCATAATCGAAGTCCCTGATGGATGGACCGTCCATGCCGGAAGCCTCGGCCGGGCCGACCCCGATGCCTGCTCAGCCGCCCACTCCCCCGCCCGCACCGCCGCCCACGCCACCGATCCCGCTCGCCGAACTGCTCGCCCACGAGGAGCTCGGGCTGCGCCGGATCGCCGGTCCGGCGGAGGCGGATCTGCTGTGGGTGCACACCACGGAGATGGCCGACCCATACCCGTATCTGCTCGGCGGTGAGCTGCTGCTGAGCGCCGGGGTGCAGCTGAAGGACCCGGACGCGTTCGTGGACCGGCTGATGGAGGCGGGGGCGGCGGCGCTCGGTTTCGGGGTGACGCCGGTGTTCGACACGGTGCCGCAGGCGTTGATCGAGGCATGTGACCGGCACGGCCTGCCGCTGCTCGAGGTGCCGCCCGAGACCCCGTTCACGGCGATCGCCCGGACGGTGTGGCGGCTGATGGCCGAGGCCCGCCACCGCGAGCTGCGCCGGGTGACGCGCGCCCAGCAGGCCCTGGCCACGGCGGCGGCACGGCCGGACCCGGTCCCGGCGGTGCTGCACCAGCTGGCGGCCCAGCTGGAGGGCCGGTCGGCGCTGCTCTCTGCGGACGGCGAGGAGCTGCACGCCTCGGGCCGCCGCCCGGCCCCCGACGTCGGGGCGGCGCTGGCCAGGCTCACCCGGGTGGTCCGCGCCGGGTCGCGCCCCGCCCCGTCGTCCGCCACCGACACGCTGCGGGACACCCATCTGTCCGCGTACGCGCTGGGAGGCGGCCAGGGGCTCGTCCTGGCGCTGGCGACGGACCGGCGCGAGGCGGGCGACCACACCATCGCGGGGATCGCGGTCGTCCTGCTCTCCCTACTGGCCGCCCCGCACCAGGGCGCCGACGCCGCGGGCCGGTCGGCCGCCCTGGTCCGGATGCTGCTGGGCGCGGACCCGCAGGACGTCGCACCGCTGCTCGGTGGCGCCGAGCAGTGGACGGTGGTGCACGCGCGCCGCAGCGGCGACAGCCCGGTCGACCCGCTGACCACCGGAGCACTGGGCGCCGCCCTGGGTTCGGCGCTGGTCGACGCGGGCCGGGGCGGCGACGCGGTACGGGTCCTGATCCCCGGCGGCGACCGGATCACCCCGCAGCCCGGCTGGACGCTCGGCGCGTCCGCCCCCGCCGCCGTCACCGCCCTCGACCTCGCCGACGGTCAGGCCTCCCGCGCCCTGGGCCGCGCCGTCGCCACCCGCACCCCGCTGGCCCACCACCACAACGGCAGCGGCTCCGGCCTGTCCGCCCTGATCCCGCCCGACCGCGCCGAGGCGCACGCCCGCGCCCTCCTCGCCCCGCTCACCGAGCCGCTGACCGAGACCCTGCGCTGCTGGCTGAGCCTCCACGGCAGCTGGGACCGCACGGCCACGGCCCTGCGCATCCACCGCAACACGGTCCGCCAGCGCATCGCCCGCTGCGCGTCCCTGCTGGACGTGGACCTGGACGACATGGACGTACGCACGGAGCTGTGGTTCGCGCTGCGGGTGCGGTGAACGGGGCGGGCGGCGGTTCCGGGGCGTGGGTGCCACCGTGCCGGAGCGCGTCCAGATCATCGATGCCGTCCGCCCCGGCGATCATGCCGCCCACAATCGACAGGGCCTTCGCCTCGACGGCCGAACCGGCGCTGTTCCCCGCGCCGGTGAGCTTCACCGGGCTGTAGGAGACCTCTACTTACGAGGTGCCTTGCTTCGTGGGACTGATGAGGGCGTAGGAACTCTCATCACCCCAGGCCTGCGGACACCTCTTCTCATTCCGCCGTCCACAGAGCGAATATCGCGCGGTGGATCCAGGCTCGGCGGGCTCGCGTTACGAGAGCATGTGCGCATGAGACCCATGGTGTTCTCATGGGTCCTGCGGGCACTGCCGCCAACTTATGGGAGTTTAGGGATCAAAGCGATCCACCGCTCCAATTCTCTTCGCAGTGAGGCGTCGGACTCCAGCGAGACGTCGGACTCGATGAATTCCTCCAACCCATGCAGAGGAGTGAGCATGTTCTTGATTCTCCTCAAGCGCAGCATCTCCGCTCGCGTCAAGGATCTCCAATTCTCTGCGGCCGACGCTGCCGAGTGATAGGAGGTTCCTATATTCTCGATGACATCTCGAAGGAGCTGGCGAGGATCCCTGGCGGGGTCCCCTTCCGAGGGACCGAAGATCTTAATCATCGCAGCCCGGACATGCGCTTGTTCCGAGATTCTCTCCAGAGCCTCATCACCGGATGACCATACTTTGTTCGCTGACGAAGCAAGGGCCAGGTGAGCCCATCGCAATCGGTCGGAAACGCTCAGACCGGTATCCCGCATCCGGATTGTGGAAAGCTCACGCACGAGCTCCCACGCTTGAGACTCCTCCGAGGAATCATCTGGCGCCGCAGCGAGGACCTCCAGCCGGTCAAGGGGCAAGCTGGAAATGTCGACACCGCTCAGCGCACTCCCCACCTCATGCACACCCTCATTCGACGAATTGAATTCCTGCCCGCTCAAAAGCTTCTCTTCCTATCTGGACGCTTGCCCGTGACGGCAGATAATGGCCACTGTTGTTATTGATCTCCATTCCGAAGTAAGATCCTTCGGATCCAGCTATCTCCGCCTCTCCTGCGGCATGAACATTGTCCCCACGCGTGAGAACCGGATGCTTCAACTCTACGCCGTTGACATGTTTGGCCATTAACAGGAGTTCCCCTTTCTCATCGACCACCCATTTAATCGTGCCTGAGTTGATGGCATCCTCAAACCCAGGGTCGCCGACCTTGAGTGGCCTCACGCCAAGAGCCTCGGCAGCGGCCAGTTCCTTCTCAAGTTCTTTGGGCAGCTGGTTCTTGTACGGCGCTAACCCCAACGGGTCCGCCCACACATGGGGATTGGAAACGTATGCCGAAGCGTTAGGCGCAGCGGTCAGGCCGAGCGGATCGACAGAGGTATATCGCGCGACTTCCGGATCGTAGTAGCGGAAGCAGTTGTAATGCAGCCCCGTCTCGGGATCGAAGTACTGCCCCGGGAAACGCAGCGGCGTGTACGCCGATGCATCCGTGTTCCAGGTGGTGGTACCCCAAAGAGTACTGCGGGCCCGCCACGCGATCTCCCCACACTCCGCGACGAGTTCGCGCGGGGTTCCGACGAGGTCGGTGACAATGGCGAAGAACCGGGAGTCGATCTCCTCTTGCGGGGTGTCGCCCCCGAGGATGCGTTCGGTCTGGGCTATTGGGTGCAGTCCGTGGTGATCCCAGGTGAGGGTGACGGAGCTTGGCAACGCCGAGACCCAAGTCGTTTGTTCACACAGCGTCGTACCGTCCCAGGTGAATGTAACCCGCTCAGCTATTGCCGCGCCGCCGATCGCCATGCGTAGCTTTGCCGTACGGCGACCCAACGGGTCATACGTGTAGAGCCACACTGTGCCATCCGGCGTGATGGCCCGGGTGAGTCGATCCTCCGAGTCCCACTCGTAGCGCCAAGTGTCCGGCTTCCGGGACAAGCGAGTCTTCCGGCGCAGGACGACGCGCCCCAGGGCGTCGTATTCGTACCGGACGTCCCCGGCACGCGTGATGTGGGTGCCGAAGTAGATGCGGTCGCCGGTGGCCTCGTGGCTGGGGTGTGCAGCGGGCCAGACAGCCGAGGACTGATTGCCCGCTGCGTCGTAGACATAGGTCTCCGCCCATCCGGCTGCCCGCACTGCGGTGACGCGGCCCACAGCGTCGAGCTTGAACCGGCGGGGGCCGTCCAGGTGGTCGTCGAGGGCGGTCAGATTACCGTCCGCGCGATAGGTGTGGGCGCGGCGTTGAAGAGTTCGCTCCTCCGCTCCCGTCACTGACTGCGCGACGAGGCGACCAAGCAGATCGAACGTGTTCTGAAGTGTGATGAACTCGCCTATGTGACGAGTAAGTTCACGACCGGCTTCGTCGTACGTGCTATCGACCGGACGACCGGAGGTCACCAGACCGGTACGTCGGCCCGCCGCATCGTACGACCAGGAAGTCGTCGCGCCGACGGGAGTGGTGCGTCCGGTTCGGCGCCCCAACTTATCGTACGCATAGGTGAGTTCACGACCATCGACCGTTTCCGAACGGATACGCCCATGACGGTCGCGCAGGATCGTCACCCGGGTGCCGTCGAAGCCCATCGCCTCGGCCAGCTGGTCGGTCAGGTCGTAGGCGTACGTCGTCACCGCTCCGTCGGCGGTTTCCTTGCGCGTGATCTGGTCCAGCGCATTGCGCTCGAAGGAAGTCACCTGCCCGAGAGCATTCGTGCGTGCCACCAAGCGGCCCGCCGCATCATGTGTGTAAGTGAGCGTTCGGCCGTCGAAGTCCGTCTCCGATATCAGGCGTCCGGCCGGATCGTGCACATAACTCCAGGTCAGGCCTTGAGGATTGAGGACCTGTGTGAGTCGGAGTCCGTGGTCGTGGGCGAATTCGTAGCGCGCCCCGTCGGGCGTGGTGCGGGCGGTGAGCAGATCGAAGTGGGTGTACTCGAAGCGGGAGACGGCGCCCATGGCATCGGTATGGGTCAGACAGTTCCCCTCGCCGTCGTACGTCCAGGACTGCGTGGAGCCGTCTGCGTCGGTGCGGCGGGAGAGCTTGCCCTCGACGTTCCATTCGAGGCGTGTGACCGCGCCGAGGGGGTTGGTGAGGACGGCAGGACGGCCGAAGGCATCCCGGACAACCTGGGTGGCGGCGCCCAGAGGGTCGGTCATCTCGATGGGAAGGCCAGCCGCGTCACTGCTGATGCGGGAGGTGTTGCCGAGCGCGTCGGTCACGGATATGAGTTGCCCGACCTCGTCGTACGAATAGGCCGTTGTCGCACCGGAGGCATCGGTGACCGACGTGCGGTTGCCGCGCTCGTCGTAGGTCTGTCGGGTGACTGTCCCGTCTGTGCCCTTGACGCGCACCGGTAGGCCGAGGTCGTTGTAGTCAGCGGTCGACTCGCGCCCGTCCGGGCGGATCACCGAGGTGAGACGGCCGTGCTCGTCGTACGTGGAGCGGCTGAGGTATCCGAGCGGGTCCGTGACGGACAGCAGCCGGTGGTGGCGGTCGTACTCGTGGCGGGTGACGGCTCCCAGGGGGTCGATCTCGGCGACGACCTGAGAGCGGTCGTTGATCACGTATCGCGTTGTGTGGCCGAGTCCGTCGGTCATGGACGTCATGCGCAGCCCGGTGTCGGGGTCGGTGTCGTCCCAGGTGAAGTGGGCTTCGAGGTGGCCGTTGGTGCCGGCCTGGTGAACGCAGCGGTCGTGTTCGTCGTAGGCGTATTCGTAGCGACTGCCGTTGGTGTCCGTCCATGAGGTGATGCGGCCCAGTTCGTCGCAGCCGAAGCGCAGGGGTTTGCCTGATGAGTTGGTGACTTCGGTGAGGTGGCCGTCGGTGTAGCCGTAGCGGAGGATCTCCTGGTCGGTGCCGTCGGGGGCGGCGCCCGCCAGGTGGAGGGCGGTGATCCTGCCGTTGTTCGTGGTGAGTTTCAGGTGGTAGCCGCCGTGGTGCACGATCGACGTCGGCGCGCCTGTCTCGTCGTACTCGAAGGCGATCCAGCGGTTGTTGCGGTCGTCGATCTGGGCCAGGAGTGCCAGCTCGCGGTTGGGTTGGTCGATGAAGTGCCGGACGTGGCCGGTTTCCGGGTCGGTGATGGTGTAGCCGTCGTCCACCCGGTCCAAGGGCCAGCGCCGCCCATGTGTGGGCATGACGGGAACGCCGGGCGCGGGGTGCGGGTAGGCGAGCAGGCTGCCCTCGTTGCAGCTGAACACCACGCCTTCCGCGTCGATCTCCAGGTGCTGGTCGAGCGTGCTCGACCAGCCGGATCCGAACCAGCGGCCGGCCCGGTACGAGGAGTCGAAGACTCGCTCGAAGACCAGGGGCAGAGATCCCGGGAGCACGATGTCCGTCTGCGGGAGCAGCATGCGGCCGGTCGCGACGTCGACGGGGTCTCCGGCGCATTTGACCTTGCTGCACTGGTTGGAGTTGGAGTCGGGGTTCTGCTCGTGTCCGTGCCGGTTCTTGCCCTTCGGGCGTTCGAGGAGGTCCTTTATCCCGGCGCGCAGGCCGCCCTTGGTCAGGCCGCTGCCCTTGGTGCCGATCATTTCGGGTACGAGGCGGCCGATGAATTCGGAGGGGTCGCCCTTGGCGGAGTCCCAGGCGCTCTTGAGGGCCCGGTCGGGGTTGGCTCCGGTGGAGACGAGGCCGGCGAGTGTGGTGTGGACGCCCTTGTAGTAGTCGGCCGGGTGGGTCAGGTTGTACGGGTCCGTCGGGTTGACCGAGCGG
>NZ_JBIWKI010000041.1:0-50335 GCF_044765565.1 Streptomyces sp. NPDC102437 | reverse complement strand
TCGGTCGTAATCACATCTGAGACACGGGGTTTAGCTAGAGTCGGCTCATGCCGATCGCTCCGGAGCATCTTCACCTCGCATATGACGGGCCTTTCTACGCATTCTTGTACGGACGTGCCAGCCGCGACCCCGGGAAGAAGGGCCGCAGCGTCGAGTCGCAGCTCACCGAGGGCCGGTCAGTCTGCGAGGCCAACAACTGGCCGATCATCCGCGAGTTCCCCGAGGTCGACCGGTCAGCATCCCGCTATGCCAAGAAGACGCGAGAACTCTGGGAAGAGATGCTCGAAGGCATCGAAAACGGTGTTCCGCGTATCCTCGTCGCGTTCGAGGCGTCCCGCTACTACCGCGACCTTGAGGCGTACGTACGGCTGCGCCGGGCCTGCATGGAGTCCGGGGTACTGCTCTGCTACGACGGTGCGGTCTACGACCTATCCAAGCGCAGCGACCGCAAAGCCACTGCGCAGGACGCGATCAACGCCGAGGACGAAGCCGACGGGATCCAGATTCGGAACTCGCGCACCGTCCGGCAGAACGCCGAGCGAGGCGGTCCGCACGGCCGGATTCTCTGGGGATATGAGCGGCGCTACGACCCGAAGAGCGGGGAACTGCTCGGCCAGTTCCCCCGGCCGGACCGCGCCGACGCGATCGAGTTGATCTTTGAGCAGTTCGCAGCCCGACGCACGATCTACTCGATCTGGAAACACCTGCAGTTGGTACGCGACCCCGTCGCGGACGAGCGCGAGTGGCAGTACTACCACGTCTACGAGATCCTGCGGAACCCGAGCTACGCCGGCCGCCGGGTGTTCCAGGGCAAGGACTTTAAGGCGGCGCTGTGGGACGGCATCGTGCCGATGGCGACGTTCGAGGCAGCGCAGGCGATCCTCGACGAGGAAGGTCGGCCGAGCGTCGATTGGTCGGTGCAGCACGAGCTCGCGGGGATCGGACGGTGCGGCCGGTGTCCGTCGGACGAAGAAAACCCGCCGCCGCCGCTGCGCTCCGTCCCCAGTGATGGCGTGTCGACGTACAGCTGCAAGGCGAAAGCCGACGTGTCGATCAGGTCAGAAAAGCTCGACGCTTACGTGCAAGAGGCCGTGGTGGAGTGGCTCAGCTCGAAAGCAGCGGCCGCCGCGTTCGACCCGTCAAAGGGCAATGAGAAAGCCGCTAAGGCCCGGTCCCGGTATGAAGCACTGCGCGGCCAGTTGGACGAGGCCCGGACGATGGCGGCCGACTTCGACGACGACGGAAAGCCCCGTCTGTCCGTGGCGTCGCTCGCGGCGATGGAGGCCCGGTTGCAGCCCCTGATCGACAAGGCACGGCAGGGTGTTGCCGATGTCCCGAGCATCCCGCCGCAGTTGACGAACCTGGTAGGCCGGCCGCGCGATGTGGTGGATGCTGCGTGGGCTGACCTGGATATTGAGCAGCGGCGGGCAATCTACCGAATGGTGGTGAACGTCCTGTTGCACCCGGCCCGCGCCGGGGGTGTCCGGAAGATCGAGCCCGGCCGCGTGCAGTTGACGTTCGTCGGGGAGCCCGGGTTTACCCGCGAGTGGCGCCGCGGTGCGATTCCTGCGCAGCGCGCTGGTGATGCGCAGGGGTCGGAAACCCGATGATGCGGGCGCTGTTTGCGTCGCTGGTGTCGAGCCGGCCGTCGTGGAAGAGCCTGAATGCGGCCTCGGTTGTTTCGCAAATCAGCTTGGCCCGCTCTTCCTCGAACCGCGCGTCGAGGGCGGCGCGTTCCGTGTGGAGTCGGGCGGTGAGCTGTTGGCGCTCGGCGGCTGCGTCGCGCTGGAGCCGGCCGCGCTCAGCTTCGAGGGCTGCCTGCGCGGCGACGTAGCGCATGCGGTCTGCGTCGGCGTCTCGGACGGCATCGCCGAGGCGCTTGCGCTCGGCGGCGGTGTTGGTGACCCACCGTCGGATTGCGACGAGGCATATGAAGGTCAGCGCGGTCATGGTGCCGATTGCGCCGCCGATGGTGCGCGGTAGGTCATCGGCGATGATGCCGTACAGCACGATGGATAGTCCCGCGCCGATGATCAGCGCGGCTCCTACCGCAGTGGCCCGGGTTCCCGCCGTGAGGTCCATCATGTGTAGCTGCCCCCGTCACATCTGTGCTGCTGTGCCCCCGCGCTCGTCGCCGGGCTGATCTTCGCTCTCGTTCTCTAGACGCTTCAGTCGTTCGATGGTTGCGATGAGCATTTCCCGCCCGACCGGGTCCTTAAGGCCGAGCCGATCGGCTGCCTCTACTGGAGAGATCGACCGCGAGCCTACCTGTGACTGCTTGGTCTCGGACAGTGGCTGAATCGACTCAGGTGGTACGCCAAGTTCCGCAAGGAGGTCAAGCAGGCTAACACCGAGGGTCACCGCAACGGGGGCGAAAAATTTGAGGTCTGGGATGGCCTGGCCCTTGAGCATGCGGGAAACGCTGCTCTCTGACATGCCCGTATCTCGGGCGAGCCGCGCGTTTGAGCCGTGGCCGGTGTAACCGGCTCGCTGGGCTGCGGGCGCGACGATGGCGGCGAATCGCTGCGCGCGCGTAGGGGTGGCTGTCATGGCCGTGATCGTACTTCCCTAGCTAGGGAGTATCCACAAAATCCCTTGCCCGCAAGGGTGTGCACTAGGCCACCCTGGTCGTTCTTGCAGGGCATTTCCCTTTGTCGAACACGTGAGCGACACCCTCGCACGGAATACCTCCCTTGCTAGGGAGGTAGGAATATGGCAGAGTCTCCCTTGTCAGGGAGAAACGCCCTCCTATCTGCGTCTAAGGGGCGACCTATGCATCGACTCCGCATCGACAAGCTGTGGGAAGCCGCGGGCAAGCTCGGCGACACCACCGCTCACGCGATCTACAAGCGGACCGGAATCGCGGAATCCTCCGTCTACCGATTCGTTTCGGGACAGTCGCAGCCTGGCTTGGATTCGGCCCTGCGCCTCGCCGCCGCGTACGACGTCAGGGTCGAGCAGCTCATGGAGCGCACCGACGACGACGCCGAGAGCGCCGCGTGACTCGCGAGGAGCGCCGCCGGCTGCTCGGCGACGACGTGATCGAGCAGATCCGCGCCCGCGTTGCCGACGCACCGGCCCCGCCCGAGGGACTGATCTCCGATCTCCGTCGAATCCTGGCCCACCCGGCCGGCCGCGCCGACGAGGTTCGTGAAGAGCGGCCCGCTGCGGCCGCATGAACGACTTCGGGGCCGCTCCGACTTCCCGGCCCGAGCGACCCCGGACGACCAACCCCACTTCTCAGAGAAAGTGAGGCCGACGCCATGAGCGCTCAGCCTATCGAACACACCCCTCCCGACACCTATGCCGTGACCAGTGACAACCGTCTCGCCGTGCAGGTCGTGATCGACAATCTCGCGCTCCCGGCGCCGACGTTGGTCGCTCGGCCGGACGCTGTGCACGTCACCGTCGCCGACGTCGACGACCTCGGGCAGTGGCTGTATCACCTCGGCGGCACGGTCCGTCGGGGCGTCGAGATCAGTGGTGCGTCGCTGTGGACGCTGCACACCGAGACCCCGGTGCGCCTGAACGGCGCCACTGTTCGGATTCGGGTGCACGTCCCGGTCGTGTCCGGTGAGGACGTCCTCGCCGAGATCCGCGGGGCGGTGATCAAGTGACCACGCTTGCCGACCCGTTCGAGACGCCCGGCCGCACCCGGCCGACGCCGACCCCGGCCGCCCTCGCTCTGCTCGCGCAGTGCCGTAAGGCGAAGACCATCGCCGACACCGCGCCCGCCCGGTTCGAGGAGATGCCGACCCCGCCCGCGGCGAGCGCCGCAGGGGGCGAGGTGCAGCTCGTCGTACACCCGCAGTCGCTCACCGACTGGGCCCGCTGGACGGCCGAACTCGGCATCCACACGCACCGGATGACGAACGTCGGACCGGCAACGGTCTGCCGGTTCGAGCTCGACGGCGTGCGCGCCCGGCTGATCGGTATCGGCGTCCCTGCACTGCTCGCAAAGGTTTACGGCCCGAAGGGTGCCCACCATGCCTGACGACACGACGATTTCGGCCCCGATCCCGGTCGGTGTCCGGCGTATCCCGGGCGGCAGCCGGCTCGTCCTCGAAGCGTTCGCGCAGACCGTGATCGAGGACGTCCTCGACGCGCTGCTGTCGACGGACCGCACGAGCGACCTGTACGAGCGGCTCGTCGCGCTCGCCGAACTGGACCCGGACGAGCGGGCACTGCCGGAGCACCGGATGCCGTACGAGGAACTCGTCGCGGACCTCGGCGAGCAGGCGAGCAAGTACACGCATCTCTACGGCGCGCGAGGTCTCGACCTTGCCGAGCGTCTCGGGACCAATGCCCTGCAGTCGCTGCCCGTTGGCTACTGGCCCGGCGAGGCATGGCAGGCATGGCAGTCGGTCAAGGCCGCTGCCGATGCGGTGAATGGTGGTGCTGCCGCATGAGCGCATCCACTGCCGCCGCCGCTCTCGCCGCGCTGACCGACGACGCCCCCGCATGGCTGCCCCCGGTGGATCACTGGGAGACCGCGCGGGACGGCGACCGCTGGATCGTAAGTGGGCAGCTCGACACCGATGGCGACGCGCTCAGCGAGGCCGGTGCGTATCGGCTGCTCGGCCCGATCGTCGAGCAGTCCGGGCAGAAGCTCGACGACGACGGGCGGCTGATCAGGGCCCGGTTCACGCACTTCGATGTTCCCTTCGACGTGTGGTTTCTCCGGCCGGTCCTCCGGTGGGTTGTGCCCGAGCGCTGCGCGACGTGCCCGACCAAGCTCGGCGCCCCCGACGTCAAGTTCGTGCGGCTCGGCTCGGGCGACCAGGACGCGCCCGTGATCTGCGTGCCGTGCCGTGACCGCATGCAGGCGCATTGGGTGGCGCTGCACCGGTCGCCGCTCGTCGCGGCCCGGCAGGAGGTGCGCGAGTTGCTGCTCGCCGAGACCGGTGAGGCCCGCCCGGCGTGGCGGCAGTCCTTCACCGAGATCAACGGCGACGAGCACCCGAACGCGTTCAGCCCGGTCTGCACCGACGACGACCATGAGCCGGGCGACCCGACCGTGTATAGCTGCTGCCCCGATCCGGTCGTCGAGGTCGACTCCCACGTGCTCGGCGCGTACCTGGTCGAGCTGCTGCACGCCGACGCCCATGTCGACGCCGAGGGCGGTGAGTCGGCATGACTGGCCGCGTTCACATCCTGTCCGCCGGGCTCCGGTGGCTGTACAACATCGAGCAGCCCGCCGACGCGCTGCTGTCGCACCACGGCGAGATGCTCGTCGACGCCGACCGCACGTACCGGTTCGTCCCGTGCGGCGCCGATCAGCGCCCGGTCGTCGTCGTCGATGTGCGCCGCCCTAAGTGGATGAGCGACGCCGTCGGCGACATGATCCCGTCGAACCCGATCGGCGCCCATGAGCTGTACGAGGTGCAGGCCGACCTAGCTGTACTCGGTGTCACCGTCGCTCGCACGTGGAACGGGCACCCCGCGCACACCGGCAGTCTCGGGCTCGTCGACATGGCGCATCCGTCGCTGCTCGCGGCGGTCAACGGGGTTCGAACCGGATGCCCTGACCACCCGGGAAAGCTGCTCTGCAGTTGGGACGGCTGCCCGTGGTACGGCACCGGATACGCGCAGATCGTAAAGCCGACCGTGCTGGGGAAGGACACCCGCGGTCGTGCGCCGCACATGGGCGAGTCCACTCCGGCGATGCGAGCGGCTGCGTTCCTAGCCGGTGCCCGAGCCGGGCGATCGTCGTGCCGGTTTGGCGGTACCGCGTGACGGATCCTCGCCACGCCGTGGCAACCGAGCGGGGTCGCTACTACCGCGACCCCGCCGGGGGCCCCGACCTGATCAGCGTCACGAACGCCCTCGGCAGCATCGCGAAACCCGCCCTGGTGCCGTGGGGCGCCGGACTCGTCGCCGACCACGTCATCGCCGACCCGATCGCCACCGCCCGCCGGGCCCGCACCGAGCCGACCCGGCTGCGCCGCGAACTCGTCGCACTGCCGACCGGGAACTCGGACCGGGCGAAGGATCTCGGCACCCGCGTGCATGAGCGGGCGGTGACGCTCGTCCTGAACACGCCGTACCCGGCCGACCCCGAGGTCGAGCCGTACGCGATCCAGCTCGCCCGCTGGTTCCGACTGTGGCGCGTCGACTTCGACCGCGACATCGAGGCCATTGAGACGACTGTGCTGCACCGCCGCTACGGGTACGCCGGTACCGGCGATCTGTGGGTGTGGCTGCCGACCGGTCCGTTCCAGCGGCGGCAGTTGTGGCTCATCGACTACAAGACGAGCGCACGCAAACCGTCGACGACGGTGTACGACGAGCAGCCGCTGCAGCTCGCTGCGCTGCGGCATGCCCCGGTGTTGCTGCTGCCGGATGACAGCGACGCCCCGGCGTTCAAGGTGCGCCGTACCGGGCTGCTGAATCTGCGGCCGCGGTCGCATCGGCTGATCGAAGTTCCGTCCGGCCGGGCGCAGTTCCGGGCGTTCCTCGCCACTACGCGGACCGCTCGCTATCTCCACACCGCGCCGAGCGCGTACCCGACGATCCTGCCCGACTGGGCACCGGGATCCCCCGACCGAAAGGCAGCCTGATCATGGGTAGCCGAATTCTGACGATGAAACGGCAGGCCGCAGAGCTGGGCCGTATCCGTACTGGGTACAGCCGGCCGAACCCGGACCCGACGAAGGGCAACATCCCGGTCAAGTCGAAAACCTTCGTACTGACCAGCCACTCGCGCGACTACGTGGCCGCAGCCGCCGATCTGTACGGCGGGAAGGTCGAGCAGTGGACACCGCAGCGGCAGAGCGTTACGCAGTGGCGCGTCATCACCGAGGCGCGCGAACTGCGGGCGATCCTCCCGGCCGGCGACGTTCTGAACCAGGCAAACGAGATGTGGACCGGCGGCGGCTGTGAGCGGCGCTGCGACGGCGTCACCGAATCAATCAGCCGCCGGCCGTGCATCTGCCTGGCGAAGTACGGCGAGGACTGGCACACGCGCCCGCCGACGCAGGTCTGCCGGCCGACATCCCGCATCGGGATGTTCCTTCCGGACCTGCCCGACCTCGGTGTGTGGCGGCTGGAGACGAAGAGCTACTACGCGGCCGACGTCCTCGCCGGCGGCCTCGACACCGTGCTGCAGGCCACGGGCGGTACCGGTCTGCTGCCGGTGCGGGCGTGGATCGAGCAGCGCACCGCGGTCCGCGCGGGCAAGACGAAGCAGTTCCAAGTCGTCATGCTCGTGCCCGCGTTGCCGAAGCTGCGGCATGCCCTGTCGGGGCCGATCTCAACAGCGGCTGCGCTTGACCCGAGCAGCCTCGACCGCCCGGCAATCGCAGCGGCCCCGGCCGACGTGCCCGACTACGTCGCCGAGGCCCGGCAGTGCCGCACCGTCGAAGACGCCCGCGCCGTCTGGCACCGGGCGAACCGTGCCGGGCACGTCGACCCGAAGGGGACCGACGAACTGTCGCAGCGGCTCGTACAGATCGCGCAGGACATCGCGGCCGGCGTCGACACACAGACCGGCGAGACCGGCGAGCAGGGCGACGACTGCGTGTACGACGTCGAGGTCATCGACGACCAGGGCGACGACGAACCGCCGACCGCGTACCCGTCGGCCGGCTGGCCCGAGGTCGCAGCGCCGGGCGGGGGTGGCCGCTGATGTGGCACAAGACCCGACTGTGTGCGTTCGACCTTGAGACGACCGGTGTCGACGTCAACGCCGACCGCATCGTCACTGCCGCAGTGATCGGGCTCGGCGGCGGCGGGCAGACCGAAACGAACGAGTGGCTCGCCGACCCGGGTATCGAGATCCCGGCCGAGGCGACTGCCGTGCACCACATCACGACCGAGCACGCCCGGCAGCACGGTGAGCGGGCGCACGACGTCGTCGATCAGATCGCCGAGTCGCTCGCGATCCATGTGCGGATGGGCGACCCGATCGTAGGCCACAACGTGACGTACGACATGACGCTGCTCGACCGCGAGTGCCGCCGCCACGACGTCGAGCCGCTGCTCGACCGCCTCGGCGAGACACCGCTGCGAGTCCTCGACACGCGGGTGCTCGATCAACAGGGGCTGCCGTACCGCAAGCGTCCGTCGGAGACACAGGGGGCGCGGCAGCTCATCACGCTCGCGCAGGTCTACGAGCTTCCGTGGCAGGAGAGCGAAGCTCATGGCTGCTCGTATGACGCGCTGATGGCGGCCCGAGTCCTGTACCGGATCGGGACGCTCGCGCACATGCCGCGCATGGAGTGGCCCGAGCGCATCAAGTTCCACAAGAAAGCGCAGCTCCACCACCTGAAAGACCTCGAACTCGCCGAGCTCCACACGCTGCAGATCGGTTGGGCCGCCGAGCAGGCCGCCGGGCTGCAGGAGTGGTTCCGGCGAACCGATCCGGCCGCCGTCGTCGACGGGTCATGGCCGCTGCAGCCCTGGGGGGACGCGTGAACATTCGACTGATCGACTACGACGAGCAGGCGCTCGTCGTCACCGTCGACCGCGACGGCGTCACCATAGTGGCAGCCCCGCGGATGTGCGACTCGGCGGCCGCCGACATGTTGCGGAGCATCGCCGACCAGCTTGACGCCGGGCACCCGCCGTACCCGTGCCATCCGGCCGCGGCGCCCGAGCAGCACGACCACGTCGAACCGCTCGGACAGGGCGGCACCCTCGACGCCGATCGGAAGGTGTGGACGGACGGCACCGGGCACGTGTGGGATCTGTCCGGCCGGTGGACGGCTGCGGAGACGCCCGGCGAGTGGGAGTGGTGCGGTCGGCTCGACGACCGCGGTACGCCCGTGATGAGCGCGGTCGGCTCGCCCGAGGTGTACGAGTCCCTTGACGTGCTGCGCGCCCTGTACGGGCCGATCTCACCCTCGGTCGGGGGTCGCTCATGAGCGCCGGCCTCGCCCCGTACCTGGGCGCCGTGGCGGTGATCGGGGCCGTTGCGGCCACGTGGGCCGCCCGGCTCGCCTCGACCGCCCGCACGACGGACACCGCTGTGTTCGCCGAGCCCGAGCCCGGTGTGCGGTACCTGCGCTGCGACATGCCGCGGTGCGCGCACATGACGCACCCGCACCGCCCGCAGGTCGACGGCACGTGGGTTTGCTCGCACTGCGGTGACGTGAAGGGGGACGCGCTGTGACGGCCATTCCTGGGCTGATCGCCCCGGGCACTCTTTCGCCGACCGCCGACCGGGTCGTCGCCCCTGGCGGGCTGCGGGTCATCGGGCTCGACCTGTCGCTGACCTCGACCGGCGTTGCACTGCCGGACGGCTCGACGTACCGGATCAAGACCCGGCAGAAGGACGGCGACAAGCGGCTGCTCGTGATCCGCAACAGTCTCCGGGCGGCATTGGCCGAGCACCGGGCGCACCTCGCGGTTGTCGAGGATCTGCCCGTACACGCCATGGCGGCCGGGCGGACCGGGCATGTGCACGGTGTCGTCAAGGCCGAGTTGCTCGACGCGGGGGTGCCGTATGCGCTCGTCGTCCCGGCAACGCTCAAGAGCTACGCCTGCGACCACGGCAACGCGGACAAGGCTCGGATGGCTGCGGCCGCGTACCTCGCGGCCGGCGTCGAGTTCGTTGACGACCGGGGCGGCGACCAGTGCGACGCATGGTGGCTGCGCGCTGCTGGGCACGACGCGCTTGGGCAGCCGCTGTTCGGGATGCCGCAGGCGCAGCGCGACCGACTACAGAAAGTTGACTGGCCGACCGCCGTTCGCTCGAAGCCCGCCGTGGGGGTGGCACTGTGAAGCCACCTTTCCCGTACTACGGAGCGAAAGCGCGTATCGCCCCGTGGCTCGTCGGGCACATGCCGCGCGAACACCGCGTGTATGTCGAGCCGTTCGCCGGCAGCGCCGCCGTGCTGTTCGCACGCCCGCGGCCGGCTGCACACGAGGTACTCAACGACCTCGACGGCAACGTCGTGACGTTCTTCCGGGTGTTGCGCGACCGCGAGGCCGAGCTTGTTCGGGCACTCACGCTCACTCCGTACAGCCGCGAGGAGTACCGGACGGCGGACCTCAACGCCTCGGCGGATATCGACGACCTCGAACGTGCCCGCCGGTTTTTTGTCCGCACGACACAGTCGTTTAACGCAGCTGGTGCAGCAGCGAGTAAGCGCGCTTCTTGGTCCAACGGGATGCGCCGCGGTTCTTCGCAGGCGACGGGCGTCGCCGACGTCGTTGACCGGTTGTACGCCGCAGCCGCACGTCTGCGGACGGTCGTCATAGAGAACCGGCCGGCAGCCGACGTGATCGCGTTGTACGACGCCCCTGATGTCGTTCTGTATTGCGACCCGCCGTACCTGGACTCAACGCGGTCAGGTCTGCGAGCGCACAAGCAGGGTGACTATGCACACGACACGAACACGGAATCGGATCACCGGGCGCTCGCTGACGTCCTACACGAGTGTCGTTCCTCGGTGCTGCTGTCGGGCTATGACTCTTCCCTCTACGACGAGTTGTACGGCGATTGGGACCGGGCCGAGGTCACGGTGCAGCGCCCGACGACGAACCGGCGAGGGCATACCGGATCCGCCGGCGTCGAGGTCGTGTGGTCGAACCGGCCACTCTCTCGACAGACGTGCTTGTTCGAGCAGATCGAGCAGGCGGCAGGCGCACCGCTGTGAGCGGCATCGGGCCGACGATCGGCAACCCGCGGCCGGGGCCTGGCCTGCGGGTGAGGTTCGACGGCTCGAAGTCGCTCGTGTCCGCCGACTGGTCTTGCGCCTGCGGCGCCCCGCCCGAAGACGCCATCGGCCCCGACGCGGTGCAGCAACTCGTACTCCGGGCCGAGCGGCACCGCCGGGACACCTGCACCAACGAAGACGTACGCACGGCGGCCGCACTGCGCGACCACCGCCGCAAGCACCCCAGCAAGAGGAAGTGATCAGCATGCCGAAGCTCCACAACGACGCCGAGGTCGAGCTCAAGCTCGACGCCGCCGCCGGGCCCCTGCAGGCCACCACGACGCAGCCGCAGCGCCGCGGGCTGTTCGAGCACCCCGGGACGAGCGTGTTCGCCGTGGTCGAGCTCACGAGCAAGGCGTACACCGGCCACGCCGACGGCGAGGACAAGCAGCCGCAGGTGAAGATCCGCGTCACGCTCGCCGAGGTCGCGCAGGACAACGAGCAGGCGCAGATGGTCGCCGAGGTCATGCGGGCGATGATGCGTCACCGCAAGATGAACGGCACGTTGGACGAGCTCGGCAACGGCTCGCGTGACGTCGAGGCTGCGGTTTCCGAGGCGCTCGGGAACATGCCGACTGAGACCGAGTTCGAGGTCTACCAGGAACGGCAGCAGGCCCGCCGCGGCCGGGTCGAACAGCACGGATGACACGGCCCCCGGCAGCCGCCGGCAGCGGGGCGCGGCGTACGACCTGCCCCCGCTGCGGGTACCCGGTGCTCCGGCAGCTCGTCGGCCGCCGCGCGGCGCTCGACGTCACCGCGGACGACACCCGGTACACGGCGGCGGCCGCCGAGGGGCTGCGCCGGCCGAACCGCCTCGACTGGTGCCTGCGCATCACGAAGCACGGGCCCGACCTGCGGTGGGCGGACTGCCACCACCACGCCGCGACGTGCCCGCACGAGCACGTCGTCGACCACGAATGCACCGCCCTTGCGGCGCCCGTCCCGGCCCGAACCAGGGCACGCCGCACACCCCCGGCTCCGGCCGGGCAACTCACGCTCTGAGCACAGGAGATACGGATGCCGTTCTTCGTCGTAGACGATGGGGCACACAGTCACCCGAAAATGATGCGCGCGAAGAACGCGGCTGTCGGGCTGTGGATGCGCGTCGGCTCGTACGTGGCACAGCACCTGACTGACGGGCACGTGCCCGGTCCGGTCGCCACGATGTACGGCAGCACCCCGCAGATCTCGAAGCTGCTCGCGGTCGGGCTGTGGCACGAACACGGCCACACCTGCACGCGCTGCCCCGCCGTCCGGCCGGGCGACTACTTCATGCACGACTACCGCGAGAGCGGGAACCCGTCCCGGGCCGAGGTGCTCGCCCGGCGTAAGCGCGCCGCGGACAAGAAGGCGAAGCAGCGCGCCGCGCAGACCGGTTCGGGTTCTACTGAGAATCCTTCGCTTTTCGACGAGGAATCTTCGGCGAATCGCGATGGATTCGACGAAGAAACTGATGCGAATCCGGATCAGGATTCGGACGACTCCGCAGGTCACGGCGATGTGTCCCTGGGGGACTCCTCCGGGACCTCACGCGCGCGCGTTCCACTCCACTCCACTCCACTCCTTAAAGAGGGGGCTGAGGAGAGAGAGGGATCTGCAGGTAGTGGCGCGCGAGCGCACGAACCGGCTCTCTCTCTGATCCCCGCCGACTGGGCCCCGAGCACCGACGACGTGCGCGCCGCGCAGCTCGCTCGCCTCGACAGCGGCCGCGAGCAGCTCACCCCGCAGCAGCTCGACGTCGTCACCCGCAAGTTCGTCCGCCGGATGACCGACGACGGACGCACCGCCGCGGCGTGGGGCGGCAGGTGGCGGCAGTGGGCCGAGAACGAGCGCATCGAGCAGCAGCCTGCCGCGGGCGGCGTCGTCGTCCCGTTCGCCGGGGGCGCTCAGCAGACCAAGGGACAGCAGCAGCGGGCCGGACTGGCCGCGCTGCGTGAGCGCCTGCAGGAAGGAAGCGGCGCATGAACATGACGGAAACGCTGGATCTGCTCGATCAGATCTCGCTCATCGATGACCGGGTCGTAAAGTCCGACGAGACCGAACAGGCTGCGCAGCTCACGCTTTGGGCCATGGTGCTGCGTGACGTGCCACCGCAGTTCGCTGGTGAGGCCGTCGGCCGCCACTACGCCGAGTCGGCGTGGCCCGTCATGCCGAAGGACATCGCCGCCCGGTGGCGAGCGGAGTCCCGACGCCGACTCGACCGGCATGTCGGCACGTTCGAGCCCACCGCGCACTCGTACCTCGACCCCGACGACATCGCCGGGTACCGGGCCGCGCTGCGCGCCGAGCGTGACGCTGTCCGTACCGGGTGCGAGGCGCCCCTCGAACTGCGGGCGATCATGGCCGGTTCGGCGGTTCCTGCGAGTGCTGGGCAGCCGACCGCCGAGTACCTCGCGGCGCGTGAGCAGTGCCGCGCCGCCCGGGTCGAGTCGGGCGACGAACAGCAGGTGGCGTCATGACGTACCCGAGCACCGAGCGGTCGCGGATCCCGGCCGCCGTCGCCGCGGTCGTCGCCGCCGTGATCGAGGAACACCCGGACGCCGGTCCCGACGCGATCGGCCGGCTCGCCGTTGAGGCGCTGTCCGAAGAGGGCTGGAATTGGCACCTCGGTCACAAGGTGCGGTGTGCCCCTGTGCGGGCGTCTGAGGTCGACCGATGACCGGCCCGAGCAGCAACCCGCGCGGCGAGCGAGCCGGTACCCCTGGCGCCCGTTGGCAGGTGATCAGCACGACCGACGAGCGGGTCGTCGACGACGACGCACCCGACCCCGAACCGCCCCCGAACCGAGCCGCGCGCCGCGCTGCCCGCCGAGCACTGAAGAAAGGCAACCGCCGATGAGTTATCTCGCCACGGTCGCCGTTCTGCTCGTCGGCTACGCCACCGGCCGGCTGCGGCTCGGGCACCGGGCATCGGATTGGGCCGCGTGGAACCGCTGCGTCGATAAGCGGTGGGCGCAGCGCCGGTATCGGTGGCCATCCAGCGCAGTCATGGCGGTCGAGCTCGTGTGGCAGCTCGGCGCGCACCCGATCGAATCCCGGCGCAACTGGCGTGCCTGGCACGACGATCCCCGGCGCGTCCCGGCGCCGACCCGCGACCCCGATTGGAGCAAGAACCGATGACCGACGCCCAACCTTCGCAGACCGCCCTCGACATGCTGCGCGCCCTCGCGCTGCGCAGCGCCGACGGGCCGACCGTGCAGCGGCTACTCGACGACGTCACAGCCGAGCTCACAGGGCGGACCGTTGTGCACCGTGACCAGGACCGGCGGCCGCTGCGGTTCGTGCTGCGCCGTCACGCGGACGTGACCGGTATCAGTGGCGAGGGATCCGTCGCCGACGGCGTGCTGTGGCCGGACGGCACAGCGTCCGTACGGTGGCGCGGCGAGCACCCGAGTTCGGTGTTCTGGGACCGCGGCCGCACGTCCGTCGAGCTCATTCACGGGCACGGCGGGGCGACCAAGGTCGTGTTCCTCGACACGGCCGACGGGCCGGCCGCCCCGGTCCCGAACGGGCCAACCCCCCTCGCGCTGCGCCGTGCCATCGACCGGGCGCTCGTCGCGCCGGTCGCCTGCCCGGACTGCGGCCGGACGATGGCATGCCCGTGCGGACGGGCCCGGCACGAGGGACGCGTTGACGCGATCCTCGCGGCGGTCGCGCCGTGGGCGACGGAGGGCGCGGCATGACGTTCGTGTACGACCCTGCCGACCTCGACGAGGAAACCCTCGACGACATGAGCGACGACGAACTCGCCGAGCTCTTCGACCAGGACGACGACGATCCCGAGCCGCTGCTGCTGCTCGCCGGATACGGGCGCCCCGCGAACCGCGCGCCCCACCCGCTCGACCCGCGTCGCGGCCTCGACACCCTGCGCGCCATAGACGACTACCGACCGACCCCGAACCAGTCCTGACACGACGAGGCGCCCCCTGCCTGCCAGCAAATCGAGGGCGCCCCTACGCGGTGAGAACAACCCTACGCACCGCAGGAGACACCCGCCATGAACCACACCGCCCGCCCCGCCCGCACCCCTGCCGAGAACCTGCAGCACATCGTCGACCACTGGGAGCACCTGCGTGCCGCCCTCGACACCACCGGCCCCGGCACCACATGGCCCCCGGCCCGGCCGGGCGCCGAGTACCTGCGCGCACTCGACGACCAGGACGCCGCCGAGGTGTCCGCCGAGCAGTCCCTCGCCGCCGCGATCGCGCACGCCATCGACCACCCGCAGCGGCTCATCACCACCCGGCACCACACCGGACAGCTCTACTACGCGTGCGCATTCTGTGAGCACGTCGGCGAGGGGCTGCCGCACCCCGTACGCGAGGACCGCGACCCGGCGCAGCTCGGCGAGCGGCCGGTGCCGGTCCGGCTGCACATCGTCGATGCCTGCCGGGCGATCGAGATCGCGCTCGTCGCACTCGCCGACTCGATCGCGGCCCGCGACGCCGCTGACCCCGCGGACTGGTACGGCGCCGACCGCGAGCAGCGGACCGCGCCGGCCGCCGCGCGGTGGCTGCTCACCCGGCTCGACGTCGACGGCCAGTGCTGCCCGACGCACGACAAGGACCGTGCCCAGATCACCGAGTACGCGCGCGAGGCGGCCGCCCGTCTCGACCGAGTGCTCGGCATCGGCCGGCGGTCGGCGCACCTGCCGGGGGTGCCGTGCCCGTGGTGCGGCGGCGACCTGGTGATGCACACCGAGGCAGGCACGGTCATGAGCGTGACGTGCTCGACAGGACTGATCGACTGCAACGCGCCCGTCGCCTTCGACGTCGACCTGCGGGCGCGAGTGTGGTCGTCGGTCGAGCAACTCGCGGCGCTGCAGCGGGCCCTCGACGCGGCCGAGCAGAAGCGGGCCGAGGCGGAGCGCCGTGCACGCCGTACCGAGGATCGTCGCCGGCAGCGGGCCGCCGCCAAGGGCAGGGCCGCCGCGGCGTAGCCCAGACATACGAACGCCGCTGTCGCCCGACGGGGCGGCAGCGGCTCGGCGTCAATGCAGTTGGGCGGGCGGCTACTTGGTGATGTGGGCGGACAGGATCGCGGCCGCGGCGTCGGCGCCGCCGGCTTGCTCGATCAGTTCGCCGAGTTCGGCCGGTACGACGGCTGCCTGCCGCTTCCCGCGGCTGGTGAGGAAGTACGTACGCCGCAGCAGCCGGACCGAGGCGAGCAGCTCGGAGAGGTTTGCGCGCGCTTCGGCGATCGGGTGGTCGGTGGCGTTGGCGTCCATGGCGACTACTTTAACCAATAGACTTGATGTACATAAGGGCTCGATGTACATTACGACTCAAGGGCACCCCCAGGAGGGACCAATGCAGATGCCGAAGTTCCGGAAGATCACCACTGACGGACACCCCGCCTACCGCTTCGAGTTGAACGGCAAGACCTACGAAGCGAACCGCTTCGCGTCCGGCGCCGGCGCCTGGAACGTCGACCTGATCGACGGCAAAAAGCGGACCACCGTGGTTTCAGGCAAGGACACCCGCACCGCAGCAGTAGCCGTGATCGTCGACACCCCGCAGGCCAAGACAGCGCAGCTCGACAAGCTCACCGACGACGTTGCGCAGATGAACGCCGACGCCGACGAGTTGCACGCCGACATGCGCGTGCTGGGCTCCGAGGCCAACAAGTTGCGGACCGAGATCGCCGAGTGGGGCGCGAAGGTCGACGCCCTCACCACACGAACCGCCGCCGACTTCCCGAAGGGCACCCGCGTCATGTCCCCCGAGGGGCGGCTCGGGACCGTCAACGGGGTCGACATCGGGCGCGTCACCCTGCCGGGGCACTCCAACTACGGCCGCGAGTACGTCGGCGTCAACTGGGACGCGATCAAGGGCGACATGGGCGCCAACCGACGCAGTCGCCCGTTCGTCGACGAACTCTCGCTTGTCGCTCTGCTGGAAAGCCCCCGCGTAGGTGAGCGCGTCACGTACGCGGTCGGACGCCGCACGGTGAACGCCACGGTCACCCGACGCACGAACGACGCGGGGCAGGTGGGTGTCGTGGATGACGGCGACCAGACAGGTACGGTCCGCTACGTCTCGCCCGCGCTGCTTACCGTGCAGGCGCCCGAGCTTGACGAGTTGCACAGCGCCGCACTCTACGAGAACCGCCTGCGCAACGAGTTGCTTGCGGCAGCAGCGCCCGGCGAGCCGTGCAAGCACGGGTTTCGGCTGCGCCCCGGAGCGAAGCTTTCGATCCGCTGCGAGTTTGGCCACGAGTACGGCGTATTCGGCGACGAGGGACCGATCGACCGAGCCGACTGCGCCGTACGGGCAGCGAACGACGCCGCGCGCTACGCGGCCGAGGACGACGGCGACACGACGTACGAGGTCGCGATCATCTGCCCCGAACACGAGGAACAGCGCGCCGTCACGTGTGAAGAGTGCTACGCCGCCTGAACGCTCACCACCGCCAATGCTGACACACGGCGGTACCGCAAGACGGCCGAACCCGGCGCTGACAACACCGGACCCGGCCGCGCCCCGACAGGTGCTGACACACCCGACGGGATGCCCGACCCCCTGCCACAACAGGAGAGCCCGACATGAACGATCGTATCCGGGGCCCGCTCAACAACGCCCCCACCCGCAACAACCTGCCCGAGACGGCGCTGCTGCAGGGCGTACTCGCCCTGCCGAGCCTCGCCTCGCAGGTCCTCACTGCGGCCGCCGACTACCTCACCAAGCACAAGCCCGACGCCGAGCTCACCGTCGCCGGGTGGGGCCGCGCCCTCGCCCTCGCCGACGCCCGCGTGCTCAGCGGCTACCCGCAGATCGTCGCGCAGCACGCCGGCCGCCGCGCCATGCGCGCACTGTCCCCCGGCATGTGGGACAGCGCCCGCACCCGCGGCGAATGGGCCCTCGCCCTGCGCGCCACCGCGGAAACCGTCTGATGGCCGCGCAGCAGACAGACGTCGTCGACGACGCCCACGCCACCGAGGCCGAGCTGCTGCAGCGCGCCGCCGAGGACTACGCCGGCAACAAGCCGACCAACCCGGACGACGCCGCCTGATCACCCCTCCACTGACCGGCCCCCGCGCGCTGCAGGGGCCGGTCACCTCCCGGGAGTCACCACCGTGCAACGTCCCGCCCTCACCGCAACGCAGCGCCGGCTCGTCTACACCGTGGCTGGCGGCGCCGTACTGATCGCTTCGATCGGGTTCGCCGGCTCATACGCCGCCGTACGCAAGCTTGCCGAACAGAAGCACTTCGGCACGTTCGCGCTCGTCTTCCCGATCGGGATCGACGCCGGGATCATCGTCCTGCTCGCCCTCGACCTGCTGCTCGCCTGGCTGCGCATGCCGTTCCCGCTGCTGCGCCACACCGCATGGCTGCTCACCGCGGCGACGATCGCTTTCAATGCCGCCGCAGCCTGGCCCGACCCGCTCGGCGTCGGCATGCATGCCGTGATCCCGGTGCTGTTCGTCGTCGTGGTCGAGGCGGCGCGCAACGCTGTCGGCCGGCTCGCGGACATCACCGCCGACCGGCACATCGAACCCGTGCGCCTGTCGCGTTGGCTACTTTCCCCCGCACCCACGTTCCGTCTGTGGCGCCGCATGAAGCTCTGGGAGCTCCGCAGTTACGAGCAGGTCATCAAGCTCGAACAAGACCGGCTGATCTACAAGGCGCGGCTGCGGGCGAAGTACGGGCGGCGGTGGAGGCGGACTGCACCCGTCGAGCAGCTGCTGCCCCTGCGCCTCGCCCGGTACGGCCGGCCGCTGCCCGGATCGGATGCGCAGTCGGACCCGGCCGAGGCTGAACGGCTGGACCCGGATGCGGATGCGCTCGACGCGTTCGACGTGGCCGCAGCCGAGGCTCTTGCACTCGCACCCCCGCCCGCAGCCGTAGCCGTAGCCGCACTCGACCCCGCACCCGCGCAGCCGGATGCGGACCCGGATACGGAAGAGCAGCCGGATGCGGATGCACCCGCACCCGCGCAGCCGACTGCAAATCCGCGGCCAGGCGCCCGGCCGCGCCTGTTCGTCCTCGACCTCGCCCCCATGGCCCCGGCGATTCCCGAGGTCACCACGACTGCGCAGCCGCCCGACCCACCGCAGCCGCCACCGCCACCACCGAATGCGCGCACGTCCGACGAGCCCCTGATCGTCGCCGCCGTCGAACTCGCCCGCACCGGGCCGCTGTCGCTGCGCCGAGTGCAATCCGAGCTGCACATCGGGCAGCGCCGGGCACAGCGAATCATCCCCGCAGCCGAAACCCGCATCCGCGCAGCCGCAGCCGCGCAGCCGCAACCCACCGCAACCGCATCCGGAGCGCACTCATGACCAAGCTCGACGACGACGGCGAGCAGCGCATTCGCAACTGGCTGCGCAGCAAGATCGACGGCCCCGACGACGACACCGAGGACACGCAGCCCCCGCTCGTCGAGGTGCACGTCATCCCCGAACCGGCAGCGCCCGCCGCCGAATCGGAAGCCGACGAGGACGACGAGGACCAGGAGCAGCCGGAGCCCGATCAGCCGTGGTGGTACGTGCTGCCCGGCCCGTTCGGTACCCGCCGCCGCCCCCCGGAACCCGAGCCAACCCCGCAGGAGACCCTTGCGGCCGCGCCCGGAATCCACGTCACCGTCAATCAACCGCCCCCGCAACAGTGGGCGCCGCCGCCCGAGGACACCGCCGCCCAGGAACGGCGGCGCCGCCGCCAACTGTGGCTCGCCTACCACGGCAGCGCCGCCGCGGTCGGCTGGTACACCGGCCTCGCCGACCTCATGGCCGACCTCCTCGTCGACGCCGGACCCGCTGCCCCGGCGGCCGGCGTCGCCCTCGGACTCGTGACGTACATCGTCGCGTCGTACCTGCCCGGCCTGCGCTACATGCCGCCCGCGCTGCGGCCCGTCATGGTCTGGGCCGCCCGGATCCCTGTCTGCACCGCCGCCCTTGCCTTGTGTCTCAACGCCCCCAACCAGATCTTCTAGGAGCCCATCCCCATGTACCTCGCAGCACCCAACAGCGGCGGCGCCGCCCTCGGCTTCATGGGCTCCGGTGGCGTCGCCCTCTGCCTCACCGCCCTGCTCGTCTTCGGCGTGATCGGCAGGGGAAAAGTCAAGCTCACTACCGGCAAAGCGGGCGTCGTGGCGCTGCTCGCGGGTACCGCGTACACCGCCGCCGGGAAAATCTGGGACTCCCCGCAGCAGGTCGTCGAGCAGGGCTGGACCGGCCTCGGCGTCGGCGGCGCGGCCGGGCCTTTCGGAGAGATCGGGATCGGCGCGGCGTGCACGCTGCTCGCGATCTTGATGTTCGTGGCCCCGCTCAACCCCGTGCGGGCCTCGGTGCTCTGCATGGTCGCCGCGTTTACCTGGCCCGCCGCCGGAGACGGCAGCATCTGGGCCGTCCCCGGGCAGTTCGTCGCCGCCCTCTTCATGATGATCGGCGGCTGACCATGGATGCCTGGCTCGCGTTCTGGACGGCCCTGTGGGTCGGCTCCGAGAAGATCACCCGACGGCTCGTCGACTGGCTGTGCAACGCCCAGCCCGAGGCCGCCAAGGCCCCGAAGAAGCCCGAGACAGACACAGGGGAGTCCGACGAGCAGCCGGAGCCGGACACGGGGGAGCAGCAGCCCAAGGCGCCGAAGAAGACCAAGAAGACGCCGGAGAAGAAGCCGGCCGACCAAGGCGAGGGCTCGGCGCTCCTTCGCTGGTGCATGGTCATGCTCGCCGCCGTGGTCGCGAAGACCCTGCCGTACACGACCGCGATCACCATCACGCTCGCCGCGGTCTGGATCGTCACTGCGCTTGTCCTCGGCTACGCCGCCACCCTCCCCGACAAGCCCGAACCGGCCGCCGACGAGCAGCAGGACACCCCCGCCGAGGCCCCGCCGGCCGACCAGCCGCACCCCTCCGAAACCCTCACCCTCGGCGACGTCGCACTGCTGCTCACCACCGTCTACACCGAGGGCTCCGGCGTACACCTCGCCGCCCTCGCCGAACACCTCGACCGGACCCCGTACATGGGCCACCCTGCCGCCCCCTGGGCCACCCGCGATGTGCGCGCTCTTCTGACCCGGCACGGGGTGCGCGTACGGGATGGCGTCCGGGTGCCGCCCAAGGGTGGCCGCGAGGGGGTGCACCGGGACGACTTCCCGCCCATCCCCCCACCCGATCCTGCACCGACCGTTGTTGGCGATGTTGCCGCAGGTCAGAGCAACAACAACAACGTCGGCAACAGCCTCTCTCCGTACCCCTTCGAGGTGACCGACGACCCAAACAACCCCGCCCGCTCACATGTCCACCACCCGACCGATGAAAGAGGCCCCATGCCGAAGAAAACGAAACAGACGTGCCAAACCTGCGGCACGCGCGACGAGACAGTGCAGACGATGCCGGACCCGATGGCCGAGGCACTCGAACCGGAGCGAACGGATCACGAGCAGATGACGCTCTGCCACCCGTGCGCGGTCGCCCGCTTCGAGGAGAGCTGAGGCTGACGGTTGCCCGCTCCGCCCGTCACGTACGGGCGGAGTCGAGGGGAGCCGGCACAGCACGGGTCCGCACGCACAGCCCGGGACGGCCGCCATCCGCCAAGACATCGGCCGCCCCGGTCCCATCCCCATCACAGAGACAGGACACGATCATGCGCCTCTTCGGCCGCAAGAGCGACACCGCCGAGAACACCGAGACCTCAAAGCCGGTCGGCAAACTGGCCCTGACCACGCAGGCCCGCATCCACCCCGACGACCCGCGCACCAAGGGCCACGTCACGACCTACCAGAGCAGCCGCGGCGGCTGGTTCAAGCCCCGCAACTGACACGGCCGGACCCGCCCCAAACGCAGATTCAGCAAACCGCCCCTGCCCCGTCCGAACACCACAGACGGGGCCGTTTCTGCTCGCGTTTCTTCACAGAATCGAAGAAGAATCGCAGACGTTTCTCACACGAATCGAAGAAGAAACGCGATCGATTCTCCGTCTACTTTTCCACATATCCCCAGGTCAACGCGTTCTGTCCCCGGGGGACTCCCCCGGGACTCGCGCGCGCGGGGTCCACTCCACTCCACTCCAGCTACATATGGGGGGCTGATCAGAGAGAGCATCCACAGGTAGTAGCGCGCGAGCGCACACCCGCTCTCTCTCACCATCACCCCGCTTGACGACAGACGATCACGTGTCGCAAGATTGGCCGCAGTTCCGCATGCCCGGAATCAGAAACCACCCGACAGCCCCCGCCCACACCGCGGGGGCTGTTCGCTTCCCCCCGAACGCCCCACCCGTCACCATGGAACCTCACCCGGAACCATGGGGGTTCACAATGTTCGGCAGTAAGAAGACCGACGCAGAGAAGCAGGCCGCAAAGCACCTCGCGAACATTCGCGTCGCAGCGGCCGCGGCAGGCGTGACCGTGATCGGAGCGAAGTTCCACCAAGCCGGGCAAAGACCAATTCCCGTCGAGGGATCACGCGTCACGATCGAACTCGGCGAGACCGCACGGAAACGCATCACCGCGACCCGCGTCGCCTTGGCCGGCATTTTCGCGCTGTGGCTCAAGAAGGATGAGACGAAGCTGTACATCACCATCGAGCACCCTGACGGCGTGATCCTGTACCCCGTCGCCGCGAAGAAAGAACCGCAAGCCCGAGTGTTCGCCACACTCGTCAACGGCGAGGCGACCGGCATCACCACCGCCAACGAATAGGCCCCGCCCCAGACATCGCCACCCCGGCCCCGGACCACCACCCCGGGACCGTCGTCATACTCCCCGCCCCTCACCCCCCCGCCCGAGAGAGGCCCCCGCCATGCGCGTACGCCTCACCGACGGGACACGCGAGATCGACATCAGCACCAACCCCGGCGAGCAGACCACCCTCGAACAGATCGAGGCCACAGCCATACGGCTGCTCACCGCACTCGACTCCGAGCCGGCCGACGAGCAGCACCGCACACCGATCGGATTCACCGCACTCGACCTCGACCGCGTCTCACTCGACTCGACGACCGAGCGAGCCGATCAGACCGAGCCCGAGCACTACGACGAACCCGAGGACAACACACCATGAGCGGGCAGTGGGCAGACAGCACTCGACGCGACGAGCTGCCGGCCGACTGGTACACCGTCATCCGGCCCTACGTCCTGCACCGCGACGAACACCGATGCCGATGGCGCGAGGGGCGCGTCGTGTGCGGACACCACGCCAACCAGGTCGACCACATCGTGCCCGGCAACGACCACCGGTACGAGAACCTGCAGGCGCTCTGCGCACACCACCACGCAGTCAAGAGCAGCCGCGAGGGCAACGCAGCCCGATGGCGCGAGACCGCGAAACGACCGCCCGAACGGCATCCCGGTCTGATCTGAAACCGAACAGCCCGACCCGAAAATCTGAACCCCGCCCCCCTGGGGGGTGACTCCCCCTCCCCGCCCCTCACGGCGCTCGGGAGGTGCTGCGGCTCGGATTGTGTACGGGTCTGGGGAAAACGGCCACGTGGCGACACGTGGGCGGTCCGCTGGCGGGCGGGCAGGGGTGCGGCAGGCTGATCTGATGGCGCGCGGTCGAGGGCCCGCAGATCGCCTCTCAGCCTGCCGTGGTCCCGATACGCACCTGATACATGCAGGTCAGAGCGTTAAAAGCGTACGCGGCTGTAGACTGGACACATGACTACGAGCCGCTGCTGCGAGCACTGCGACGGACCGATGCCGATCACGGCTCGGCGGCACGCGCGGTTCTGCGCGCCGCGGTGTCGCGCTGCCGCTGCTCGTGCCCGGCGGACGATTCCGACCGAGCTGACGAGCCGGCCGCGATGGATCCGGCACACCGCTCGTAAGGTGCCGCTCACGATCGGCGGCTCGGTGGCGAGCAGCACCGACCCGTCGACGTGGTCGCGCTACCGCGACGCCGACCGCTCGACGGCGGGCGTCGGGCTCGGGTTCGTTCTCAACGGGGACGGGCTCGTGTGCCTTGACCTCGACCACTGCCTCGACCAGGACGGCGCCCCGCTTCCGTGGGCGCAGACGATCCTCGATGCCGCCGGCGACACGTGGGTCGAGGTGTCCCGGTCCGGCGAGGGACTGCACGTGTGGGGGCGCGGTGCGCTGGAACACGGCAGGCGCATCACATTCCACGGCGGCTCGGTCGAGTTGTACGCGACGGGCCGGTACATGGCAGTCACGGGGCGGACGTTCGGCGACAAGCCGCGGCGGCTCGGCGACCTGCAGCACGTAATCGACGCACTGCTGTAGCGCCCCGACACGGGCGCGCTGCGGCGCACCCGACACGGGAGGTACAGCCATGCCGCGACTGCAGATCCTTGAACTGCCCGAAGGTGCGGACGACGAGCGGCCGCAGTTCGTGCTCGTTGTCGACCAGTGTCCGCCGCAGCGCATCGTGCTCGGCATGGACCAGGCGCCGATACAGAGCTACTGGCACGTGGTCGCCGATGAGATCGGCGCGCGGGGCGTGATCGTCACGGCCGAGACGGTTGAGATTCCGGCGAACGAGGTACCGGTCGGCCCTGACGGCTACCCGGTACGGCTGCGGTTCGAGGCCGACCTCGACGGGTTCCGCGACCAGGTCGCGGCCGCGATCGCCGAAGTTCGGCAGATGGTGGACCACGCGGCGATGGGGGGCGAGTAATGGCAGGCATGGGCCCGGCGCCGAAGCCGGCCGGACGGAAGGCGCGCAGGAACGCCGACGCGATCCCGCAGACGGTCTTGCGGTGGGAGCAGGCCGAGGCGCCCGAACTTCCCGATTTCCGCGTCGAACGTGACGGACAGCTCGTTGAGTTCGTGTGGCCGGAGCGCACCCGCGAGTGGTGGCAGACGTGGATCGACAGCCCGCAGGCCGAGCACTTCGGGTCGTCCGACTGGCAGTACCTGCTCGACACTGCGCTGATTCACGCCCGGCTGTGGCGCGGCGATCTGTCGGCCGCCGGCGAACTGCGGCTGCGCGTTGCCGCGTTCGGCGCGACCCCGGCGGACCGGGCGCGGCTGCGCATGGTGTTCGCCGAGGCGGACGGCGCCGACCAGGGCCGCGGTAGCTCGGGCGGCCCGTCCGCGCGCGAGCGGTACGGGGCGGCAAAGCTGCGTTCGCTTCCGGGCGGGAAGTCCTCGACCGGCGACGAGTAGGGGGCGGCATGCCGTGGCGTGGCCCTGAGTTCGAGGGCGAGCGCCCCACGCTGGGTTGGTACGTCCTCGACTGGATGATGCAGAACCTTGCACAGCCCGGCCGCGACGACGGCGAGCCGTTCGTTCCGACGCAGGAGCAGGCAGAGTTCTTGTGCGGGTACTACGAGCTGCACCCGGTGACCGGGAAGCGGATCATTCACCGGGCGCTGCTGTCGCGGCCGCGCGGGTGGGGCAAGAGTCCGTTCGTCGGGGCGATTGCGCTCGCCGAGGCGTGCGCCGACGTCGTGCCGGACGGATGGGATGCGTACGGCGAGCCGGTGGGCCGGCCGTGGCACTCGATCCGGACGCCGCTCGTACGCATCGCCGCGGTGACCGAGGCGCAGACCGACAACACGTGGCTCCCGCTGCTGGAGATGGCGCGGGGAGGGTCGCTGTCGACCGACTATGGGCTCGACGTGCTCGACACCGTGATCTATCTGCCGCGCGGGAAGATCTCCCCGATCACGTCGTCGGCAACTTCGGTCAAGGGTGACCCGGCGTGCTTTGCGTCGCTCGACCAGACGGAAGAGTGGACGGAGTCCAACGGCGGGATCAAGCTCGCGAAGACGCTGCGGTTCAACGCGACCAAGCTCGGCGGCAGCATCATCGAGACGCCGAACGCGTTCACGCCCGGCGAGGGCAGCGTCGCCGAGAACAGCGCCGCCGACTATCAGGCGATCATCGACGGCCGGTCGCGGGCGCGCGGCATCCTGGTCGACCACCGCGAGGCGCTGCCCGAGACGGACATGACCGATGTGCGGTCGCTCACGGCCGGGCTGCGGTACGCGTACGGGGACAGCAGCGACCATCCCGACGGGTGCGTGCTGCACGACCCGCCGTGCGCGCCCGGCTGGTCGCCGATCGAGGGGATCACCGAGGCGTTTTGGGACACGTCGAACGACGTCCAGGACTTGCGCGCCGACTTTTTGAACCAGATCACCCATGCATCCGACGCGTGGCTGTCGGCGCCCGAGGTGCGGGCGGCGTCCGACCTCGACCGCGAGGTGTTGCCGGGCGACCGGATCGTGCTCGGGTTCGACGGTTCGCGGAAGCGGTCGCGCGGCGTCACTGACGCGACGGCGCTGATCGGGTGCCGGCTGTCCGATGGGCACCTCTTCGAGATCGGAGTATGGGAGCAGCCGAAGGGGTGGAAGCCGCCGACGGGCGAGCCCGGCGAGGGCTGGCAAGTCCCGGTCGTCGAGGTGCTCGCCACGGTCGCCGAGGTGTTCGACCGGTACGACGTTGTCGGCATGTACGCCGACCCCGCGAAATGGGAATCGCATGTCGCGGACTGGGAAGCGGCGTACGGGCCGCGCCTGCAAGTGCAGTCGACTCGGAACCATCCCATCGAATGGTGGATGACCGGCGGCCGCAGCACGTTGATCGTGCGGGCCCTGGAGAAGTTCCACACGGCCTTGACGGAGCGCGAGTTGACGCACGACGGGTCGTCGGCGCTGGTGCGGCATCTGCTTAACTCCCGCCGCCGCAAGACCCGGTCGGGGATCCAGATCATGAAGGCCAACCCCGACAGCCCCAACAAGATCGACGCCGCGGTCGCCGCGGTCCTCGCGTGGCAGTGCCGCCTTGACGCGATCGCTGCCGGCCTCGCTGTCGAGGTCGAGGAAATGGGCGGCTTCACCTTCTGACAGCCCGAGAGGGGGCGACGTGCTCGACGAGACACCGGAGATCGGTAACCCCGACTTCTGGCTGCTGCGCCTCGGCCGGCAGATGCGCAAGCGCGAGCGGGTGCTCGACGAGTGGTGGCGGTACTACCGCGGTCGGCCGCCGCTTCCCGAGCTGCCGCCGAACGCGCAGCAGGCGTTCATAGACTTCCAGCGCAAGAGCCGCACGAACTTCTGTCAGGTCATCAGCAACGCATCCGTACACCGGCTTACCGCGCTCGGCGTCACCGGGCCTGACGGCGAGCCGGACGATCGGGCGTCGCGGTGGTGGCAGCAGAACCGGCTCGACAGCCGGCAGAAACTCGTGTGGCGGGTCGCAATGTCGCAGTCGGTCGGGTACATGCTCGTCGGTGCGCACCCGACCCGGACCGAGGAGAACGGCCGGCCGTCGCCGCTGATCACTGCTGAGCACCCGCGCGAGTGCATCGTCGAATGTGACCCGGAGACGGGCGAGCCGTATGTCGGGCTCAAGGCGTGGCACGACGATGTCGACGGCTACGGGCACGCGCGGATCTTCTTCGACGACCGGTCGTTTCCGTACCGGACTGCGGAGCGGTGCGCGCGGCGGTTGCCGTGGGGGCCCGATTCGTGGGTGTACGTCGGTGACCAGGACGACGGCGAGCCGCACGACCTCGGGATGCTGCCGCTCGTCGAGTTCGCCCGCATGCCCGATCTCGGCGAGGACCCCGAGCCCGAGTTTGCTGGAGTGCTGGACATTCAAGATCGCGTGAACATGGGGATCTTGAACCGCATGGCGGCGAGCAGGAACTCGGGTTTCCCGCAGAAGTGGATCAAGGGGCACCGGTTCGCGAAGAAGAAGGATCCGGCGACCGGGATCACCACGGTCGAGCAGCCTTTCATCCCCGGTCCGGGTGTGGTGTGGGCGAGCGAGGGCGACAACGCGCAGTTCGGGCAGCTGTCGGCCGCCGATCTGTCGGGGTTCCTCAAGGAACACGAGAGCGATGTGCGCGACATGCTGATCTTGTCGCAGACCCCCGTCTACTACTACGGGGGCGACCTGGTGAACATCAGCGCGGACACGATCGGGGCACTCGACATCCTGCACGTGGCCAAGATCCGCGAGCACATCGCCGCGTTCGGCGAGGGGATCGAAACGGTCATGTCGCTGTGTGCCGCACAGGCAGGCGTGCCCGAGGACTACACCGAGGCCGAGGTGCGATGGGCGAACCCGGCGCACGCGAGTCTCGCGGTCAAGGCCGACGCTGCGACGAAGCTCAAGAGCATCGGGTACCCGCTCGACGTCGTCGCCGAGGAGATGGGCGAGACGCCGGCGCAGGTGCGGCGCATCACGGCGGGCGCTGCATCTCAGGCGCTGCTCGCCGCGTCGCTGCTGCCTGCACCGGCAGCGGCGCCGACGGCGGGCAACGTCTCGGCCGACGACGGTGGGGTGCTCGGTGGGTGAGGCGCTGCAGGCGGCACTCAGCGACCGGTACGACGCTCTGTCGGGTTCGCTGCGCGACCGGCTGATCGGGTTCGTTCTGGCCGCGTTCGACGGTCTCGGTAGCTACCGGGATGCCGACGCCGCCGTGTTCATCGAGCGTGTGCTGCCGGTCGTGCTCGCGACGCAGCAGCAAATGGGGCAGATTACCGACGCCTACCTGTCGGCGGTGATCGCCGACATGCTCGGCGGCGCAGCCGCCCCGGCGGGCGTGCAGCTCGGCGAGGCGCTGCGCGGCACCCCGCCGGCCGAGGTGTACCGGCGTCCGTTCGTGCAGACGTGGACAGCTCTTGCGCGAGGGCACGACGCCGTCGACGCGATCGGGCAGGGGCGTACGCGGCTGCTCAGCATCACCGAGACCGACCTGCAGCTCGCCCGCACCCATGCCGCGCAGCAGTCGATGCAGCGGGGCGGCGCCCGGTACTTCCGTCGTCGTCTCAGCAGCGGGAAGAACTGCGCGCTGTGCACGATCGCGTCGACGCAGCGGTACCGGGTCGAGAAGCTGATGCCGATCCATCCGGGCTGCCACTGCAAGCCCGAGCCGCTGCCCGGCAGCCGCGACCCGGGGCACGTCATCGACGAGCGGCTGCTGAAGGAGGCGCACGACGCGATCGCGCGTGACCTCGGCAAGTCCGACCGCGGCGGCCGCGCCCCCGACTATCGCGACGTGATCATTACGCGCGAGCACGGCGAGATCGGCCCATTGCTGGCCGTACGTCGGCAGAACTTCACCGGGCCCCGCGACATCCCGTCGTGACCCGGGCGCCGACACGGCGCACACCACTGCTCACCCCTACCCGACACGGGAGACATCACCATGCGCACGCGTACTCTGCCCCGTCACGCCCGGACCGGGCAGCTCGCCATTGGCTGGCGCAAGCCGCGCCCCGACGAGGACCCGGCCGAGCTGTACCCGGTGTGGCCGATCCTCGGCGGCGCCCCGGACGACGGCGGCGACGGCGATACCGGGGACCTGGACGACGACGACCGGGACGCCGACGCCGACGAGTCCGACAAGGGCGACGACGACACGGTCGACCACAAGGCCGACGCCGAGAAGTGGAAGGCGCAGGCGCGCAAGCACGAAGCACGGGCGAAGGAGAACGCCGCGGCGGCGAAGGAACTCGCGCGGGTCAAGCGCGAGGGAATGAGCGACATCGACAAGAAGGTCGACGAAGCGGTCGCCGCTGCCCGAGCCGAGGAACGCACCAAGGCCGGCGAACGCGTCGCCAAGTCCGCGTTCCTCGCCGCGGCAAAGGGGCGGATCGACGAGGCGAAAGACGTCCTCGACGACATCAACCTGCGCCGCTACGTCAACGACGACGGCGAGGTCGACGACGACGCCATTGCCGAACTGGTCGACAGGCTCGCGCCGAAGAAGTCCGACAAGGACGACGGCCAGGGCGACGAGCGCGACACGCGCCGCCGATCCCGCAGCGGGGGCTACCAGGGCACGCGGCAGCGCGGCAGCAGCGGCGGCAACGGTGGCAGTTCGCTCGCCGAGGGCGCCGAGCTCTACAAGTCGCTGCTCGGCGGCGGCAACAAGACCTGATGATCCGGGAGGGATCACGATGAACCTTGCACAGACGACCGAATGGTTCGGCACCGACGATCAGTCGTGGCTCGGATCTGAGCACGGGACGCAGGCGACCGAAACGATCGTGCTCGATACGTCGCTGTTCACGCCCGCGACCCACTACCCCGACGGATATTTCAAGTCGGGTATCCCGCTCGGGCAGATCGCGGCCGGCGGGAAGTACGGGCCGTACAACGACACGGCGACCGACGGGCGGCAGACGCTCGTCGGGTTCCTGTACTCCGCCGTCGGGGCGCCGACGGTCAACACCATCGACCCGGCCGGCGCGCTGTTCACGCATGGCAAGGTGCGCGAGTCGCGCCTGCCTGTCGCCGTCGACGCGGCAGGAAAGACCGACGTTGCCGGCTCGATCCGGTTCGTCTGAGAGGAGTGGTCTAGATGAGCTGGACCCTGGATACCGAATTCATCGAGCCGACGGCGCTCACCGGGCTCATTCGTGCGGCGCTCGCCGATCTGCAGGTGAACAAGTTCACCCTGTCGCGATGGCTGCCGAACGTCGAGGTCGACGACATCGTGTACGAGTTCGTCAAGGGCGGCGGCGGTCTCGCCGAGACTGCGTCGTACCGGTCGTGGGACACCGAGAGCAAGATCGGCCGCCGCGAGGGAATCGGCAAGGTGATGGGCGAGCTGCCGCCCATCAGCGAGAAGATCCCGTTCAACGAGTACGACCGGCTGCGGCAGCGGAAGCTCGCCCGCACGGATGCGCTCCCGTTCATCGCCCGGGATGCGAACCGCATCGCGGCGAACATCGCCGCGCGTTTCGAGGTCGGCCGCGGCGCTGCGCTCGTCGGTGCCGCCGTGCCGGTTCCCGAGCTGAAGACGACCGTTGATTTCGGGCGGATCGCTTCGCACTCGGTCGTTGCCGCGGTGCTGTGGTCGGATCACGCGAACGCGAAGCCGCTCACTGATCTCCCGTCGTGGATCGCCACCTATGAGGACACGAACGGCGAGACGCCGGCCGTGATCCTCATGCCGAAGGCTGTACTGCAGCACATGACGCAGTGCGATCAGGTGATTCGGCAGGTGTACCCGCTCGCGCCCGCGGGCGTCGCACCGATGGCGACGAACGATCAGGTGAACGCCGTGCTCGCTTCGATGGGGCTGCCGCCGATCGAGGTGTACGACGCCCGGGTAAAGGTCGACGGCGTCGCGACCCGGATCACCCCGGGCAACGCGATCGCGCTGCTGCCCGAGCCCGGCGCCACCTCGGCGGCCGCGCCGACCGACCTCGGGGCGACGCTGCTCGGCACGACCGCCGAGTCGCTCGAAGAGGAATACGCGCTGCAGCCCGGCGAGCAGCCCGGCATCGTTGCCGCGCAGTGGAAGACGAAGGACCCGGTCAGGGTCTGGACGCACGCGGCCGCGGTCGGCATCCCGGTTCTGCGCGAGCCGAACCTCACGTTCAAGGCGCAGGTACTCGCATGAGCCGACGACTGATCGCATACGTACACGTCGACGGCGTCGCCTACGGGCCCGACGACAGGATCCCGGCGGCCGCACTGCGGAAGATCGGCGACCATGCGTTCGCCGACGCCGACGACCAGGACGACAGCGGCGACGGCTCGGGCGGCGACGTCGAGGCGCCGCCTCGGTCCGGCCGCGGCTCTGGCGTCGAGGCATGGCGGGCGTTCGCCGAGCAGCACGACGTCGAGGTCGCCGCCGCCGCGAGCCGCGAGGACATCATCGCGGCGTGCGAGGCGGCCGACGTCGTCGAGCGAGAGGAGTAACGGGGATGGCGGCGTATGCGACGGTCGAGGACTACGAGAAGCGCGCCGCCGTCACCCTCGCCGGGGCGAAGCGCGATCAAGTTGCGGCGTACCTCGACGATGCGTCGGCGCTGATGCGGCGGCATATCCCGACGGGGTACACCCCGGCCCCGGAGACGACGCGGGCGATCGCGGTCGCGGTGACCCGCCGGGCCATCGCGAACGGCGGCGGCTACAGGCAAAGGACGATCGGCCAGTACTCCGAGACGCTCGGCGAGAACGGCGGTCTCTACCTCACCGAGGACGAGATCGAGCAGCTGCAGCCCGAGGACACGACCGACCCGGACGCCGACGCCGCATACTCCGTCGTGCTCGTCGACCACGGCAGGTGGCGTGATGATCCCGCCGACATCTGTCGGCGGCTGCTGTGATCCCCGACGATTTGCTGCCTCACCTCCTGGACGTCGAACACCCGGGCCGCACAACGGACCGGTACGGCAACGTCGTCGACGACTGGTCGACGTCCACACGCGTTGCAGTGCAGGGGTGGATGCAACAGACCACCGGGGCCGAGGACACCAACCAACGCGACGCACAGATCGGCGAGTGGCTGCTGATGTGCAACCCGTGGACCACTGGCGGCGCGCGGCTCGCGGTGCACGGCTCGGCCCGAGTCCACTGGAACGGAACGCAGTTCGAGGTGATCGCCCCGCCCGGTCCGGCGTTCGAGCCGGCCGAGCTCCATCACTACGAGATCAGGCTCAAGACAGTCGAGGGGTGAACGCATGGCCCGGATGCGGGTGGTCCCGAACCGGCGCAACATCGCCGGGTTCCTCAAGTCGCCTGGCACGCGAGCGCTGATCGAACGGAAGACCCGTGCGGCCGAGCGGGGCGCAGCCTCGGCGAGCACGGCCGGCGGGCAGTTCCGAACCGATGTTGAGGTCGATGACCACCGTGTGCGCGGCGCGGTCATAGGCGACTACTCGACCGACGACCCCGAGGTGTCTCGGGCGGCACTCCTGCGCGGCCTCGACGCGGCGAGGGGGACGGACTGATGCCCGAGGCGATCGCGTTCCCGGACGCGGCCGAGGTGTACTCGCGGTACCTGCGCGAGCGACTGGTCGCCCGCGGCGACCCGGTGCACGTCGGTACCCGCGTGCCGAATCCCCGGCCACCCCGGCTCGTCCGAGCCGAGCGGATCGGCGGCGTGCAGCTCGACGTCGTTACTGACCGGCCGCGGCTCGATGTGCACTGCTGGGGCGCGACCGAGGCGGACGCCGCCGATTTGGTGACGGTCGTACGGGCGCTCACGCTCGCTATGCCGGGATGGCGGGGCACCGTGGTGTACGACGTCGTCGAGGTCGGGGGCCCGAACCTACTACCCGACGGGGCAACGTCGTCGCCTCGGTACGCGTTCGCCGTCGAGCTCTCCATTCGAGGGGCGACCCTCACTGTCTGACCGGCTCACCCGCCGTTGACCGCACGCCCCCGCGCCATCGGCCGGGGGTTTCTTTATGGAGGTAAGCCCATGGGTACCCCGACCGAGCCGGTCTCGCTTGAGACCGGTCTGCACAACGAATTCATCCGCAAGCAGCTCGTACAGGCGGTGTACGCCGCGGACTACACCGCAGCAGCTGTCACCGCTCCGTTCGCCACGGCCGATGGCGCCCTGAACCCGATCCCGGCCGGATACGTCGCCGTCGGGTACACCACCGATGACGGTCTGACGTTCACGGGCGATCTGTCGATGACGGACGTTACGAGCTCGCAGTCGGTCGAACCGACCCGGTCCGACGTCGAGTCGGACGTGCTCAGCGCGCAGTTCGCCCCGCAGGAGACGAACGCGGCAACGCTCGCCCTGTACGAGGGGCTCCCGCTGTCCGGGACGGGGGCGCTGCCCGCTGTGGGTACGGCGTGGCAGTGGGACCGGGCGGCGACGCCGAAAAACCCGTACCGGCGGCTGCTGTTCATCGGTCTGGACTACGACGACTCCGGCGCCGAGATCTACATCGTCAAGTTCTTCCCCCGCGCGAGGCTCACAAGCCGCGACGACGAGCAGTGGGCCCGCTCGACGGAGACGCAGCGTCCGGTGACGTTCAACGCGTTCCGCGACTCGGTGCTCGGCACGTCGTGCCGGAACTGGGTCGACGGCCCGGGGTGGCGTGCGTTCGCTCCCGACACGCCGTGACCCGCCCCTGATCGGGCGAGGGGCGGCGGTTCTGGGTGAGCCCCACCGCCCCTCGCTCTCCAACGCTCACCCGCAGCTCACCCAAGGAACGAGGAACTGATCATGAGCAAGCCCGGTAAGGCCCGTTACCGTCTGTCCGCCGTCAAGGCGTCGTACTCCGAGGCAGTCGGCGGCGATCAGGTCGAGGTCGAGACCGACGACGGGAAGACCTACACGTTCCCGCACCCGCTGTTCGCCGACGACGAGACGAACAAGGCGATCGATGCTGCGGAGGGCGACGCCGGCAAGGCGCGAGCGCTGCTCGGCGACCAGTGGGACGCGTACGTGAAGAGCGGCGGCGATGCGAACGGCATCATGCTCGTCTTCCTCGCGGTCCGTGCAGAGATGCAGGACACGATGGGAAAGCACCGGCCGCCGAGGCAGTAACCGGCGGCGGCTCCGAGGACGTCGAGCAGCTCGTCGAGTACAACGTGCTCGACGTCCTCGGCGAGCATCCCGAGGCGGTCGAGGCCGACCTCGCGCACCACTACCCCGGCTACGGGCCCGGCGGTCCGCTCGCCGCGTTCTGGCGGGGCGAGATCACGCTGCGGCTGCTGCGCGTCATGGTCGAGGGGCTGCCGCCTGACGGCGCGGCCGCTCGCGCGGTGGCCGGCCACCACTGGACACATGCCGACTGGGCGGCGGCCGACTCGCAGGATCTCCTCGCGCTGCTGCTCACCGCGTTCATGAACGCCAACCGCGACCCGAAGAAGCCGCCGATGCCATGGCCCGAGCAGGCGTGGCGGCCGGGCGACCCGCTGCCTGAGGACACGACGGCGGCCGAGGCTGAGAAGCACGCGCAGGCTCGCGCCGCGTACGACCGAATCAATTCGCAGGTACTTCCCGGGGGGTGATCCGTCGTGCCGGTCGAGGTCGGTGTCGGATATGTGTCCGTCGTTCCGTCGACGCGGGGGTTCGGTACCGAGCTGCAGCGGCAGATCACGGGGCCGTCCGGCGACGCGGGGCAGCGTGCCGGCCGTGAGTCGGGCAGCGGGTTCCTGTCCGGGATCGGCGGAGTCCTGAAAGCAGGCGTTGCCGGGGTCGCGGCCGGCGCCGGGGTGTTGTTCGCGGCCGGGTTTGCGAAGGCGGTCGAGCAGAACAAGGCGACTGCGAAGCTCGGCGCCCAACTCGGGCTGAGTTCGAAGGAGTCGGCGCGGCTCGGGAAGATCGCCGGGTCGGTGTACGCAAAGGGGTACGGCGAGTCGATCGACCAGATCAGCGACTCACTCAAGGCGCTCGCACAGAACGGTGTCGCTGCGGTCACTGCGCCGAAGAAGGATCTGGCCGAGCTCAGCAAGGCGGCGCTGAATCTCGCCGAGACGTTCGACGCCGACGTCGGCGACTCGGCGAAAGCTGCCGGGCAGCTCATCAGAACGGGACTCGCCAAGAACGGCAAGCAGGCGTTCGATCTGCTGACCAAGGGTTTCCAGTCGGGCGCCGACAAGGCGGGCGATCTGCTCGACACGGTCAACGAATATTCGACTCAGTGGCGTAAGGCCGGGATCGACGGGGCGACCGGGATCGGGATGATCAATCAAGCCCTCAAGGAGGGCGCCCGCGACGGGGATGTCGCAGCTGACGCGATCAAGGAATTCTCGATCCTTGCAGTCGACGGCAGCGACTCAACCGCAAGCGGGTTCAAGGCACTCGGGCTCAACGCCGACGACATGGCGGCGAAGTTCGCCCGCGGCGGGAAAGCCGCAAACGGAGTCCTCGATCTCACCCTTGACAAGCTGCGCGGGATCAAGGATCCGGTCAAGCAGTCACAGATCGCTGTCTCGCTGTTCGGTACCCAAGCCGAGGACCTCGGAGCGAGTTTGCTCGCGATGGACCCCTCAACGGCGGCCGTCGGCCTCGGACAAGTCGGCGGTGCAGCCGACAAGATGGGCAAGTCTCTGCACGACACCGCGACGAATGACATCGAGGTGTTCAAACGGCAGGCGCTGCAGGGCCTCGCGACCGTCGCGGACAAGTACGCGCTGCCCGCCGTCGCGCGGCTCGGGCGGTTCCTCCGAGACGACGTACTGCCACCTACCAAAATGGTCGGCGCAGTGATGATCAGCACGCTCGTCCCCGCCGTGACGGGTACAGCGTCGGCGTTCGCCGCTGGTGCTCAGTGGGTGCAGGACTACGGGGCGTGGCTACTGCCGCTCGGCGTCGCCGTCGGGGGTCTCGCTCTCACGATGGGCGCCTCGGCGATCGCGACCGGTGCGGCGACGGCAACGTTCTCGATCTATCGCGGGGTGATCCTTGCTACGGCTGCAGTCACCCGCGGGTATGCCGTTGCGCAAGGGGTCCTCAACGCGGTGATGAACGCAAACCCGATCGGGTTGATCATCACGGGTATTGCAGCCCTCGCGGCGCTGCTCGTCGTCGCGTACAAGAAGAGCGACACATTCCGGAGCATCGTTCAGGGCGCGTGGACCGGCATTCAGGCTGCGGCCTCGGTGGCATGGAACAGCGCGATCAAGCCCGTCGTGGACGGCTTCATGACGGGGCTGCGGGCGATCGGTACAGCCGCGTCGTGGCTGTGGAACACGATCCTCGCCCCGGTGTTCTCGTTCATCGGCACGGCCGCCAAGATCCTGCTCGTCGTGGCGATCTTCCCGATCGTCGCCGCGTTCAAGGTGCTCGCGGCGGTGGGTTCGTGGCTGTGGTCGACGGTCCTCGGACCCGTTTTCGGGTGGATCGCGGACAAGGCAATTTGGTTGTGGAACGTGGCGATCAAGCCCGCGTTCAACTCCATCGTCGCGCAGGTCAAGGCGGTTGGCGCGGTCGCGTCGTGGCTGTGGAAGAACGTATTTTCACCGGTTCTGGGCTGGATTGGCGATAAGGCCGTCTCGCTGTGGAACAACCGGATCAAGCCCGCATGGGACCTGATGAAAATCGGGATCGGGCTGCTCGGCGCCAAGTTGAAAGACCTGTGGGAAACCAAAGCCAAGCCCGTATTTCAATGGATCGGCGACAAGGCATCATGGCTGTGGAACAAGGCTACGAAGCCTGCATTCGATGCGCTGAAATTGGGCGTCAAGGCTGTGGCCGATTCTTTCGGGAAAGCCAAAGACGCGATCAAGACTCAGTGGGACAAGCTTGAATCGATCGCGAAGAGGCCCGTCGCGTTCGTGATCGATACCGTTTACAACAGGGGCATCCGAGGCGTCTGGAACCAGATTGCGGGCGCGTTCGGGGCCCCGAAGCTACCCGCGTTCAAGGGCTTCGCAGGCGGCGGGATCCTGCCGGGCCAGTCGTCTTGGCGGAATGGCGATGACCAACTCGTCCCGATGCGCCGCGGCGAAGGTGTCTATGTCTCCGAAGCGATGAAAGACCCGTACGAGCGGGCGCGCCTGCACGCGGTCAACCGGGCCGCGATGCAAGGGCGTTCCCTGTCGGCGTTCCGTGACGGGCAGGGGTTCGCGAAGGGCGGCATCTTCGGCTGGGTCAAGTCGACCGCGTCGAAGGGGGTCGACCTCGCAAAGTCCGGAGTCGGCTGGTTGAAGGACGGCGTCAAGGCTAGTGCCGAGGCCGGGCTCAACAGCGTGGTCAAGCCGCTGATCAACAAGATCTCGGGCAGCGCGTCGCTGTACAAGGACATGATCACTGGCATCCCGAAGAAGATGATCGAGAGCATCCTCGGGTACTCCGGCAAGGCCGATACCGAGATGGAGAAAGCCGGTGTCGGCGGCAAGGGCTACAAGGCCGCGCTGTCCTGGGCGCGCACGCAGAACGGCAAGCCCTACCAGTGGGGCGGCAACGGCAACCCGAGCTGGGACTGCTCGGGTCTTGTGTCCGCGATTGAGTCCGTGATCAGGGGCGAGCGCCCGCACCGCCGTTGGGCGACTGGGTCATTCAGTGGGGCGACCGCACCGGCAGGATGGGTTCGTAACGCCCGCTCCCCATACATGATCGGCGTCACGAATGCCGGTGTTGGTCACACCGCGGGCACGATCAACGGCACCAATGTTGAGAGCCGCGGTGGTGATGGCGTCGTGATCGGTAGCCGCGCACGTAGCTACCATGACCCGCTGTTCACCGACACCTATGGCTTCAAGGGGTACGCCGACGGCGGTTCGCCGAGGCCGGGCGAGATCGCGTGGGTCGGCGAGAACGGGCCGGAGCTGATGCGGTTCCGGGGCGGGGAGGTTATCTACTCCAACGCCGAGTCCCGGCGGATGGCGGCTGGCCTCGGTCCCGTGCGCGGGTTCGCCAAGGGCACCGCCAAGGTGAAGAAGCCGGGCGAGATCGGCACCGACCTGGATGTATTTAAGAAGAGCCTGACGGGCTCGGCGTCGACGATCGCGTCGGCGGCGAAGCGGCTGACGAAGGATCTCGGCGCGGCGGGCAGGGCAGGGCGGTCGCTGGTCAAGTCGACTGAGAAGGCGTCGGCCAAGCTGCAGGCGATGGCGAAGCAGCGCGACGCCATCACCTCGAAGATCAACGCTGCGCATGGGTACGCGTCCGACAAGAGCAAGACCGCCGCCGACTACCTCGCCGTATCCAACCTCGGCGACGCGCAGTCGGTCGGTGACCTGATCACCGGCATGCGAGAGCGGCAGGCGACCGTAAAGGGCTTCCAGTCCGCGATCGCCACGGCGCAGAAGCGCGGCGCGTCCAAGGATCTGATCAGTCAGTTGATTGAGATGGGTCCGGAATCAAAGCTGGCCGGTCTCGTGTCTGGGGCCTCGGCTGCCGATATGAAGCAACTCAACGCTTTGGTGAAGTCCGGCAGTTCGCTCTCAACGTCCTACGGCCGGTCGATGGCTGACGCGATGTACGACGCGGGCAAGGATGCCTCGCGCGGGTTCCTGGCCGGCCTGCTTGGCCAGCAGAAGGACATCCAAAACGCGATGACCAAGCTCGGCAACTCGGCGATCAAGGCGATCCGGTCGAAGAAGGGCATCGACGCCCACTCGCCCTCGCGGAAGGGCGCGCAGGCCGGCACCGATGTCGGGGCCGGAGTCGTCGCGGGCATGGCGGCGATGGCGCCCGCGGTCGCCGCGCAGGCTGCCCGGTTGGGCGAGAACGCAGTGCCGGCCGCCGCGGTAGTCCCGGTGACCTCACAGCGGGCGGGGTCCGATCCGCTCGCGCAGCTCGATGGGATGTCCGTCGCCCTAGTTCTTGACGACGGTCAGAAGCTGGCTGCTCATTTCGATACCCGCGTGGATGCGCGGCTGAGTGCTGTCCGCCGCAGCGCGCGGGCGGGCACGAAGGGGAGGTAACCGGTGCCGCTGATTGTGGATCCGACCGCGCCGCAGGTGACACCGCCGGATCGGGTGGTGTCCCCGGATGGGTGGCTGGGCGCCATCGTGGATGAGCCGTGGGCGGGGGTGGCGCTGTCGTATAACGGCAACACCCCGCCCGCCGCCCGGAACCGGGCGCTGAACCCGAGTGTCGAGGTCGATCTCTCCAACACCCTGGTTTATGCCGGGTCTGCGCGGGATCGCATCACCACTGATGCCCGGTACGGCACAGCCTGTATCCAGCACTCCGCGACTGGTACGACCTCGGGCAGTCAGTATCTGTGCGAGGCGGTCCCGGCGGGGGCCACGATCCGTGTCTCGGCGTGGGTGCGGGTGCCAGGCACCGGTACGACCGTGTTCTTCAGCTTCCGGAACGCGACGACGACGCACGGCACCGCGACCGCGGGTGTCCCGCCCGTGGTGGACGATTGGGTGCGGATGACGGCGACGTACACGGTGCCCGTGGGGGTGACGGTCGACCGCATTGCGGTGGCCTATACGGCGCCTGCGGGGACGGTGTGGCTGTCCGACGGCATGATGATCGAGACTGGGGTCGACGGTCCGAGCGAGTACGTCGACGGCGACCAGCCGGGGTGTGTGTGGGAGGGCGCCGCGCACGCATCCCCGTCCGACCGAGTCACCGCGGTCCCGACAACGGGCGACATCATCAAGGTTCGCATCGTGCGCCAGGACCCGGGCGGCGGCGCCCCTGTCCCCGTGCGGTCCGCCGACCCGGCGTGGGCGGTGGCTGGTGTCGGCACTGCCTACGACCATGAGGCGCCGCTCGGCGTTCCGGTGATCTACACGGCGACGCCGATCTACGCGGACGGGTCCACCGGCCCGGCATCCTCGCTTGCGGTCACGGTGCCGGCGCCCGCCCCGGGGCAGGAGCGAGACCTGTGGTTGAAGAGCCTCGACGACCCGTCGTTGTCGCTGCGGGCGATGCTCGTGGACCGTCCGGAGCCGGCCAGCGCGGGGCGGCAGTCCGTCGCCGACGTCCCCGGGTCGCCGTTCCGGGTGGTGGCGTTCGACGAGCACGCCGCCGAGTCGTACACCGTCACCATCGACGTGCCGCCCGAGCAGGCCGACCAGGTGCGCGCGCTGTTGCGGTCCGGGGTGCTCCTCGCTCAGACCCGGCCCGGGTACGTGATCACGCCGGACGCGTACCACGTGCCGGCGGACATCACCGGCCCGACACCGACCGGACGGTTGGGCAGCAGCGAGGGATACCAGTTCAGTTGGGTGGTTGAGCCGGTTGCCCGCCCCGATACCGAGGGGCAGCCGCTGCGCGTGCCTGGCTGGTCGTGGGACATCCTCGCCGAGCAGATCAGCACGTGGGACGCGGTGGCGGCGTCTTACAGCATCTGGGCGTCGGCAGCGATGAACGGACTGGTCTGAGATGCTGCGCATGTCCGCCGCGGCCCTGGCAGCGGTGACCGGCCCGGCGCGGCGGCCTAAGCGCGCCGAGTGGTCCAACGACGGCGGCACCACGTGGCATTCGGCGCAGGTGGCGACGGCGGAGATCCGCCCGGACCGGACCGCCGAATGCCGGTACTCCGGAAGCGCCGAGCTCGTCGACGTGCCGCTCGGCGCCGCCGGGGTCAACACCGTGATCACCGAAGTGCGCCTGTACCAGGGGATGCAGGGGCCGCGGATGGACGTCCCCGAGTGGATCCCGGCCGGCCGCTACGTCGTCGACCGGCTCTCACGGACCCGGACCGGGGCCCGGCTTGAACTGCTCGGCGTCGAGGACGCCATTCGTGCGGCCAGGTTCCCCGCGACGCGGATGGTCGGCCCGAACACCGCGGCGGCCCTCGCCGACATCCTCGTCGGCGAGGCCCGGCCGGGCGTCGGGGTGACGTGGCGTCCGGGGCTCGACCCGGCCAGTTTCGTACCCGCATTCACGGCCGATGACCGGTGGGCCGCTCTGTCCGGCGGCACGGACACTGCAGGGGTGTCGACCGGGATTGCGGCGGCGCTGGGCGGGGAGGTGTGGGCGGACGCTCGGGGCATGATGACGATCGGCCCCGTGCCCACCCTCGACGACCCGGTCGTCTGGCGGATCCCGTACGGCGTCGCCCTGGTCGATCCCGCCGAGGAACAGTCCGCCGAGGGCCTGATCAACGTCTGGGCGATCAGCGGGGACGGCGGGGACGGTTCCCCGGCGGTCGGGCCCATCTACGTGTGGGACGACGACCCAAACTCGCTGACGTACGCGGGCCCGGATCCGGTGGGCGACCCGCTCGCCCCGCAGCGCCTCGGACTGACTGGGGTACGGGTGCGTGTCGACCGGTACTCGTCCCCGCTGATCACCACGACCGGGCAGGCCGCCGACGTCGGCCGGGCCAAGCTCGCCGATTCACTCGGCGTGCAGTCGAGCTTGTCGTTCACCGCGGTGTGCCATCCGGGGCTTGAGCCCGGTGACGTCGTCGAGGTCGAGGTGCGGCCGGGCGAGTGGCAGCGCCACATCATCGACTCCTGCCCGTACACGCTCGGCGCCGCTGTCATGTCGTGCACGACCAGGACGAGCGCAAGGAGGCTCTGATGCCGGACAACGCGCAGGAGCTCGGGGCGCTGCTCGCGCAGGCGAGCGCACCCGCGCAAGGGGGCGGCACCGTCTCCGCGCAGGTCGTCGATGTCACCGATACCGGCGTTAACGTCATGATCGGCGGCTCACTCATCCTCGACGTGCCGTGCGCCGACAGCTATCGCGGCCGCGCAGCGGGCGACTGGGTCGCCGTCCGGTCCGGGGCCCGCCCCGTCGTGATGTGGCGTCTGGGTGCCGACCCCGGCGGCGCCGACGAGGCAGTTGTGCACGACATTGCTACCGATGTCGCCCTCGACACTCAGGTAGTACGGGCGGCGACGTGGGGCACCCCGGCGCCGACCGGGCCAGGCTGGCAGACCGTGCAGGCCCTGTACATGCGTCAGGTCAACGGCAAGGTTGAGCTGTACGGACAGCTGGGCACGGTCACCGACCCGTCCCCCGGCCCGCCGCCGGCCCGCCCTCCGAAACCCGTCACGCTTAGTGCGCAGGCATCCGGGGCTTGGCGCAGCGGCCGGCCCGACGAGACCCGGAACATGCCCTACCAGGGGGATTACACCGGCCGCGGCAACCTGCGTGGCGGTTGGTTCTACGGTTCGAACATCGCCGCCGCATGCGCGGGCAAATCCGCCGCGTCCATGAAGGTCCAGTTCACCCGGGCGCGCGGTGCGGGCAGCAACTCGAAACGGCCGCTCCACTTGTACCTGCACGCCCACACGTCCCCACCGGGCGGGCAACTCAACCTGATCGGCAGCGGAAATGACGATCTGCTGTCGCTGTCCGCCGGGGCCACCGGGACCGCGACCCTGCCCGCTTCCTGGCGCACCCAACTCGCCTCCGGCTCCGCCCGGGGACTGGCGATCTACGCCTCTGGTAGCACGGACTACATGGGCGTGTCCGGCGGCCGACTCACCATCACATTCAGCTGAAAGGAAAGGCCCCTATGCAGCTCGGATACGCCGGCTGGCCCATCCCGTCCGGCGGCGACGTCCCTGACGGACCCGCCCAACTTGCCGCGATCGCGACCGTCATCGATGAGCACCTGGTGCAGCACTGTGCTGATGTCGCGGACCGGGATGCGACGTACGCCACCGCACCGGCCCGGACTCTGGTCATCGCCGCCAACGGGCAGACGTGGATCAAGACCTCGGCCGCGAACACGTGGGTGTCGCTGTGGGAGCCGGCCCCGGCATGGAAGCCGTTGCCGCTCGCGTCCGGGATGGCCCCGGGCGGCAATACGCCGCAGTACAAGGTGGTCGGCAAGCAGGTCCACATGCGAGGGCGGGTCGTGAAGGCGGATGACACGGTGCTGGTGGGTGACGGGCAGGTCCTGGCCCCGGTCCCGGCCGACGCCCGCCCCCAGCAGCTCTGTGCGTGGGCAGGCGGGCAATCCCTGACCGGCGACCCCGTCACTGCGGTATGCCGGATCGAGGCCGCAAGCTCGGTCGTGTGGTTCTCGCAGGACGGCACCGGCACGACGTGGGTCGACATCACCGGCTCCTACTGGCTCGACTGAAAGGGCACCCGTGGCGCTCTACACCTTCGGCGGCACCCCCGCCGATGTCCTCACGACGACTACGGGCGATGTCGTGCCCGACTGGCCTCTGCTCGTCCGGGTCGCCGGAACCGGCGAGCTCATCACCGCGCTCTACCAGCCGGATGGCGTTACCCCGCTTGGCGAGCTGCGCAGCAACCCCGTCGGCAGTTCGGCGCCGGGCGCGATTCCCACGTTCAAGTGCGAGATTCCAGCGATCGAATACGAGTACCTCGACGCGGCCGGCGCCCCGGTGCGGTGGTACCAGGACGGCCGGGAACTGACGACCGACGCTCTCACCGCGGCAACAGACGCTCTCACCGCGACCGCGACCAAGCTCGACACGATCGCGGGCGGCACGGTTGAGGGGCCGGTCGTCTTCAGTCAGCCGATCACCGCCCCGGGTCTGACGGACTTCGGCGCCGCCCGGCTGTTCGTCGTCGAGGGCGCGGTCGGCGACGGCATCGCGGACGATCGACTAGGGATTCAGGCCGCACTCGACGCCGCCCACACGGCCGGGGGCGGCACCGTCGTCATCCCCGCCGGGCGCACGTACGGCGTCGGTACGTTCCTGGTCGTCTACGACAACACCACGATCTACGCGTACGGGGCGACGCTCCGCGCGATCGGAACCGGCGCCGGGCTGCTGCGCAACTTCCTGTCATCCGAGACGTTCGCGGGCTACAGCGGGCACTCTCACATCACGGTCCTCGGCGGCACGTGGGACGGCAACGCGGCCGACGGCGCGTCCGGCACCGTAACCGCGGTCACCGACGTGCTGAACTTCATCCACGCCCGGGACATCACGATCAGGGACGCAACCGTGACCAACACCTCCAGCGCACACGCGTTGGAGTTCAACGCGGTGGACGGCGGCCGGGCAATCAACTGCCGCTTCCTGGGGTTCAAGGACACGTCGCCCGAGCAGAATCGGGGTACGTCCGAGGCAATCCAACTCGACATGGCCAAAGCCGGCAGCAGCTCCATCGGCGACTTCGACAACACCCCGGCGAAGAACATCCTGGTGCAGGGCTGCTACTTCGGCCCGTCCGACCGGCTCGGCGTCTTCGGTCGCGCGGTCGGCTCACACGCGGCTGCGGCCGGGGTGTACTTCGACGGTATCCAGGTCATTGGGAACCGCGTCGAGGGCGCGGCCGCCGAGGGTGTGCACGGGTATTGCTGGCGGCGCTCGGTCATCGCGGACAACGTGATCAGTGGAACAGGTGCGACCGGTATCCGGCTGACGCACCCGAACCCCGCCACCGCCGGGTTCTCGATCACCCCGCACTCGCTGGTCATCACCGGGAACACCATCGACGCCCCGGCAACCGATGCCGGGATCACCGTGTTCGGGTACACCACCGCACAGGTGTCCGGCGTCAAGATCGCCGACAACGTGGTGCGAAGCAGCGGCAACACCGGCATTCGATGCGACTACTGCACCTCCCCGAGCATCACCGCGAACACGGTCGACACGGCGAGCAGCACAGGGATCTTTGTACAGGCCGGCAGCGGGGCTGTGCTCGCAAGCAACACCGTGCGGGCGGTCGGCTCGAACGGGATCAACATCACGAGCAGCGCCGGGGCCACGGTCACCGGAAACCAGGTCGACACCACGACGTCGAACCACGGCATCTTCGTGGGCACCCTGGGGGACGCGCTGATCACCGGCAATCACGTCGTCGCTGCGGCGTCGGCCGGTATCCGGCTCTCAGACAACGCGGTGCGCTGCACCGTGACCGGCAACAAGGTCCGCAAGGGAACCGGTTCGACGGTGAACGGGGTTTCGGCCGCCCCAACCGCGACCGGCGCCGTCATCACGGGCAACGACCTGAGCGGGAACGGCTGGACGGCTGCGGTCGCCCTGGTCGTCACCGGGTCCGGTGCCGTACTCGACTGGGCCGGCGGCACGACGAGCCCCGGCCACAACCGCATCTGACCTCACTACCGCGCACGCCCCGAGCCAACCGGCCGGGGTGTTTTTCATGCCCACGAAAGGGGCTCACCCATGGGCGACACCGCACGACCGATCCCCGACCGGCTCGGCGATCAGTACGAGCAGGCGCAGCACCTCACGCGCACCGGCAACGGGCCCACCGTCGACGACGAGCAGGCGCTGCTCGCCACGCAGCACGGCACACCCGATATGGCCGGCTACTACACCGGGCCCGAGCTCGCCGACCAGGACGACGCCGAGGTGCCCCTCGACGTCGCCGACTCGGCCGCAGTCGACACCGGGGACGGGGGCGAGTCCGTATGAGCGTCGACGGCATGATCAGGGCAATGGAGCGCTGGATAGGGACCGGCGAGCCGAACGCAGTGCAGGAGTGGTACCGGCAGCGCAACGGCCGGGACTACGCCTACAACTTCCCTTGGTGCGATGCGACGATCACGCGCGCTGCAGTCGAGGCGGGCGAGCACGACGCCGTGTGCTTCGGCACCGACTACGCGTACACCGTGGCGCACGCTGCCCGGTTCAAGGCGGCCGGGCAGTGGACGGCGATGACGAACGGGATCAAGGCGAGCGGGATCCGGCGCGGCGACATCGTGTTCTTCGACTGGGGCGGCTCGTCCGAGATCGGCAAGATCGATCACGTCGGCATCGTCACGTCAGTCTCGGGCGGCTACGTCTACACGATTGAGGGCAACACGGCGAACGTGTGCGCCCGACGGGTCCGCACCGTGCACGAGATCGCCGGGTTCGGCCGGCCGAAGTACAAGCCGGCTGCGCCGACCGCGGGTAGCAGCTCGGGCTCGAAGCGGCCGCAGGTGTCCCTCGCGAAGCTGATTCAGGCGGCGAAGGTGGACCCGCCCAAGAAGGGCACGCCCGTTTCGTATGCGGGCGTCGCGATCGTCGAGCAGGCGCTCGTCGCCGAGAAGTTGCTCAGTGCTGGCTACGCGGATGGGCATTGGGGCACGGCGACGCTCAGCGCGTACAGCCTCTATCAGCAGCGGCTCGGGTTCCACGGGACGCAGCCCGGCGGCGACGCGGACGGCAAGCCGGGTAAGACGACGCTCACCCGGCTCGGCAAGGCGCACGGCTTCACCGTCACCGCATGATCGCGAAGGGATAGACGTCATGAACACGAAGCTGCTCGCCGACGCTGCGGAGCGCGCCGGCTGGACCGGTGTGCAGGCTGCGCTCGGCATCCTGATCGTCGAGGTCGCAGGCATCGATCTGTGGTGGGCTGCCCCGATCGGGCTCGTCCTCGCGTCGGCAAAGGGTTGGGTCGCCGGTCGGCTCGTCGGCCGGTCGGGTACCGCGTCGACGCTCCCGGCGGGCAAGGATCCGGCGACACCGCCGAACCTCACCTTCCCCGCGTAGCGCGACCGTCCCATCTGTACGACCGGAGGTATCCCGCGTGGACGCTGCGACGCTCGGCGCCGTCGGAACCATTGCTGTCGGGCTCGCAGCAGCCATCGGCGCACTCGTCGGGAAGCGGGGCGAGAACCGCGCCGCACAGTCGGGCGCTGTGCTCGGCGGGTACTCGACGCTCGTCGACAACCTGCAGGAAGAGCGGGACAAGGCAAAACAGAGCCTCGCCGAGAACGAGCTGCGCCTCGCCGCGGCGTACGCCGAGCTCGCCGGCGAGCGCACAGCCAAAGCCGAGTTGCTCGCGCAGATCACCGAACTCACTGCCGAAAACGTCCGGCTGCACGCGCGAATAGCCGAGCTGGGAGGAACCCCGTTGTGATGCACCGTCTCCCCGATGTCCTGATACGGCAGTGGCGATCGTTCGCGCTCGCCGCCGCGCTGCTCGTACTGTCCGGCGCGGTTGTCCTGGTGTGGCTGCGGATCGGCGCTGCAGACCGCCGTGCCGACGACCTTGCAACCGAGGCGAACCGGCGCGGGTCGGCGGTGTCGACACTGGCGGGCGACGTGCGGGTGCTGCGCGCGCAGATCAAAGCGAAGGGTGAGACACCTGCGGCACCGGATCCCGGCCGTGCTGTGGCGGATCTGCCGGACCGGGCGCAGGTTCCGGTACCGATACCCGGCCCGGCCGGTCCGCGGGGCGAGCGGGGCGCCACGGGGCCCGCGGGCAAGGACGCGCCGACATCGTCAGCCGTTCCGGGCCCGCAGGGGCCTCCCGGTGCCACGGTGACCGGTCCCCCCGGGGCGACGGTCACCGGGCCGCCCGGTCCGGCGGGCGCGAACGGGAAGGACGGCGCGAACGGGAAGGATGGCACGGACGGCAAGGATGGTCGGGACGGCCAGACGTGCCCGGCCGGGTACAGCCTGCAGCCGCCGCCGGGTGACCCGGATGCACTGGTATGCCGCCGTGACAGCGCACCGAGCAACCCGGACTCCTCGCCGTCGCCGACCGTCGCCGGTCTACCAGCCGAACGCCGCCGTTCCTGACCGATGCGCCCCCATGACACGCCCCCTGCCTGGCTTCGGCCGGTGCAGGGGGCGGTTTTTGTGTGCCTGAGAACGGAGCAACCCCCGCCGACGGGGGTGCGGCGGGGGTCGCGAGTGCTCCCATACGGGGCAGTTCCCAGTATGACCGACACTGTCTCGAACCGTGGGCCGTACTCTGGGATTTGAGTGCTCTCACCCATCAAGGGGAACCCATGATCAACCCAACTGCCATGACCAGCGGGGAGCGGATCAGGTACTACCGCCTCAAGACCGGCAAGTCGCAGGCAGCCCTCGCCGGACTTGTCGGCCGCTCCGAGGACTGGCTATCCAAGGTCGAGCGCAACATCATCGTGGTCGACTCGGTCAACATGTTCATCCGCCTCGCGCGCGAGCTCGGGCTCGACAACGTCGGCGATCTCATCGGGCCGGCCGTCGACTTGAGTCTCGTCGGCCCCGAACACCCGTCGGTCCCCGGTATCCGACGAGCGCTGAACACGCCCCCATCGCACCTCGGGCTCGGTTTGCCCGGCGACCCCCTCACGGCCGCGCAGCTCGGCGAGCGGGTCGTCGAGGCGTGGAACATCTACGAGACACAGACAACCCGGTACGCCCCGGTCGGCGACATGCTGCCCGGCCTGCTCGCCGAGGCGTACTCGACGATCAGGCAGTCGACCGGCGAGGCCGAGCTCGACGCGACCCGCGCGCTTGTCTCGCTGCTGCATCTGCATCAGCTGTTCCTGCGGCGCATCGGCGAGCGGCGGCTCTCGCTACGCGCTGCCGACCGAGCGATGCAGATCGCGGATGAGACCGGCGACCCTGCACTGATCGCCGCATCCGTCTGGAACGTCTGTGGCATCCTCACGAGCTCGGGCGAGGTAGCCGATTCGCTCGACCTCGCCCGACAGACGATGGCTCGGTGCCGGCCGGACGACGACGCGTCGCCCGAGCATCTGTCGGCGTACGGTGCGCTGCACCTATCCGGCGTCATTGCCGCAGTCCGCGACAGCAAGGCGCCGACGGCATGGGACCTTCTGAACGCGGCCGGCACGGTTGCCAACCGGCTCGGCTCCGACCACAACCACTTCCATACGAGCTTCGGCCCGACGAACGTCGCCATGCACGGCGTGCACCTCGCTGCCGAGGAGGGCGACACTCACGAAGCGCTGCGCCTCGCCGATGACGTCACGGTCCCCGAGCCTGGCGGCGTGCTGCCGTTGGAGCGTACGACCCGGTATCAAGTTGAGGTGATGCACGCGCACCGCCTCGCTGGGGACGACTTCGGCGCCATGTGGATGCTGCAACAGGTCATGCAGGCGTCACCCGAAGAGATCAAGTACTTTCCGCTCGTCCGCGAGACGGTGCAGGCGCTCATGAAGCGACCGCGGCCGCAGATGCGTTCTGAGCTGCACCGGATTGCTGAACACGTTGGGGTTCTCGCGTAGTTGACGGACCCGGAACCCGAGGCGACCCGGAATATTTTTCCGGGTCGCTTTGGCGTTTCGCCTCTACGGTCCGTCACATGACGATGACTCAGCGACGGGCGCGAGGGGCGATGGTGACGGCGAACCCCACGCAGGGCGTACGGATCGATCGATCGGGCGAGTTACGGCAGACCGCAGCGGGGCGCATCGCGCTGCCGTTGCTCGTCGCGCACAACGGCGCGCGCCTGGGCGAGGGGGATCTCGTCCTGACCTACGACGCTGCAAGCAGCCTGTACGCCGACCTCGGCCGGCTGCTCGCGCACGCCGTACCTTCGGCAGCGGACGGAGCCGGATCATGAGCGACTCAGCGCCACCAACCCGCGCGGTCGGCGACCACATCCGGCGCGCGAACATCGCCGACGCGGCGTCCGGCTTCGATGCGTACCCCGCTGTCGACTGGGTTCGCGCGTGCGGCGCGGACGTCGGCGAGACACTCAGAGCGTGGCAGTCCGGACAGCTCGCCGAGCTCCCCATCGGCCGCGCGTGGGACGTCGTACGCCTGCCCTGCCAGGAAGGGTGGGAGGTTGTGCGGCACATGGACACGATCGAGTCGCCGCTCGGACCCGTGCTGCTGCACACCCCCATGGGCGTCCACTTCTTTGTTGCGGTCGACGCGGCGAATGACTGGGACCTGCCGAACGCGAGCGTGCTCGGTCCGGGCGAGGTGCTGCTCGTCCCGAACCCGAGCGTCGTCGCACCTCACACGCAGGATTCGCGAACGTGGATCGTCGCCCCCCGGATCGAACCGCGGCTCGCCGACGCCGCCGACTTGTACGGCGCGTATGCGTCCGCCATCGCGGTCATGGGCTCGTCGAGGGGGACACGATGATCACCCTCACGAATCTCGCCCGGACGCCGGGCGACGAGGCGTACCGAACCCTGGTGGGCCACACCTACGAATGCGCATCCTGCCGTCACGCCCCTTGCCCGACCGCAGTTCGCCTCACCCGCGCATGGCGGGAGGCACGCCGGTGAGGGACGAGTCGTCGGACATCATCCCCTGTTACTGCTGGGACGTGCACCCTCAGACGAACGCCCGGTGCACGAGGGAACCTGGGCATAGAGGCGACCACTACGACCCGTACCACCGGCCGTCGTGGGATCGCCCCGGCACGCGGTGGCCGGCCGAGCCGGAGCCGAGCGGCCGGCCCTGATCTCCCGCTCGCGGCTGCTCATCGCGCCGACCAGCCGCGGGCGGGTCCTACTCCCGCTTGTCCCCGAAGCCGTCGGCGGCCCGGGGCCAAGCGGGCCTTTCGCTCCCACCGGGCGCTCATTCCTGTACGAGCTCTGCGAGTGGCATGCCGAGTGCCGCCGCGATGCGAATCAGCCGATCGGTCCGGGTGCTGACGTGGCCGAGTTACCGTACTTCCCGGGGAACCGGAACCCGATGTTCATTCGTCCATACGTTCGAGTGACGTCGCGGCTTATCGCTTGTATACCGAACGTTCCTCATGTTCTGCTTCTGCCTCGGACTGACTCCCGAGTCAGGATCGCCGAGCATCCCGGACAGGTGATGATAAGAGTGCCCCCCGATCCGATCACGCTCACCCCCGCGCAGAACTCCCGCCGAGATTTCGCCTACCGCGACCTCGACGAGGCGCGCACTGCGGATCTGGCCGCCCTCGGCGAACCAGGGTTAATCCTGCTCGTCGAGCGACTGCGGGGGCGGCTCGACGACACGCTCACGCTGATCACTGAGCTCACGTCCAAACCGCTTGTGTGAGCAAGGTTCTCGGTCG
>NZ_JBIWKI010000040.1:14201-57434 GCF_044765565.1 Streptomyces sp. NPDC102437 | reverse complement strand
CGCACGACGGCGGAGCTCAAGCGGGTATCGGGAAGGCCGTGCCATGACTCGATCCTTTCATGAAATCGAGCCTCTACTGAAACCGGGGCGGTTCACTTCGCCGGCATGAGGATCGCGGGGAAGTCGGCGAAACGCCGCCGGCACCGTTCCGCACGGGCCATCGACGACCGTGCGAGCGGCCCGACGAACCCGTCCTTGAACGTCTTGACCGGCTTGTCGCCGATGCGCGTGCCGAGATTGGTGAGGTCGAGCGCGGCCAGCGACGGCGTCATCGGCGGCACGACGGGGCGGCGGCAGGAAGGGCACCGGTACTCGTACTGCTTGCCGTACGTCACGGTGCCGCTCGGCGGGATGCCGGTCTTCCACGTCCAGACCGCCTCGATGTCCTTGTCGCAGCGCCCGCAGTGCGACACCGGGCGGTGCTCCAGGTCAGGCATCGGCAGGGACTTGTCGACGAACACCCAGTAACCGCGGTCCCGGGACTGCGGAACGCCGAAGAACTGGCTGTTGAGGTACAGGACCTTGTGCCGGTAGCCGAGCAGATCGAACTGGTTGAGCCACCACCGGTAGGTCGAGCCGTCCCCGACCTTCTGGCGCCCCGGGAGCGCGGGCCCCCATGAGGTGAGCTGGGTGGTGCACTCAACGAGGATGAGCCGCGGGTGGTGCTTGCCGGCGTACTGCAGGACGCAGGTCGCGGTGGCCCGGTCCCGCTCGGAACGGGTGACACGCTCCTCGTAGTCGGGGTCTTCCAGCTCGAACAGTGCCAGGCCCTGCTCGTACGCCCTGTTCGTGTTGGCAAGCGAGTGGTTGACGCAGCTGACTCCGGCGGCCAAGAGGTCAGCCGGGGGGAGGTCGCGGGCGGAGTGGTAGTCGGAGGACTCGGGGTTGACCAGGTCGGCGATCCAGTGTTCGGCCTGGGGGTGGTTCGCTTCGTGGACCTCGACCTTGTACCGCTTGTGGTTCGCGGCCATGATCGTGTCGAAGCCAGCGTCCTCAATGCCCTTGGTGAGTCCGCCGAAGCCGCTGAAAAGGTCGACTGCGGTGTACCCGTCGTGGCGGAAGCGGCGGCGCCTGACGGCCGGCCGGTGGGTGGCGGTGCGCGTCTGCTGCATCGTGCGGCGGGCCATCAGAAGCCCTCCTCGTCGAGCAGGCGGGCGGCGGTGCCGTCGTCGAGCTGCAGGCGGACCCGGGCGACCAGTTCGGCCGGCGGGATCCACAGCCCCAGCTGGCCCCGCTCGTGGGGGACAGGCAAGGGCAGGGGGGTCACGTCCGTGAGGACGTAGTGGTAGTGGCCGGGCAGGGACCACGGGGTGCACTCCCCGTCGTCGGCGTGGCAGTCGACGATCCGGGCGACGGCGATCACGGCGCGCTGGTCCAGTTGCAGCCCGCGGATCACGGCGGCCAGCGGCGGGTGCTTCCTCGCGGCCCTGTCGATCGTCGCGCCCGAGTGAATCAGGACGGGACCTCGGTACGACCAGCGCTGAACCCGGTTCTCGATGTTCTTGCCCGCGTAGGCGATGGCTCCGGCCCACGGCTGGCGGACAGTCAAGGCGCGCATCAGCCGAACACCCCCGCGAGAGACCGTCCGATGCTGCTGAGCAGGAGGACGAGCAGGACCGCGATGATGACGGCGCCGCGGCCGGTGGACTTGACGACCTGGACCGGGTCCAGGGGGAACTTGATCGCGATGCCGACGACGGTGAGGGTGTAGGTGATGACCGCGGCGCCGATGATGTTCCCGGCCCCGGCCTGGATGTCGAGGAGCAGGATCGTGGTCAGCACGGAAAGGAACACCGCGGTCCAGGCGGCCTTGTGCTCGCGGGTGATGTTCACAGGGACACCGCCGTGCGGGGCAGCGGCAGGTCGGCCCGGATGGCCGTAACGGCCTGCAGGCACTTCCGCATACGGGCCGCGGCCAGCTCGGGGTGCTCGCCGTACTCGTGGGCGGTCTCGGACAGCACGACGGCCTCGCCCTCGGGGCCGAGGCGGTCAGCGATCTCGCTGATGGTCTTGATGGTCTGCTCCGGGTCCGCGATGTCGATGCGGACCTGAGCGGCGAACAGATACGTGGCGAGAGTGATGGTCAGACTGGAGCGCACAGCGTCCTCCGCAGAAGAGTGAGGGGATGCCGGCCCCGGGCGGGGGCTGGGCCTTCTCCGCCCGGGGGCCAGCAGTAGAGGGCTGATCAGCCGTTCTGGGGCGACCCGGTCTTCCGGCTCGCCTCGATGGCGGCGCGGCGGGCGGCGGCGCGCTGAGCGTCAGCGGCGGCCTCCTGGGCGCGGCGCAGTGCGGCGGACGCGGCCGGGTCCTGGATGGTGGCGGCCATGGCGGTCAGCCGACGAGCGCGGTGAGGCGCGAGTGGGGGCGGACCGGCTCGGTGGGCGGCTCCTGGCGGCCGTCGCGCTCGTGCGGCTGCGGGCGGACCGGCAGCGGGGTCCGGGGCTCGTGCACGGGGTTGCCGCAGATCGCGACTCCGGTACGGGTGACGACGCGCTCGAAGTCGCGGCAGTCGCGGCACTTCGGGCCGAACCGGCCGACGACCACGAGGCGCGGATCGGAGATCAGCGGAAGGGCCGGCTGGCCCTCCGGCGACAGACGCAGTGCGGGCAGGTCGTCGACCGTGACCGTGGCGCCGGGGATGAAGCTGAGAGAATTACGCACGGAGATCCCTCCAACTAGGGGTGTCCCGATCCGGAAGGCGGTTGCAACGCCTGTCCGGAGGCTGAATCCAGGGCCTGCAAGCCCTGGCTGGAGAGGGGTTCCGGGGCCTGCAAGCCGCCGGGGCCCCTCTCGCTCTTCCATTAACCTCCCCCCTAGCCAGATTGTCAACATCCATGGATTCCCAATTGCTGGAATGTTGGCAAGCATGATTCCTGGCAGTACAGTTGTCGGGCAAGCAGGGAAGCCAACGAAAGGTCATAGGGTGCTCGCAACATTGGAACGACCCACATCAGGAGTCACCGTGCCGCAGCAGAGCGAGCCGCAGGAGCCTCAGACCCCCGAGTCCGAGGAGCGCGCCAACTTCTCCGCCCGTGTCCGCGTATCCGTCCGCAGGCGCGCCAAGTTGTACTCCGCCGGCCACGACATCAATCTGCAGGACCTGGTCGACGCAGCCCTGGACGAATACCTCACCCGCCGCAACGCCTGACCAGAAACGGGAGTTGACCTACATGCGCCACCCCCAGGCCACGGCTGCCGGGCCACCCGGTCCAGCGGTAGCCGCCCAGACGGCACAAGCGCCGTCGTGGAAGCAGCTCAAGCAGCCGGGCCCCCTTCGCCGGGCCGTCACCTTCATCGTCGTGGGCACCGTGCTCATGGCGGGGATCGGGTTCTCCGGCTCCTACGACGCGGTACAGAAGCTCGCGGACGACCTGGGCTTCGGCTGGTTCTCCTACGTCCTGCCGATCGGCGTGGACGCGGGAATCGGCGTGCTGCTCGGCCTCGATCTGATGCTGACCTGGCTGCGGATGCCGTTCTCGCCGCTGCGGTACATCGCGTGGCTGCTGACGCTCGCCACCATCGCCTTCAACGCGGCCAGCGCCTGGCCGACCAACGGGCCGTGGGACTGGCGAGACGTACTGGCTGCCGGAATGCACGCAGTGATCCCGCTGCTGTTCGTCATCGTCGTCGAAGCGGCCCGGCACGCGGTCGGCCGCGCGGCGGACATCGTCGCCGACCAGCACATGGAGAAAGTCCGGCTCACCCGCTGGCTGCTCTCCCCCGTCCCCACGTTCAAACTGTGGCGGCGGATGAAGCTGTGGGAGCTGCGGACATACGACGAAGCCATCTCCGCCGAGCAGGCACGCCTTGTGTACCGCGCCAAGCTGCAGGCGCGGTACGGCCGGAACTGGAAGAGGAAGGCACCGGACGAGGTGATGATGCCGCTGCGGCTCGCGGCGTACGGCATCCCGCTGTGGAAGACCGGGCCCCCCGCGCTGGAAAGCGTGGGAATCCAGATCGACATCGAGCTGCTGCGTCCCCGCGCCCTGCGCGAGCTTCCTGCGACTGACGACGACACGATCGTGGACGCGGACATCGTCGAGGACACGGTCGAACAGCCGGAGGAGGCAGAGGAAAGCCCGGCCGTTGCGGAACTGCCGGCCGTCGAGCAGGCTCCGGAGCAGCCGGTCGCGCCGCAGATCGAGGAACTGACCCCGGAGCAGCACTACGTGGCGTTCCACCAGTACGTCTCGCAGTACGGGGGCTTCCCCACCGCGGACCAGCTGAGCACCCATCTGGCAGGCGTCTACGGGCGCAGCGTCCAGGGGCCGACGGGCCTGCAGGCCCTCGTTGAGCGGTACAACACCGAGGTGTACGGCCCGGCGGTCAGCGCCCCAGTGCCGGCCGAACCGTACGGGCCGGAGCACCGCTACGGCGACCCGGTCACCACCCCTTACACAGAGCCGGTCGTGCAACGTCCGGAACCCGTCGAGCTGATCAAGCCGGACCCGGCACCGTACGTAGAGCCCGAGCAGCCCGTCGCTGCTCGGCAGTACGTCGAGCCGGTCGGCCACCCGGAGCCCGCTCCGCGCGTCGAGCCGGAGCCGCTCGTAACCGAGAAGACGGCCGCGTCGATTCCTCAGCAGTCGGAACCTGTTGCCCCGGCCCGAGGAACTGGCCCGGCGCGCGTGCAGGCCAAGGTCGACGATGCCCCGAACGAGGAGCAGCCGGTACGGCCCAGCCGCAGCGGCAACACTCGCGCCCAGGTAGCTGAGATCTACCGGGGCCTGTCCGATCAGACCAAGGCACTGCGGGGACGTCCGCTGGCCCAGGCGATCGTCGAAGCGAGCGGCGAGACCCTCAAGTTCGACACGGTCCGCAGGACGCACATCTCCGACGACCTGCTCGCCGAGTACGAGCAGGGGACCGGGGAGTGATCCGCTGTCCACAGGCCCGGTTCCGCAGGATTGGCGGACCGAACACGAAGGTGTCCGGTGCGGCGGGCAGTCTGCGCAGGTCATCCCGCCTGGCGGGGAAGCTGCGCACCCGTGCGCTGTAGGTGCGTAACGATCGGCGGTAACTATGGCGCGCTTGTCAGTGCAGGAACGTATACAGACAGGAGTGGCCCCGGTGCTATCTGAGCTTGGCGGCTACAGCACCGGGGCCCTGACGAAGGAGACCTTCGTGGAGAACAACAGTAAGGCCAGCATCCAGCCCGACTCGACCTCGGACGACTCCGCAGCAGCGGCTGGCCGGAAAATGCAGGAACCTCGGAGCCCGCTGTTCAACGAGGCGCGCATTTGGCGGGGGCCAGGAGTGCGCGTCACGGCGTTCGCCGTACCCACCACGTTCCTCGCGGCCGGAGAGGTTGTCACCCCCGCTGACAGTCCCTCCGACGCAGGAGACATCGTCGGCACAGTCCTCGGGAACCTGGCCAACAGCGTCGGCTCATTCTTTGCCGCGCAGCCCCTCCTGGCGACCGGAATGACGGTCGGACTGGCCGGCGCGGGCTACATGTACATGACGAACATGGACTTCGGCCGCGGGACCGACGGTTTCGCGGACAAGAAGCGGCTCAAGAAGCAGATGACGCGCGGCCCGCTGGTCAAGAAGCGCGGGGTGCTGCGGCCCAGTCTCGCGGATGTTCCCGCCCGGAAGGTGCCGACCAGCGCCGTCGGCTTCTACATCGGGCGCGACCGCAAGACCGGCCTGCACCTGTACGCGTCGATCGAGGAATCCTCCCTGATGATCGCCCCGATGGGCGGGGGCAAAACGGCCAAGCTGGGCAACTGGCTGCTGGACGCGGTGGGCGCGGTGCTGGCGACCAGCTCGAAGTACGACATCGTCGAGCTGACCGAAGCGATCCGGGCCCAGGTCGGCAACATCCTGATCTGGAACCCGGAAGGTCTGGCCGACCGGTCTTCGAACATTGCCTGGGATCCGGTCATCGGCTGCTCCGACCCGCAGCTCGGCGTCGAGCGCTCCAAGCGGCGGGCCAAGTCCCTGCTGGAGGGCTCCGATTTCACCAAGGGCATGGAGAACCGGAACTTCTGGACCTCCAGCTCGTACCGGGTGCTCAAGGCGTTCATGTGGGCCGCCGACGTCGAGGGGCTGACGCTGATCGACGTGGCCCGGTGGTCGAAGCAGCCGCACCGCTATGAAGCGATCGAGATCTTCAAGAAACACTCGGACATCGCCCCCCGCGGCTGGCAGGACGACCTGGAGCAGCAGCAGAAGGTCGACGGCAAGGCGACGACGCTGGAGAACGTTTTCGGCACGCTGAGCCAGACGTTCATGTTCCTCGACTCCCCTGACATCCAGCAGGTGATCCTGTCGGCCCACCGGCCCAACGCACAGTTCGACACCGAGGCGTACCTGCGCTCGCGGGACACGCTCTACATGCTCGGCAACGACAGCGACGTCGGCGGCATGGGCCCGCTGTTCACCTGCCTCACCAGCGAGGTGTACGCGGGGGCGCGGGCGATGGCGTCCCGCTCGCGCGGCGGCCGGCTGGACCCGCCGATGACGTTCGTACTGGATGAGGCGGCGCTGATCTGCAGCGTGCCGCTGCAGCGTTGGACCGCTGACAGCCGGGGCATCGGCATCACGATCCACGCAGTGTTCCAGTCCCCGGCGCAGATCTACGAGCGGTACGGGAAGTTCGCCTATCAGACTATCTGGGACAACTGCGTGAAGCTGGTCCTCGGCGGCCTGAGCAACGACGAACACCTCGACTCGCTGTCCCGGCTGACCGGCCTGAAGCGGGTCAAGCAGGAAAGCCAGTCGGAATCGAACTCGGGGGGCCCGAACGCCACCTTCAACCGGTCCTCCTCCTACACCTGGGTGGAAAAGCCGACCATGACGATGTCCGACATCATGTATCTCGACCCGGGCGAGATCTTGATGTTCCGCAAGTACCTCGGCGGTCCGGTCGTCGCGACCTACACCCCGGTGTGGGACCGCAAGGACGTCAAGAACATCGCACGGGACAACAAGAAGGGGGCCAAGGCCGAACTCAAGGCGCGCAAGCGCAAGCTCGCCACGGCGCCCGCGGCCCCGGATGCCAGCCCGTGGACGGACGCTCCGGCTCCGGACGTGTGGGGACCGCAGCCCGAAGAGCCCTGGGCACCGTCGGCCCCTGCAGCAGAGGACGCCAGCCCGTGGACGGCGGACCCGGCGGCCAGCGGCTGGAACACCGGTGGCTTCCCCGGCCCGCGTGACCACCTGCGGGTCGTGCCCGGCGAGGTAGTCGAGCCGCCCGCACCCCAGCCGCTGCCGACGAAACCCGAGTTCGAGCCGACGGCCCACCTGGTGCCGGAGCAGACCTCGCCCGTTCAGGAGTCCGGGGCAACGACGGAGCCCGCGCAACTGCGGGGCACCGGCACCGCCGGACCGAGCGAGCCCACCGGCCCGGCCCGGCCCACCCGGCGTCGGCGCAGCGCTGACGAGATGGGGGACTTCTGATGAAGCTCGAACCGGGGGACATGCTCCTCGCCCTGGCCCGGGACCTCTCGGAGACCCGAACGACTCTCAACTCCGGTCTGGAAGACGCCATCACACGGCTGGAGACCCTGGAAGGTCAGGAGTTCGGCGACGCCATCACCGGGCTGCGCAAGGTCATCGGTGACCTCGCCGTAGCCGTCCAGGAGTTGCAGGCCGAACCCGAGGAAGCGGAAGAACCGGAGGGCCCCGGCACGGCCCCGGACTGGACCAACCTCGACAAGAAACAGTGCCGGGAGCTGTGGGAATGGCTGCTGACGTGGTGCGGCAAGGTCCTGCTGCCGGTCTACGCCGGGGACGTCTGGCGGCCCTGCTGGTACCGCCACCGTCAGCTGCGTATCCAGCTGACGTGGCTGTGCGCCTACTGGCACTGGTCGTACGAGAAAACCGCGCCGCCGACCCGGGCCGCGGAGTGGCACACCCGGTGGTGGCCGGCCATCGAGAAGTACATGAAGGAAGAGCTCAAGGACTGCGGGTACGTCAGCGAGAGTCTGCGCGAGCCGGTGCATGTCATCACGGACGATGACGGGCTCACTTACGACGACTTCGCCGACCACGGGCTGACGGAGTGGAAGGAAGCGGACATCGCCCGGCGGCCGGACCCGGAGAAGAAGAGCAGCGAGTAGGCACCAACCCGACAGAAACCGCGGTTGATCCGCCGTCAACGAGCGGCCCGCCCCGTCATCAGACGGAGCGGGCCGCTGTTGCGTGTGCACCCGGTACGGTCCGGGCTATGACTGCACTGCAAGCCCAGACAGTACCTGTGCCGATGCTCGATGTGGATCTCGAATTCCTCGACATCGTCACCGAATGGGACACCAGCACGCCGTTCCACCAGTGGCGGCCCGGCATCGTCGTCCCTGCCACCTTCCGGCCCGCTGCCCTCCCCCGGGTCATCGTGGTCGCCAACCAGAAGGGAGGCGTGGGGAAGACCATCACGTCGTTGGAGTTGGCCCTCGCCTGGGTTGCGCGCGGCCGGCGGGTCCGGCTGATCGACGCCGATCCCCAGAAAGCCGGGTTGACGGTATGGCTCAAGGAAACGTGTTACCCGGCAGACGGGCCCCGCCTCACTCTGCGGGACGTCTTCTACGGCAAGGCCACACTGGCTGAGGCGACGTACCCCACCATCTACAAGGGGCTCTACCTCGTGCCCTCCGAGCCCGACCTGAACGACGTGGAGAACGCCCCTCCCACCAAGGTCCTCAGTCCGGAAAGCCTGCTGCGTGACTCTCTGCGCGCCGATGAAGGCGACTGGGACATCACCATCATCGACTCGGGCCCCAACCTCGGGAAACTCACCGTCGCCGCGCTGGTGGCCGCCCAGGACGCCATCATCGCCATCCAGGACGGCGGCCTGGAAGTCGAGGGCACAGGATCCGTCCTGGAGACGATCCGCAGTGTCAGGAAGCGGCTCAACCCGCAACTGCAGGTACGCGCGATCATCTTCACCGACTTCAAGAAGGACAAGCTTTGCCGCAAGATCGGCAACGCGATGTTCAAGGCATTCCCCGATGCCCTGATCGTCCCGGCGCGGGAGTCCACACAGGCGGGCTGGGCTTCTCTGGCAAAGCGTCCGATGCGTATGTGCGCGCCGGGCGAAAAGCCGGTTCTCGACTACGACCGTGCGGCGGACCTCCTCGTCGCACCCGAGCAGAAGGTGGGCTGAGCATGCGCAACCAGGACGTTGACGATGACGCGTTCGCGAGTCTCAGCGGCGAGGAAAAGAGCGGCGTCTCGGAGCGCACGGACGCCCTGCTCGACGGCCCGACCGATGTCGAGCTGGCCGTGGATCCGGCTGCCTCCGTAATTGCCCTCTCCGCCTCGCTGCCGAAGCTGGAGGACATCGCCCCCGTCGAAGATGACGACACCTCGGAGCTGAGCGACACGGAGAAGATCCAGAAAGGCCAGACCGAGGACGTCATCAGGACGGCCCACGCAGCGGGGAAAGCGGCGGTCTGGGTCATCGGCCAGGGCATCGCTGCCGCCGCGCGAGGCAAGTGGTTCCGCCGCACGCACCCCACCCTGGAGGCATATGTGGCGGACCTGGTGCCGGAGGTCGTGCCGCGTCAGGCCCGTCGCTGGGTAGCTGGTTCACCGCTGGCCCTGGCCATCGCCGCGCGAACGGGAGAGGCCCCGAACGAGGGGCAGATCCGCGGGCTGATCCAGGCCCGGGGCGACATGACGCTGCCCCAGGACCTCGCCCGGGACATGTACGTCACCGTCGAGGCCGTTGCCAAGGAGACGGGGCAGAAGGTCACCGCGAAAGTCCTGGAGGAGTTCCGCGACGTCATCGAGGACGAGAGCACCGAGCTGCCCGCCGGCCCCGAGGAACGCGAGGCCGTCCTGACCGAGTGGGCGCGGGCCTTCTTCGCCGGACCAATTGGTCCGGACTCGTTCGAGACGGAATCGAACGAAGGGGAAGACGGGGAGCCGGCCGACGATGTCCAGGACGCGGAAGTCGTCGAGACTCCGCACCTGGACTCGCTGACGCAGGCACTCGTCGACCTCAAGGCGGCACGCAAGGCGATCAAGCGCGCCACGTTCGAGGGCGCCATCGACGAAGGGGAGCACGACCAGTACCGCGAGCTGGTCACCGCACTACGCACGCTGTCCAGCGAACTCAAGCGGGCTACCGACCGGGCACCGTGGCCCGCCGTGCCGGTCCCCAACCAGGCGGAACACCAGGACAACGAGGAGCCGGAAGGCGCCACGGTCTGACCTGAGCACCACCGAAGCCCGCCCGGATCCGATCCGGGCGGGCTTCGGCATGGTCGGGCACTCTGGGCGGTCACTCGAAAATGGGGCGGTCCTCGGTGCCGGCCGCCGTTGCCCAGTCCACGGTGCGCTTCACTCCGCCGGCGTACCACTCGGACGTGTCCGTCCACTTGTAGCCGTAGATCGCGTCCACGGCGTGCGTACGGATCAGCGGGACCGGGAGGTCGGGGTACGGGTACAGCTCCCGGGAGATCGGGGCCCACTCTCGCTCACCGAGCAGCCATCGGGTGGTGTGGATGATGGCCTCCAGCGCGCTCGCCACACCATCAGGAGACACCCAGATCATCCGTACGTCGCCCGGCTGCAGCGACTGCGAAGCCAGCGCGTCATCTCGGAGCTTCTCCAGCTCACTGCGCGACCGCGCGACGCGCGGCGGCAGGTCCTGCGCCGCGGGCTCCTGGGTCGGCTGGGCCGGCGGCTGCGGGCCGCCCCGGTTCCACCACGATGTCTCGGCCATGTCCGTCAAGGTAGCGGGCTCCTGCGACACAGAGCCAGGAAATGGTGCGGGCCAGCGGGTTGACCGCTGGCCCGGGGCCTACATCTCGATGTCGATGTCGATGTCCGGAGCAGCGGGAGCGGGCGGCTCCGGGGCTGGCGCGGGGGCCGGGGCAGTCGCCGGCTCGGGCGCGGCCGGGCTGCTGCCCGCCGGCTCGACATCGAGGTCCTGCCCGTAGTCATACCCGGCGATAGCCAGCTCCCGGCCGATCCGCTCGTACTCGGCCTCGAAGTTCATACCGCTGTCGCGGCGCTCGCGGTCGATCTCCTCGGCCTTCGGCTGTGCCTCGCGCTCCCGCTGGGCTTCCTGCTCCCGCTGCTGAGCGCGCTGTTCCAGGATCTGCTGCGCCTGGCGCGCCTGTTCCATCGCCTCCAGCAACTCCTGCTCAGCGGAGGGCTGCGGGGCCGGCGCGGGGGCCGGGATCGACTCCGGCTCAGCAGTCTCCGGCGCGACGACGGGGTTGCGGCGCTCCAGCTCGATCCGGGCGTAATCGGCCTCTTCGCGGACCTGCTGGGTCTCGGCGACCCACTTCTCGCGGGTCTCGTGGACCTCCTGGTACTGCCGTGCGCGGTCGGCCATCGTCTCCGCGATGTCCCGGCTGGTCTCAGCCCGGTCGAGGGTGTCGCGCACCAGCTCGCTCGGGTCGATCTCGGCCTGGAGAGTGGGCACCTGCTGGAGAGCCATGGACTGAGCGAGGGCCTGCTGGTGCTCGTTGTAGCCGCCTGCAGTCTGCACCTCGTACATGGTCTTGTTGACCCGCTCCTCGTGCTCGGCCGCTTCCTTCTCCGCCTGCTCCTGGGCACGCAGCTCCATCTGCACGGCCTGGTCCTCGTAGTCCCGGGCCGCCCCGAACGACTTCTTCATGTCGTCGGCGACGTACGGCGGCGCCCACTCCTCCTCGCGCTCCGCACGCTCGACGGACTGGCGCAGGCTCTCCTCGCTCGCGCGGGAGATGTCGGCGAGTTCCTCCGGCACGCCAAGGGCACGCCGTGCCCGCTCCCAGTCGGCACGCGCCTCGACCGCTCCGTCCGGCGGAGCCTGGCCGATGGCGTCGGCTTCCTTGTCGAAGGAGTGCGCCTCGCGGTACCGCTCGATGCGGCCGGCGCGCAGCTCCCAGTCGGCCCGCTTGGTCGGGTCCTCGGGGACGGGCCCCAGGCGGACGATCGCCCATTCCGGCTGCTGCTCCGCAACGCGCTGGCCCAGCCGCTCAGTGCGCTGGTCCATCAGCTCGGCCCACTCGCCCATGAACCGGCCCAGGTCTCCGTCGAGCTCCGGCGTACGGGCCTGGTAGGAGTCCATGGCCTCCATCTGCGCCTCGCGCTCGGTGGCCTGGCGCTGCTTGACCTCGTTGTCCTGTCCGGCGTGCAGGACCTCCGCCTCGACCTGGAAGGCGAACGACTGGCGCAGCAGCAGTTCCGTGTTGAGCGTGTCGTTGGCCTGGGTGTTCGTCTCGGGCACGGGGGTGTCGACCAGCTGCTGCAGCTGGTCCTGGTCGGCGGGCTCGGCGGCTGCGGCCTCGATGACGGCCGTCTCCTGCTGCTGGCGGGCCTCCTCGTCGGCCACGGCGCACAGGACTTCCGTGCCCATCTGGGTGGCGAGGGTCTGCTGCAGCAGTTCGTCCTGGTGCGGGTGCACCCGGGCGGCCTCGTCCGCAGCGTCGAGCAGCTGCTTGAGCTCCTCCGGGCTGGCGGTCGCCTGCCCGGCCTCGATGGCAGCGTCGATCGTCTGCTCCTGGGCGGCGAGGGCTTCGCGCTGCTCTGCCCTCTCCGCGCGGATCTGGTCGCGCTCGACCAGGTTGTAGGCGTTCTTGAGGCGGTGGTGCATCGCCTTACTGGCGTCGTCGGCGGTCTCCAGCTCACGAGACCTGGCGGTGCGCACCAGCAGGTCCTCGGCGTCGAAACCGCGCTCCTCGACGGTGCGGGCCAGCCGCATCAGGGAGCCGTACGCCTCGCCACTGCTGACCCGGGCGTAGTCCTCCGGGCCCAGCGCGTCAAGCAACGCCTTGCCGTACCGCGTCTCGGCATCCTGGTCCTTGACCCCGGACCACACCGGCTCCAGCGCCGCGAGGTGTTCGCGGCGCTCCAGTTCGCCCGCGATGGCCTGGGTGGCGGTCTGCTGCGAGCCGGAGCGCTGCAGCGTCTGGTCCAGCGTCGAGAGGTAGTGCGGGACGTCCTCCTCCTTGATCCCGTCGCCGTCCCGGTGAGTAATGACGTAGGCCCAGTTCCCGTCCTGGCCTCGGGTGAGGCTGACGTACAGGGCCTCGCGGGTGGTCTGCTCGTCGACCAGCGAGTGGCAGGGCCCGACCGTACGGCCCTGCGCGCCGTGCACGGTGGACGCGTAGGCCAGCTCGACGTGCGTCTGGACGTAGGCCGCGGGAAGGTGCATCCGCGATCCGTCCTCCAGCTGCACCATCAGGGAGCCGTTGTCACTGATCCCAGTGACCGTGGCGGTCAGCCGGTTGGTGGCGAACTGGCCGCTCTCACCCTCGATCTTCCGGTCGTTGCGGCGCATCTGGATGACGTCACCGCGGCCGGCCTTGGTCTCGACGCCGTACTGCTGCCCAGTGCGCAGGGCGACACCGTCCTCCTCGACGAAGCCGGCGCGGACCAGGTCGGCGCGGGCGCGGGCGGAGAGTTCGGCGGCCGTTTCGTTGTCCGGCGCGACCAGCAGCGGGTTACGCCCGGCCAGCTGGTCGGTGACCCATCCCTGGTAGGCGCGCTCCGTCATCTCCTCGGCGCTGCCGCCCCGGAACCGGCCGTGCAGCTCGTACTGGGCCAGCGCCTCGCCGTCGCCCTCGCGCAGCTGCAGCGACGCCGTGGCCTCCCACTCGCGGACCTTCATCTCCCCGGTGACGGGGTCGATGTCGCGGAAGCGGCGCACCTCTTCGAGCGTGTGCACTCCGGGCATCTCCTCGGCGAGCTGGCCGAACATCCCGCCCGCGCCCACGGCCGTGAGCTGGTGGTGGTCACCGCTGCCGATCATCTTCGCGCCGTACGACTCGACCAGGGCCCGGACGCGGTCCATGTCCGGGGTGTTGGTCATGCCCGCTTCGTCGACGATGACCAGCGTGCCGGGCGCGATGCGGTACTTCTCCGCGTCGGGCACGTTCTTGCCCGCGGCCATGTCGTCGTGCTTCTTGAGCAGCATGGAGATGTTGGCGACGTTGGTCAGGCCCTCGTCGGCGAGGACCTGGGCGGCGCGCTCACCGCTGGCCAGACCGATGACCTGACGGCCTTCGTGCGCCTCCCACACCTCGGTCAGCGCGGCAAGCGTGTAGCTCTTGCCCGCGCCGGCCGGGCCGATCAGCAGGTCAAGCTTGCGGCCGGACGTCGCCGCGCTGCGGACGAAATCGGCCTGCTTGCCCTTGAGCCCGCGCCGCTCGATGACCGCCTCGACCAGCTCGCTGGGCACCGTGGGGGCGCCGCGCTCGCCTGCGAAGGTGCGCATCCGCTCCTCGGTCGCGATGTGGCGCTCGGTCGCGAACCGGTTCACGTTGTTGTCGGCCGGCTCGTAGACGAAGGAGCCGTCCGCGCGCTGCAGCTCGACGGGGATCTCGACCAGGTGCGGCGCGGTCGCGCAGACCACGCCGTTGTCGGTGGCCGGGTCCAGCGCCTCGTCCGCGAGCCGGTTGAGCAGGTCACGGACCTCGTGGGCCTCCATCCCGCCCAGCGTGTCCGGCAGCTGCCTGTTCAGCTCGACGATCAGGTCCGGGCGGCGCCACGTCGCCTTTTGCTCCTGAACCGCGGCGATGGCGCGCTGCTGGATGCGCTCGGGGTCGAACTCCGTGTACGGGCGGTGCAGGTCGTGCAGCGCGGACTCGTGCTCGACCTGGTCGGGGACGTTGGCCAGCGAGGCACGGAACCGCTCCTGGCTGAACGCCTCCCACCGGTCGAGCAGCTGGTCACGGGTGACGGCGTCGTGCTTCTTCGCCTGCCGCTGCTGCAGCGTGACGTCCTCGGACATCCGGGCCAGCACGTACGGGGAAGGGGCGGTGCCGTACCGCTCCTCGTACGCCTTCGCGACCTCGGCGACCTCGGCCTTGATGGCGACACGGCGGGAGGAGAACCCGTCGCGCAGGTCCTGGTCGATGCCGACGATCTCGCGGGCCTTGCCGTCGGGGCGGGTCATGACACGCACGCCCTCGGTGCGCTCCAGCTCCTGCTCGGCGATCCGCTCGGCAAGGTGGCCCACCTCCTGCTTGTGCACCCACAGCGCGTGGCCGTCGACCGATGCCCAGGTCACGCGCTCTTCGCCGGTCACCGGGTCGATCTCGACGGCCTTGATCTTGTTCAGGACCGTGGCGTGAACGTGGAGCTGCGGGTCATCGTCGCGGCTCGTGTGCTGGGCCCAGGCGGAGACGATGAAGCCCTCGCCCTTGACGTAGCGGCCGGTCGAACGGCCCTCGACCTTCTTCCCGTGGTGACCCAGCCGGGTGTAGCCGGCCTCGTCCTGCATGTGCTCCAGACCGGCCTTGACGCCGACTTTCCAGGCGTCCCAGACCCGGTCCGCCTTGGCGGCGTACCGCTCGGCACCTTCCAGGTCGCCAGCCTTGCGGCACTCCGCGGCCTTCACCTGCAGGCTCGCGTGGTAGACGCTCCAGGACTTCGGCGCGGAGAACGTGAGGTCGTAGTACAGCGTCGCTGACGGTGAGTGCTTCCGGGTGTCCAGCTCGATGGCCTTGACCCGCTCTGGGGTCAGCTCGACACCCGGCGTCTTCGCCTGGGCGTCGCTCAGCGCAGCCTCGAACCGCCGCTGGAAGCTCTTCTCATAGTTCTTCGGGGCGTTCCCCAGCCGGGCGTCCTTCCGGATCGCCTTCTCGGCCTTGGCGTACTCCGGCGTGCCCTCCTCGTGGGGGATCGCCGCAAGACGCTCCAGCATCTCGTCGCGCTTCCGGGGGTCGATCCAGTCCTTGTACAGGTCCGTGAAGACCTCGTTGTCGACCGTTCCCTCCAGGCCCAGCTCGGTCGCACCGACGCCGAGCCAGTAGCCGGGAGGCTCCCCCTGCAGGTCCACGCTCCGGGCGTAGTAGTGCTCAGCACCAGCCGCTACCTCACGGGTGAGGTAGGCGGGGTCTGAACCTGCGGAGATCGAAAGCATCGCGACTCAGAGTAGGCGATTTTCAAGATCATTAACACCCATTGGATCGTGATGCATAGGTGTGAGGGCTTGTGGTCTGTGCATCTAGTTCTACGGTCTGCATTCGGTCTAATTGATCAAGGGGAAAGAAGGGGTCCGATTACCTCGTCCTGCAGGAGGTAAAAAAGGGTTCTACAACGGCGGGATAGGGCCGTCCTGGTTCCTGCTGCGTTGGCCTCCGGCCTTCATTGGCGCGCTCGGCGCGGCGCACAGGTTGTACCGAAATGTGCCGCTCGGCGGCTGAGGGCTGCGCCCACCACCTGGGGCGCGCTGGGGGAAGCCTCCACCGGGCGGTCGTCGCCGGAACGGGGCGGGCGCGCTGGCCACCGGCCGCGCCCTTGCGCTACGGTCGGCACCAACGACTTCGACCCCCGCCGGGCTTCCCGGTGGGGGTCGACTGTTACCAGGCGGCGGGCGCGAGGACGGGCGCCTGCGCGGTTCCCCTCCACCCTCCGGCCGGCGCGCTTGCGCGGCGGCCGGGTTCCCCACCCAACCGGCCCGGCCGACACGGTGCGTGACGAGACTACGGAGCGATTCCCCACCCGCCGGGCCGCGCCCGGGGAACTTCGGCGGACCCGCCGGCGGCTGGGGAAGCGACGAACCCGCGAGCTTCCCCACCGTGGGGAACTCCGCACGAACGTGGGGAAGCGGGGAACTCGGCGAGGCCGGGGAAGCGGGGAGACCCCGGTGAAGTTCCCCCACCCGTGCGGTTCCCCGCCCGCCCGGCCGCAGGGAAGTTCCCCGCCCACCGGACGGTGCGCGGACCGCGCGAGGCGGAAAACCACGTGGGTGGGGAATGCTGCCGCGAGTCGCACGCGCCCGTCCCCATCCGACTTCCCCGCACCCTCGCTCCCCGGCCCGGGCCTTCCCCACCCGCGTCCGGTCCTGGACCAATTGGTCCAGGACCGGACGCGGGCACGTCGGATCAGAAGAGGGCGTCCTGGTGGGCGCCGCTGGGGTGGCCCTCGGCGAGGGCGGCGGCGATGGCCTCGCCCAGGCGGTCAGGATCGGCGGCGGCGATGGCGGCCTGGACCGCCCGCGCCCGGCCCGCTGCGCCCCGTACGTCAGTCAGCGCGTGGCCCGCCAACCTGCGGCGACTGGCGGCGTCGCGGTTGTTGTCGCCCCGGGTTCCGAGGATCCAGTGGGCCGGGTTCTGGCACGGCGGCTCGTCGCAGGTGTGGCGGACGACGAAGCCGCGGGGGATGGAGTTTTCGCCGTACGAGAGGCGGTAGCCGAACAAGTGAGCAAGGACGACGCGGCTCGTCTTGGTGGTGCGCGACCCTCCCCGGAAGGTGCCGTGGGCGGTATCGCTGAGGGAGTGGGTCCACCACCAGCAGTCGTCCGGGCCGCGCCGGAGTACGTGGCTCCGATAGCGCTCGACGGTTTCCCCATCCGCCAGCAGCGTTCCCCAGGGCACCCCTTCCCCGCCCGGGGAAGAGACCAGATCCCCGGGCCCTTCCCCGCCGCTCGGGACTTCCCCACTGTGGGGAAGCGTGCCGTCTTCCCCACCCTCCGGGTGGGGAAGACCGGTGAGTCGTTCCCCACCCGGAGCGCTCACTGGTTCCCCACCCGGGCCGGACCGGCTGCGGTGGGGAAGTCGGCAGGCTGCTCGTAGGTCAGCCGAGCCTGCGTCCACGGCTCCTCGTTCACCACATCGCCGTCGCCGTACGTGAGCGTCACCGAAGTTTCCCCGGCGGCCGGGTCGTACTCCGCATCGGCAAGGAACCGCCACCCCCGCTCGTCCCCGTAGATCCACACCCACGCTCCACCCAGCGCGAGGGCGGGCAGGTCCTTCACCCGGACGTCACGAACCATCGGCCCGGCCGGCGGGGCAAGCGGGCCGGGCCCGTCGTCATACGGGTCCTCGTCGTCCAGGCCGTCCTCTTCGTCGGGCCCGTCCTGCGAGCGGTACTCCGCAGTCGCCTCGAAATCCGGCTCACCCGTCCCGTGGTAGATGACCACGACTCCGTCCTCGTCGACCTCGCTGTACGAGGGAAGGTCCTGGTCGTCGTTCGCGTCCCCGGTGCCGTAGGTGCGCCGACCGCACCCGGGTGCCAGGCAACGGAAGAGGTCTTCGCCCTCCACCAAGATCGGCTCCGTCGCGGTCTCGCACTCAGGACAAGCCGGTGTGACCGACATCACGGATGCCCCGTCGGTAGACAGCTCGACGGCGGCAGCGCCGCCCGTTCCCCCTGCGAGGCCGGTGCCCCGACAGTGGCCGCAGTGCCCGCTGCCGTCGCTGTGCGCGTTGCGGCAGGTGTCCAGCTCATCTCGCACCAAGCGCGTCACCCATTCGAGCTGGCCGGGCTCGATGGGGACCAGGTGTTGCTCGCCGGTGGCCGGGTCGGTGACCGTGACGGTCAGGAGCGCGGTGCCCTCGGGGTCAGTCGGGTATTCGGAGGCCAGCTCGGTGAGCGCCTGTACGAACGCTCCGGCTTCCTGGGGGGTGGTCTGGGTGCTCACGCGGTGGCTCCGTCCGTTGCGGTGTTCGCCGAGAGGAAGGCGCCGGCGGCGGCGCTCGCCTCCTCGCTGGTGTCGTGCGTGAGGCCCTCGGGGGCCTCGGCGGTCTGCCCGTTGGCTGCGGTGGCGATCCACCACCATCCGCCGTCGTCGGGGTGGAAGCTGATGCGGGCCGAGCCGCCGAACAAGTTGACGGTGACGGGTTCCCGGCCGCGGTAGGCGTCGGGGTTGAGGGCGCTGACCGCGTGGGGCCAGCGTTTGCGGGCGCCCTGGCGAGTGATGCCCCAGGCGGCGCCGAGGTCGGGGTAGTTGGCTCCGTGCATGCCGGCGTCGGCCGCGAGGTCGTTCCCGAGACGCTCGGCCTCGGTCCTGATCTGCCGCAGGGCTCGCAGCATTGCCAGGTTCCAGTCAGCCGTCTCGCCGTTCGACAAGGCGAGCGTCTCGGCGATGTTGGGGGACAGGTCGCGCAGGTGGGCCTCGCGGGTCGAGATGCTGCGGACCAGTTCCAGGGCCGCGTCCTCGACGCGCGCGCGACACTGAGCGGCCTGGTCGGCGGTGGGGTCGTGCCACGCGGGGTCGAACCGCTGCAGCAGGAAGGCGTCGATGCGGGCGCCCATGTCATCGGTCGTCATGCTCACCACGATACCCATCCGGCAACTGAGTTACCACGGAAACCGAGTTTCCTTGGCAACTGAGTTAAGGGCTTGTTGTTAGCGCAGAGGCTGATCTGCGGCGGCGCAGCTGTACGGGGCCGTGGCGGGCAGATATGACATGAGACGTCGTAAGCACGGCAGGGGGGTGGTGGTGGGGGTGAGCGACGTGTGGCGGCTGCGCCGGTCTCCGGAGGGGACTCGACGCGCGTGGCGGCAGAGTGAGGAGCTGCAGGTGATCCTGCGCGGCGAGTACGGGCCGCGTTGGTGGGAGATCGCGCCCGCATTCGCCACGCTGCTGCTCGCCATCGGGTTACCGCTGTTCAGTGTCGGCTGGCTGTGGGGCCGGGTCGGCTGGTGGGCCGGGCTGCTCGCCGCGGCGGTCATCGCGTGCGGGATACGTGCGGTGGTGCTGCGCCGGCGGGAGGTCGTGGCCCGCAACCGGCGCCGCGCGGTGCGTTTCACGCTCGACAATGTCGACGCGGCCGACGACCGCGAGTTCCGCCGGATGGTCGGTCGGCTCCTGCGGCGCGACGGGTGGACGGCCAGAGGTGTGCTGGCCAACGACCGGGGCACGGTGCACCTGGTCGGCAACGATTCCAGCGGCCGGCGCATGGGCTGTGCCTTCGAGCGTGGCATCGAGACGGTGGGACAGGACGGGCCTCGTGCTGCTGCCGCGCTGCGCCCGGTGAGCGCGGCCCCGGACGACGACGGGCAGGAGGATCCCGGGGGGTCCGGGCCGCTGCTGCTGGTCGTTTCCTCCGGCTCATTCGCCCGGGACCGGGTCGTATGGGCCGCACGCAGCGGGGTGCGGCTCGTCGACCGCGGCCAGCTCCTGCGCTGGGCGGCGGGGGAGAACCTGCGCGTACTGCTCGACCTGGACCGACCGGCCGCCGGGCCAGAGTAGGAGGGGGAACCTGTGACTCTGAGCGCTGTCCATCCCGACCGCGGTCGCCTAGATGCCACCCAGCCCGATCTCGGCTGCGGCTGGACGTGGAAGGCCATTCACCGGAAAGGCGAACCCCTCGCCTGCCCCCAATGCGGGCACGGCCTCCACGCCAAGGAGTCGGCTCGGGGCCTGCGGTTCTTCGCGCATGCCCCCGGTTCCCCGATGTGTGCCCTGGCTGGGGAATCCCTGGCGCATCACCTCTTGAAACTGGAGCTGGCCACCGCGGCCCGCAAGGCCGGGTGGATGGCTGAGTTAGAGATCAGCGGCCCTGGCGGCGGCTGGCGAGCGGACGTCCTTGCGTCGGACAGCGGCCGGCGGATCGCCCTGGAGGCGCAGTTGGCCGCCATCACCGTGGACCACATAACCGCGCGCACAGATCGGATGGCGGCGGACGGGGTCCGCTCCTGCTGGTTCAGTGACCGGTCGCGCGTGCACTGGCTGGGTGCTGTTCCCTCCATGCGGCTGGTCCGGGATGACACGGCCGGGCTGGTTACCGCTGAGGGGCTCGCCGGGTTCTCCCAGCCTTATTGGGAGGCGGAGGCGCCCGTGCCTCTGGACCGGTTCCTCGCCCGACTGTTCACCGGCAGCATCCTCCGCCACGTGCCACATGCGCGCATGGCGCCCAGGACCCGGTCCCTGGGCACGGTGTGGACCAGCGCGGAGGACGTCGAGAAGGAACGCGCCTACGTCCAGTGGAGCGAGGAACGGCAACGAATGGCCGAGCAGGCCCGCCGGGAGCAAGAAGAACGGAGGCAGAAGGTCGCTGGGTGGATACGGGACTGGGAGCGGAAGTACGAGCCGCAGCGGGAGGCCCGTCGTCAGGAGGAGGACCGGCGCCTGGAGGCGGAGGAGCGTCGGATGTACGCGCGGGAGGAGGCGCGGAGGCTAGAGGGGTGGGCAAGGACCGATCACACCCGGGTGTCCCTGTCGCTTCACTCGGCTCGGCTCCCCGGCATCCAACAGGCAATGGTCGGTCTCGCCGAGATACACGGAGTGCCCGTGTCCGTGGGGTGGAACGTCGGAAACGAACGCTACGCGTGCGGCGTGCCGCTCGTGGATGAGGAGGGGAGCCTGCTCGGGGTCTACGACCCGCTACCGCCGCACCCATGGAGCTGCACCCTGACCTTCCTTCGAGACGTCGGTGCCCTGTTGGTGTTCCCCACGGAGGACCGGCGGGCCCGCTTCGCAGCCCTGCTCCATGAGGAGGACGTGCTTCTGGAGCACTGGACGGGCGTGGTCGAGGGCTGGCAGCAAGGCACAAAGAAGGGGCCCGGCGATACCGGGCCCCTCATCGCTGTCGTAGTGCGGTCGTCAGCTCCCGTGCGGCGGTAGACGCTGCTCGGCCAACTGCTCCACGGCCGTGACCCGCGCGGCGTCCCATCCGTGCTGCGCAGGAAGCCCGGACAACATCCCGCGCAGCTTCTTGGCCTCGATCACGGTGACGCCGTGCAGCTCGGTGCGCCCGCGCGGCGCGGGGACCTTCGCGCCGTGGACGGCGAGGATCGGGCGAACTGGTACCCCCAACGCCTTCGCGGCCTGCTTCGCCTCCCACACCACGGTCTGCAGGGCCCGGGTCTGGTCGTACCGGCCGTAGCGCAGCAGCCCGCCGGTGATGGTGATGCGGGACTTCTTCGACTGCCAGTTCTTACTGTCGACCAGCACCACGCCGAACGCTCCGGCGACCAGGTGGTCGAGGTTGGCCTTCGACCCGGGGATGGCCCGGTCGTGCAGTACGGCGTAGCCGCGCCGGGCGAGCGGTGCGAGCAGCCGGGCCGTCGACTGCTCGCCGGCCGCGCCGGACATCCAGCTGTTGCGCTGGCGGCGGTAGATCTGGCGGATGCCGTACGCGAGGACGGCGGCGCCGACCAGGGCGCCGACCTGCCACACGGTCACGGTGGCGGCGGCCCCTCCGACGATGGCCGCGGCCACGGCGGTCAGCGGTAGTGCCCACTTCGCGCGGCGGTGCTGGGCGGCACGCTCGGCGGCGCGCTGTAACTCGCCCTGGCGGCGGGCGCTGGCTCCAGCTCCGCCGCGGCGACCGGGTGTGGTCGTCATGTCGTCCCCTCCTGTGGGTCCTGGTCCTCGGTGATGAGAGTGGTCTGCAGGTGGCCGCGGAACTCCAGCCGGTGCATGAGCAGGGTGCGCGCCTCCTCGCGGCTGACGTACAGGTTGAAGTCGTCCCCGGCCCGGCGGACCACGTCGGCCACGCTGACGAGCATGATCCGGGGCGCCCGCCAGTCGTCGACCTTGCGGCCCCAGCACTCCCGTACCGCCGTGGTGATGGCCCAGTCGGTGGCGTAGAGCAGTTGGCGGCGCCGGTGATCGGCGGCGGTGCGCCGAGCGTGCTCGGCCCGGTACTCCTGGATGCGGTGGCGGGCGTGCGGCAGGACGGCGGCGAGCGGGGCCGCGCAGGTCACGGCGGCGGTGAGTAACGCGGTGGGCATTACGGCCTCCTCCGGGTCTGGTCCTGGAGCTGCTGGCGGGCGGTGTCGGCCTCGGACTGGGCGGTCCGCTTCTCGGTGAGGGCGGTGTCCAGCTGCTTGCGCAGCTCGTCGAGTCGCGTCTCCAGCTCGCCGGCGCGGGTGCGGTAGCCCTCGGCATCCTCGCGGACCCGGGTCAGGGCGTCGGTCAGCTCGGTGACGACCTTGTCGGCGGCGTCGACCCGGGCCTTCGCCCCGACCGTGGCCTTGTCGGCGGCCTCCTGGGCTTCGGTGGCCCGCTTGTCGGCGGCGGCCGTTGCGGTCGCGGCGTCGGTCTTCGTCTGCTCGGCGTCGGCCTGGGCCTGGGCGACGGTCTTCTTCATCTCCTCGACCTGGCGGTCCGCCTCCACCTGCGCTTTGCCAGCAGTCTCCTGGGCTTCCTTGACTCGCCGGTCGGCCTCGGTCTTGGTGGCGGTGGCCTTCTCCTCGGCCTCCTCGCGGGCCTGCCGGATGGCCTCCTCGGTCTCTTCGCGGACCTGGCGGATCTCCTCCTGCACGGCGGCGACGTCGGCCGCTGCCTGCTCGCGGACCTGCCCGGTCTCCTCCTCGAAGCGGGTCGTTTCCTCCTCCAGCTCGGCGATGGCGCGGTCGGCGGCCTCCTGTGCTTCCTCGGTCTCGGCGCGGGCGAGGTCGCGCTGGCGCACGGCGGCGGCCCGCTCGGTGCTCGCGGTGCTCGCCTTCTTGCGCCACTCGGCAACCTGCTGGTCGGCAAGCGCGGCGACGGCGGTGACCTCGGCCTCGGCGGCTTCCGGGTCGGTGACGGTCTGGAGCAGGTCGACGTACCGCGCCAGCTCCTTCTGCAGCTCGGAGACCTTCTGCAGCACGGTGCCCTGCACGATGCCGGCGGTCCGGGCGGCGTCGGTGACGACGCGGTCGGACGGCTCCTCGGCGGGCGCGGTCTTCGTGCTGGTGGTCTTCCCGCGCTTGGCCCGGTAGGCGCTCATGGCGTTGTGATCAGGGTCGGAGCAGTATTTCGGCGCCCGGCCCGGGGCGTTGGGGTCCTTGGGGACCGGCGGGGCGGTGCACCCGGGGAACGCGCACTGCGGCGCCTCCTCGACGGTGGCCTCGGCGGTCTGCTCGGTCGGCTGCTCGCTCATCTGGGAGAACTCCTACGGGGCGGTGCGGTCGGTACGGCGCGCTGCGGTCGACAGCGTGCCGTATCCGGGGACGGGTGGGGGAGCGGGTCGCCGGTCACGCGGCGGTCGTGTAGTGGTCGGCGTGCTCGCGCATGGCGGTCAGCCGTCCGCGCTGCCGGCCGATGCCGAGATGGGCCAGCGGGGTGCTGGCCTGGGGCCAGACGGCGACGGCGCGCTGGGTGTACCGGCTCGGGGTGAGCAGGACGACGTCGGCGTCGGTCAGTCCCAGCTCGGCGGCCTGGGCGCGCAGTTCCTCGACGGTGACGCTGCCGGCGTCTTCCCATGTGTGGTCGTACGGCTCGACGACCTGGTCGAGCGGCAGGAAGCCGTGCAACGCGCTGAGCACCAGGACGGTGCCGCCGTGGGCGGTGAGGGCGTCGGCGGTCCGGCGGGCGTGCGTGTGCAGCTTGCCGACGTACAGCTGCCCGGCCGGGGCGGCGTGGTCCACCTTCGCCTCGGAGCAGGGGATGACGACGACCGGCCCGGCCGTGGCGGGGGTGGCGGGGTCGAACAGGGCCAGCTGCTCGCCGTGTGCGGCGGCGACCGGCCAGCGGGCGGCCGGGGCCTCGACCTGCTCGGCGGCGTCGAGCAGCTGCAGGCGGTCGGTGTCGACGTAGCGCGCACACCGGGCGGCGTAGCGGGCGGCGCGCTCCGGTCCCCAGCCGGTGTCCCACAGCGGCCGGCGGGCGGCGGTGCCGTCCTCGCGCCGGATCTCCTGGCCTTCGTCCCGCAGCCCCATCCCATGCCCCCTTCGTGGTGACTTGTGCAGGATTCCAGTCTAATGCATTGCATTGCATTTCGTCAATGTATTTCATCACGAGTGATGCAATGAAACGCAATGTTTTAGGGGGTCGGCAAGATCTGCCGTGCGCACCCCGGGTGCCGCGCGGCCCGGTCCTCGCCCCGGGGTCGGCCTTGGGCGGTGGGTCCTCGCCGGGCCGCGCCGACCACCGACGACACGCTCCTCGGCCACGACGAGACCCGGGCCGACGCGGAGCGACCGCACCGGCCGGCCACCACGGCGCGGCAGCAGCTGCTCCCCCTCGGCCCCCGTCGGCGGCGCGGTCTCCTCACGGGCCCGTCATGCGCGACGGCGGGAGTACGGCGGGCGGCCACGCTCCGGCCGGGCAGACGGCGACCGGAGCGCCACCGGTCCCCCTCCCTCCGCCGCTGGCCGTCTTTTCCCAGTCCGAAGCACCTGCAGCCGCGCACGCTGCGGGCCACGGAGGCTTACGGACTCTGGGCGCCCTCTTCCCGGGCCCGCGCCGTGCGTCGGGCCGGAGCGGGCACGCTGGCCTGCGCGGGTTTCATAAATCGGACCGCGGCTGAGGGGGGCCCGGTTCCCGTCGCGCGCGGGCGCGCAGGGCGGTCCCAAAAGTCCCAAAACCCGGGGCCGGTCAGCACAGTGCGCCGGGACCGGGGTGGTCTCGGCGCACTGGTGGTGGGGCGGGAAGCGGACTATGCCTGGGCGGGCCCGGGGGTGCCGACGGCGATGCGGGCGCCGACCAGTTGCCCGGCCTGGGCGGCGGTGCGCAGGGCCCTGGCGGTGGCCTTGGCGTCGTGGGCGCGTGGGTCGAGCCCACCGACGTTGCCGGCGTAGAGCACGGCCCAGCCGTAGCGGGCGGCGTGGGTGAGCCAGCCGTCGGGGAGGTCCACGGACCCGGTGTAGAACTGCCCGCCGTCGGGGTCGAGGATCAGCAGCCCGTCCTCGCCGGCCGGCCCGTGCCCGAGCAGCAGCACTCCGACCCACTCGGCGACCTGCGGCGGGGCCTGGCGCAGCCGGGTGACCAGGTGGAAGCCGCAGCCCAGGAGGTGGCTGGCGACCACGTTGGTCAGCTCGCCGGTCGGGCCGTCGCTGACGACGTACGCCTTGCTGACGGTCTCGGCGACCAGGACCGGCAGGTCGGCGCCGCCGTGGTCGAGGACGGCGGCAGTCATCGTCATGTCGTAGCCGCCGTCGGGCTCAGCAGGGGCGAAGTCGGGGCCCAGTTGGATGATCTCGGAGGGGCCGCAGTGGTCGTGGACGTAGACGACGTGGGTGCAGGTGCCGCCGGTGCGGACCACCGTGTTCACGGCGCCGTTCAGCGGGGTCCGGCAGGTGGCGCACTGGCCGTTGCTCAGGGAGACCTCGGCGGCACGGGCGATGCCCTCGGGACCGAGCAGCGCCCGTACTGCGGGGCTCATGTGCAGGTCAGTCATGTGTGTGGTCCTTCTCAGAGCAGCGCGGTCAGGACGGCGGCGGCAACCAGGAATCCGATGCCGACCAGGTCGGAGTCGACGGCGCCCTGGACCCGGCCGTACTTGCGGAGGGCGGCGGCCTGCAGGAGCTGGACCTCGTCGGTGCGTGGCCCGGTGTTCAGTCGGGTCTCCAGTTGCTCGGTCTCCAGCTCGTGCCAGCGCGGCCAGCCGGTGCCGGAGAGGGTAGGCCGTACTGCGAGGAGCAGTAACACGGTCGAGGTGACTAGGGCGGCGATGCCGACAACTCCCGTTACAACAGTCGCTGCAGGCAGGTCGAGCTGGGGGGCGGCGGAAGCGACGCCGGCAAGCGCGGCGCCGTTCAGGGCCAGTAACAGGCTTGCCTTGCTGTCCGCGCGGGCCATCTCCGCGCAGAGCATGGCGACGGCATTGGCTGCGCCCTGCGGTGCGGGGCGTACGGGCTGAGGGTCGGTGGTAGTCAACGGCTGCGCTCCTTGGTATCGAGGGGCGGTCCGGAGCCAGCTCCAATGGCTCCGGCCGCCATGGTGTTCGGGTGTGAGGTCACGCCTGCTCGGTCCCGGCCTTCTCTCCGGTGCGCATCTTGTGCACGGCCTGCCGGGACATGCGGGCCCGGCCGGCGATGTCGGAGTCGCTGTGACCCCAGTCGATGGCCCGGCCTACCAACTGGCGGCGCTCGGCGAGGTACTTCTCCAGCCGGGCGGCCTCCGCGCCGACCACGGCGAGGCGGTCCCAGTCCTGCTCGCGCAGCCGGGCCCGGTGGCTGTAGGCGGCCTCCCGGGTGCCGAACAGGCGCACGCCCTGCTCCCCGGCGCGCAGTTCCTCGCGCTCGATCCAGGCGTCCAGGGCGGCGTCGGTGGTCTCGGAGGTGATGGCGCCGGCGGCCAGCACCTTGTGCTCGACGTCCCAGTCGGCGAAGTCCCGCGCCGGCCGGGGGTCGCCGTTCATCAGGACCGTGCGGTACCAGGAGCGCACGCCCAGCACGTCCAGGCCCACGCCGGAGCCGTCGCGGTAGGGCCGCCCGAACACCTTCTTCACCTCGGCGTGCCAGTGCTCGTTCGCGCCGATGAACCGGGTCTGGTACTCGCACTCCTCGGCCAGCTTGTCGAGCGACAGTCCCAGCATCCTGGGGACGTAGACCTGGGGGAAGCGCTCGACGATCTCGGCGAAGTCGACCAGGTCGGCGTCGACCTCGCGGGGAGCGGCCTCGCGGTGACGGGAGGTCAGGCGGCAGATGTTGCGGGCCGCGTGGGCGGCGGCGGCCGACCAGTCCAGTTCGCCGCCCGCCTCGAAGAACTGGTCGAGCAGCTCCTGGGCGTACGGCTTCACCAGCTCCAGCAGCCAGTTGGCGCCCTCGACGTCGAGGTACGGATGCCCGGTGAAGCCGCTGTCGACGGTCCAGCTGAGCAGCCCGGGGACCGGCTCGAACCACATGTGCGGGCCGCTGCCAGGCAGGAAGGGCTTGCCCGGGTGCCAGCGGTTCCACGTCGACCTCGGGACGTCGTTGACGGCCTTCCACGCGGGGTTCCACGGCTCCCGGTGCTCGGTGCTCTCGTGCCAGCTCAGCTCGCCCGTGATGGTGTCCAGCAGGACGTGCTGGTAGTGGCCCGGAGCGTGGCGCCCGTGGAGCGGCTCGGAGGAGATCACCTGCTCCACCGGCGTCACGGCGACCCGGGGCGCCTGATAGGTCGCCACCTTGATCTGCGGTACGGGCACGGTCGTCTCGTTGTTCATCCAGCTCTCCTCACTGAGTTCCGTCTGACGTAAACAGATTGACGATGCCTCAAGTGTCCGTCAACCAGTTGACAAGAAATGGCCGGAAGGTGATTTGGCCCGATAACAAGCCCTGTGGTGGGGTCATCGGAACATCAGAAAGGGGCGGCAGTAGACGGAGGGTGTCACGGCCTGCCGTGACGTCAGGCGGTGGCGATACGGCGCTCGATGCGGGCCCTGGCGGCGGTGTGGTCGCCGCGGCCGTCGGTGGTGCGGGGGTAGCGGCGGCGGGGCTGGCGGCCCAGCGTGGTGAGCACCAGGGCGGTCTGTTCCTGGTGCGTCTGGACGCCGGTGCGGATGCCGGCCTTGGGGGCGCGCATCCATTCCTCCTCCTGCTGCCACCACCGGTACAGCTCGATCTCAACGGCGTACCGGCGTGCACGGCCTGCCGTGACACCGAAGCAGCCCAGCGCCTTCGCCGCGGCGACCAGGGAGCCGGGCCGCGGGCGGTAGTACGGGGTGCTGGAGCGCTCGGCGGCGAGGTTCTGGCGGCTGGTGTGCTGGTCGGCTCCACGGCGCCGGAGAACGGCTCCTGCGGCCGTACGGCACCGCTCCCCGGGGATGGCCTGGCAGGTGGGGCACTCGTGGTGGACCGTCATCACTGCCCGGGTGGCGACCATCAGGTCACGCATCCGTGCCAGGTGCTTGGCGACGGTCCGGGGTGCGTATCCGGTGCGCTGGCACAGTTCGGTGAGGCTGACGGCGCGGTCGGCGTGCAGGGCCAGCTGCTGGTAGACGCGGCCCGCGTGGTGACCGAGCCCTCCGGAACGGTGGGCGGTGGCACGGCCGTAGGAGAAGAGGTCGGCCTGACCTGCGGCGATCTGCTTTTCCAGGCGGGAGATGAGGGTGGGCCGGTCTACCCCCCTGGGGGGCAGGTTCCCTTGTGTCCCACCCCCGGCAGAGAGGGGGAAAGCAGGGTGCGAAGCGGTGACGGGGAGCAGCTTGTAGGTGCCTGCGGGGCCGTTGTTGTCCTCGGCGTTGCCCAGCCAGCTGTCGAGCCGGAGGCGGCCGAACGCCCGGTGCATGGTGGAACGGCCGTAGCCGGTGGCAAGGGCGGCCCTGCGGACGTCCAGGCTCAGCACGGTGCTGCCGGAGCGCAGGGCGAGCAGGCAGAACAGATCGAGCGCGGCGCGGTCGGCCGGCCCGGAATAGGTGGCCCAGCGCTCCGGGCAGGCGTCGGCGGCGGCCTGGAGCTGCTCGACCTGGGCGACGACGTCGGCGAGGTTGTCCGTCCACTCCAGAGCCTCCTGCGGGAGGGGGAGGCGGGCGGCGTGAGCGACGCACCGCTCCCACTGGCGCTCGAACTTCTCCTGCACCTCGGCCTCGCTGAGCAGGACGCGCAGCGGGCGCACGGCGGGCGAGGTGCACAGGTGCAGCAGCCCGCCCTCGCGGTACCGGCGGTCCTCCAGCAGACGGGCCACCATCGGCTGCGACCAGCGGCGCAGGGCCAGCTTGGTGAGCAGAGAACCGCACACCTCGCTGACCTGGTCGGCGGGCGGGCGCCGGGTGAGCAGCGCCATCGTCTGCGGGTCGAGGGCGGTCTTCGGCGTGCCCGCCAGCCGGGGGCCGTCGTCGTCGATGACCTCGCTGACCTGGTCCTGACCCACGACCAGGGGACGGACATCCACGGCGGCCGGGACGGCGTCGATGATGAGCAGCAACCGAACGAACGCGTCCGAGGGGTTGCCGCAGGTGGCCGGGGTGAGCAGCTGGGCGGCACGGCGGGAGTCCAGCGGGCTCACCAGCTCGCTGCGGCTTCCGTTGCGGTGCGGGGCACCGATGGGGCGGACCGCGCCCGTGCGGCTCTTGAGCAGGCCGTAGTCGAGGGTGGGCAGGCGCTTGGCGGCGGCCACGGCGATGGACGCGACCAGCTTCTCGTCCAGCAGCGTCTCGGCGGTCACCCATACGTGGCGTCCGCCGGCGGACCCGGAGGCGGCGACCACGTAGGTCAGCCCGGCCTCCTCCAACCAGCGCAGCAGAGTTGCGAGGTCCGGGCCGACGTCGCCACGCTTGGTGTCGAGGTCGAAGCAGATCCAGCGGAAGGCGCGGAAGAAGCTGGAGAGGTAGACGGCGTACGGGCCCTGCGGGGCGCCGCGAAGGGTGTGCATGGAGCGCTCGACGTATTTGTGCTGCCACTGGCCCGAAGAGTTCTTCGTGTCGACGCGCACCGACAGCCGCGGGGACAGCTCCAGGAATAGCTCCTGCAGGTCCGCACGCGCGGCTCGGGGGGTCGGGATAACACCCGTAGGGGGGTTGTGATTCGGGGCAGATGACGGGCTGTGCGCACTCGACTCCGCGGACACTCCGGGGGTCGGCGCGAGCTGTCCGGCACCGTAGCGGTCCGCTACGATGGGAGGGCTCCTAACTCCATATGCACGCCGAAGCCCCCCACCGCCGTTCGGCGGAGGGCCTCAACGCGACCAACCAGGCGCGTGAACTGGGCTCCGAACTCTGTATGCGGTGTAGGACACCACCCGCCCGACAGTCGCCGTGGAAAGCGTCTGTGGGGCTCGACTCACCTCCTCTTCTGCGAGGCGAGGCCCCCCGGTTGGAAGCCGGGGAACCTCTGGGACTGCGGCGTTTGGAAGACACCGTTGGACGGGTTGAGCAGGTACAGCAGCAGCAATGCAATGGGTTTCAGCGGCCTGGGAAGAGACGCTGGACCCGATACGTCGGAAGGGCGCCGTTGCCCCGGTTGGAATGACCGGGGCTTTTTGGCGCCCTTCGGCGCTTTTTCAGATGATCAGCCGGTCATGGGAAGTTCCCCCTGGTCCGGCTCACCGAAGGCATCGCGGGCCCACACCGGGCGGCCGTGCTCGTCGAGCTGGTCGCGCCGGATGAGTTCCGCGATGTACTTGCCCATCGAGACCCCGGACGCCTTGGCACTGGCGAACGCCTTGGCGTGCACCTCGGGTGGTACGAGTGGCGACAGACGCACCAGCTTGTTCTTGGACTTCGAGTCTGCGACGGGCGGCACGTAATCCCGATCGCGCGCATCCCGACTTCCATAGGGCCTAGACATGCAGGTGATCATGCCATGTCGCCCGTTCATGTACGTACTCAAAACGTGGGTGCGGCGCGTGTTTTTTCTGAGGCGGGAGGTTTTATCCGTCGCCCCAGGGTCAACGGCTGACGGGCAATTAGGGCACGTCGGGACGTTCGGGGTTGCTCGGGGCGCTTCTTCTCGGCGAAGGAAGGCGTCCCGCGCCCGTCCAACAACGTCACCCGATCTGGTCACCCGACACCCCTTCCTGTGCTGCTTCGTGAGGTCCTCTCACAGCCGTAGACGTATCGGCCCCGGAATCGTTACAGGAAAGGGGACACCAGTTTTCGCACGTCAAGTGGTGTCCCCCGGGACGGGAAGGCGGGCGGGGTGTCTCCCACTGGGCGTCCCGTCTCCCGGGAGACGGCTGTCCGGGCCTGCGGCCCGACGGGCATGTCGGTGGCGTCCTCACGATGAGGGGAACGTCGTCCGCCGGATTCTGTTACACCCCCCCGCCCGGCGGCCCGGTCCGGTCAGCGCTGGGGGAGGTCGAGCAGCATGGCGTGGAAGAGCGGCGCGTCGGGAATGCGGGGGCGCAGGTCGCCCAGCGTCTGCCAACCCCACGACTCGTACAGGGCGTGGACCTTGAGGTGCTCCTGGTCGACCAGCAGCGTGGCGCGCTCCTCGGGCCGGGCGGCAAGCAGGGCGTCGTGCAGCTGGCGGGCGATGCCGGTCTTGCGCCACGGGACGCGCACCATCAGCTCGCTGAGCGCGTAGGTGCGGGTGCCGGTCTCCTCGACGACGGCAGCGGGCACCTCGGTGAGCAGTCCGCCCCACCACGGCGCGCCGGCCGGGAGCGGGGCGCCGTACGCGTAGCCGACGGCCTGGTCCTGGTCGTAGCCGACCACGCACGTCCAGCCGTCCCGGCGGCTCCAGCCGTCCAGCCCCTGGGCGAACCGCTCGACGGTGGCGAACGGGTCGGTCTTCGCGGCCTCGGCGTACACCTCGGCGTAGACGTCGAGCAGCAGCTGGCGGATGTCAGCGGCCTGGTGGTGGTCGTAGTGCCGTATGTCGAGCGAGGTCACGGGGCTCCTAGGCGGTGAGGGTGCGGCGGACGGTGGCCAGCCGGTCGGTGATGCGGCGGCTGTCGAGGGAGGACGCGTCGATGCCGGAGACGGTGGCCGCGGCCTGCTCGCGCTCGCCCTGGGCCAGCTGCAGCTCGGCCAGCTGCACGGAGTAGTACGCGCGGTTGCGGCGCATCGGCTCCGGGAGCAGGTCGAGGGCCTGGACGGTGGCGGCCTCGGCGCGGTCGTAGTGGCCCAGCGCCTGGTGGGTGATGGCGGCCAGCCCGGACAGTTCGGCCGGGTTGAGGAACGACAACCACGTCGGCGCCGACGCCGCGGTGTCGATGCGGTCGTACGCCTTCTCGGTGGCGAGCAGGGAGCGGGCAGCCCCGGTGCGGTCGGCGACGCGGGCCTGGCCGATGGCGAGGCGGGCGTGCAGCAGGGCGGCGATGTGCGGGTCCTGGCGGGCGCGGCGGTTGTCGAGGGCGGCCCGGGTGATCTGGACGGCCTCGCGGTGGCGTCCCTCCAGCCGGGCCTGCATGGCGAGGTTGGACCACGCGCGGGCGGTGGCGGAGGGGTCGGCGGCGAGCAGGGCGCTCTGCAGGGAGGCGGTGTGGAGCAGGGTGGCCTGCTCGGGGTCGCCGCTGTCGTGGCACGCCCAACCGGCGGACGCGTACAGGCTGCTGATCGCGCCGTGCAGGGCGCGCTCGACGCGGTCGCCGTAGGTACAGCCGTCGAGGGCCTCGCGCAGCCGGGCGATGTAGCCGGTGGAGACGGAGATCAGCGGGCCCCCGCCGATGGAGAAGAAGTGGGCGTCCATGCGGCCGATGCGCTCGTGGACGCGGTCGACGTCGCTCATCGACAGGCGCCCGCTGACGGGGGTCTGGTCGATGCCCAGCACGGCGGCGACGGTGGTGGCGGCGGACGCGGTGATGAACCTGCGGCGGTGCACGGCGGGCTCCTCCTCCTGTTGTGCCGGCCGCGGCGGACGGGGAAGGTTGGCGCTGGCCTTGCCACGCGGCACGAACCCCAGCGCCTGGGCCGGACGATCGAAGATCCGTTCCAGTGGCAGAAGGTACCTAGTCCACGGCCAGCGGACTTCCCCTGAGATCCACCGCCGGACATGCCGGTCGCCGCAGTCGCCGGGCCTGCCGAAGATGTCCTCGGCCACCTGGTTCACCTCGTCGGCGAGGCTCCGATGGGTGAAGTCGTACTCGTCGAGCAGCGCTTCGAGGATCGCGTTGCGCTGTCTGTCCATCGGGGCCCCCGGTGTGCTGTGCGTGCGCGAGACGGTAGTGCGGCGGCACCCCGCGCGTTGGCAAAACTGTCCGGTCTCTCGACGGGAAGTGCCCGCAATCCGGCCTGATCCCACCCGGACGTGTGGCGGTTGTCTGGGAGTACCGAGACGAACCGATCCGGGAGCCTCCCGTGCCGAACTCCTCCAGCGGCCGACGCCGTGTCACCTGGTCCTCGAAAGCCGACGTGGACGACCTGCTGCGAGAACGGTGGCGCAGCACGGACTGCTGTACGGACTGGGCGCACTGCGGCCAGCGCTGGGACGCGATCGCGGTCGAGCTGCAGCGGGGCCTGGACGCGCTCGACGCGCTGCGCCTGGGTCTGCACCGCGGCTACCCGGTGCTGGCGGACTACCTGAGCAACCGCCTGTACGTGATGGTCGACCCGGGCACCGGGCACGTCTGCCGGGACGTCCCGGGCGTCCGCGTGCTGTCGGCGGGCTCGCAGGTCCTCGTCCCGGTCTCCGGCGCCGGCACCATCGCGGCGCACTGGGTGAGCCCTCCCCGGGCGTCACGGCTCGTCGACTCCGGGAAGCTGGCGACCGCGCTGCTGCGCCTGGTCAACATCGGCGCGGTCGCCTCGTGAGCGGGCACCAGGTGCTGCACGATCCCGACGGCGTCCTGGACGACGAACTGCCCCTGGACCGGGGGCCGCACCAGCTCCTCGTGCGGGCCGTGCTCGCGGTGACCGACCCGGCCGGGCTCGCGCCGGCGGACTGCGAGCAGATCGCGCTGCAGCTGACCGGGCACGCCCGGCTCGTCGCGCGCGACGTCGAGCAGCTGGCTGGCCGGCTCCCCGAGCACGACGGACGGCGCCTGTTCGCGGAGGACGTCCTGCGGTCGGCGCGGGCACGGCTGGCCACTCCGCTGGAGCCGACCCTGCGGTGCGTGCAGGGCCGGGCCCGCATCGTGCGCGACCTGTACGCCCGGCTCGACCGGCTGACCACACCCCGGCCCGTCCCGGGCTGATCCTCCACGGCCTCGGCCCGTCGCTTCCCCTCGTGAGCGCGGGCCCTTCCCCGGGGCCCCTTCTCGTACGCACACGCGCCCGCGCGTGGACCTGCGCAAGTAGCGCAAGAACCCGTCGATATGCCCGCTCCGCCGGGAGCGGGAACGAAGGAGACCGCCCCGCACTCGCGCGCGTAGGACGGTCTCATAGGTTCCACGGGCATTCCTTCTCGCAGGTCAGCGCGATGCCCCGTGGGTCTCACGGACGGGCTCAGAGGACGCCGCTCTGCTTGCGGAGCCGTCCGGCCTCCTCGATGGCCTCGTGCAGTACGGAGGTCAGGTGGTCGGCCTCTTCACCGGCGAGGTCGGCCTGCTTCTCGGCGCGGCGGAGCCGGTCCTGCAGGAGTGCGCCGCGCAGGGCGGAGGATGCGCCCGCGGGCATCGTGTCGCTGAAGGCGACGACCATGCCGTAGAAGCCGTGCATCAGGTCGTCCAGCTGCTCCTGGCCGTCCAGGTCGCCGGGGCTGCTCATGACGCTGCGGGCGAGGATCTCGGCGGCGGCGAGCAGTCGCCCGGCCGCGATGGCGGGGCGCTCGATGGCACCACCCCCGTCGGGGTCGATGTGCAGTGCCCTCAGCGCATCGCTGATCTTCAGGACCGCGTCGGACTCTTCGGTGTGGGTCATGGAACGGCAGCGTAGCGATACCTCGTCCGGACCGGCTCCCCCTCTCGCCTGTTCCCGTGCAGCGGACCGGAGACTGAACGCCCCGACCCACCGGGCGGGAGGTCCAGGAGCAGAGCGGTCCAGGCGGCCGGCGGCGGCGTACGACGGAGCGGTGCGCTCGAACCCGGCGCCACTGACCCCTTGGAGATCCTGATGCCTGCTCCCTCGAACCAGCCGCCCGACGACGAACCGACCCCCGACCCTGCCGCTGCGCCCCTGCACCTACACCTCGCGGCACCGCTGTTTATCTCGGGTGGGAAATGAGCGTCTGGCAAGTCAGGCATGTAGCCGTTTTCGTACGTGCCTGACGAGTATCCGATGGGTCTTCAGGCATGTACGGCACGGCGCGTCAGGCGTCGTCCTGGTCCGTCTCCTGCTGTTGCAGGTGAGCTTCGAGGGCTTCCTGGACGCCGAGGAGCATGCTGCGGTCGTGCTGTTCGGCGCGGGCGAGAACGTTCCACTGGTGGACGTCGTGGACCAGGTTCTCGATCGCCGAGTCAAGGCGCTGCCGCAGCGCGCCGGGGCTCAGGGCCTCTACTTCGACCGCGTTGTACGGGTCGAGCCCCTCGCGCAGGCACTCCTCCCGGAAGCGCTTGAAGTTGCTGTCCGCCGTGTTGGCCTCGTGCGCGACCAGGCGCCCGCCGCGCACGTCGTCCGCCGTCACCGCGATCTGCTGGAAGTCGAGGTCGATGCCGTTGTTGCCGTACCGCTCGATCCGTTCCACGACGGAGCGAGGAATCGAGCGACCACTCGGGTCCCAGTCGCCGGCGTACAGGACGGTCAGCGGCCTTCCGTGGGCTTGGTTCTGCCGGACCGCCTCGTAGACGAAGGTCTTGGACGACTGCCCTCGGCAGGAGTACAGGCCGACGCCCCACTTCGAGGTGACCGGGTGGAGCACGCCGGAGATCGAATCCGACTCGCACCACACCTCGACGCGGCGGGGCTGGGAGGCCCAGAGGTTCCGCCGGTAGGTCTCGGCGGTGCGCTCCAGGGCCTCCAGTATCGAGTCGTACTGCATCTCCTGCCGGACCAGTCGGGTGCCGTCGGTGATCCACTCCCACGGCAGCAAGCCCCGCTCGCGCATGTGCCCGAGCTCGCGGACCGGCACCGAGTAGTTCCGGCGCGACTTCCCGGTGTCCTTCTCCCACAGCCGACCCAAGCCGAGGTAGTAGACGTGCCGCACGGTGCAGGGCTGGGCGTCGCGGACGATCGAGTACAGCTCGGCCCGGAGGGCTTCCATCTGCGCCTTCGTCCGCCGCGGACGTTTTATGGGGCTAGCGCCGTAATTCACGCTGCCAGTCAACACTCCCCGGCGCTCGCTGGAGATGTGCCTTACATGCCTGACAGTCATCCGGCGCTGTGACCTGCAAAAACGGCCGAGACCCCTAGATAAGGGTGGGGTCGGCGCACCGGACGGACCTGCAGACGGCTGCCGACCGGACCGCGTCTGTGGCGGACTCCCCACCGGACAGCAGCCTTTGACCACAACCCCGTTGCTCCCTGGCGCGACCGGTCTGCACCACGACGATGCCGGTTCGCGCCGGGGAGTGACGGGGCAGCGGGGTCCAGGGGGCGGCGAAGCCCCCTGGTACCACGCTGCCCGGCCACAGGTCTGTGCCCCGGCCCCGTACGGTCAGCGCAGCCGCTCGGCCTTCGCCGCGACCTTCTGCCGTTCGCGCTCGGCGCGGGCCCGCACCTTCTGCGGCGCCCGCATGTCCACGGCCTCCTCGACGCCGGCGCGCACCAGGTCGGTCAGCAGCGCATACGCGGGAGCCCGCAGCCAGTTCCGATGGCTGCGGGCTCCCTTGGCGTCGCGGGGTCAGCGGGCAAGCCGGACGCGTCGTAGCCGGACGGATATGGCGGCCGGACCGGCACCCCCAGGACCTTGATCGCGGCCGTACGTTTTTGCACTACTCTCGGCTACTTGTCACTTCGCCGTAGCTTCGGGAGAACCAGGCCGTGGCGCGAGCCGATGGCGCCGGGCGGCCCGGTCCGCCTCTTCCAGCAGGGCCGCAAGGCGCCGCGCATCCCGCTCGGGCAACTGCACCATCGCTACACCGTTCACCTCGCCCGACACCGTCGGCTGCACCCCTACCTCTGGCAGCTCCATCCCCAGCGGCAACCCGGTACCGATCCCCAGTACCCGCGCCACGTCCGCAGCCTGCTTGGCCCACAGGAGTAGCCGGACGTCCCGACCGCCCGCCCAAGCCGCCTCGGGGAACCGTGCCCCTGGGCGCACATGCGCCCTCACCGCCAGATCCAGCCGGTCCGTCAGATCCGATTCGTTCACTCGGCTTCGCCCTCTCCGCTCGGCTGGCCCACGGCGCCAGTCATCATGCGACCAGTCTTCCCAGATCGGGCAGGGAAGCGAGGAGAAAGCCTCCGCCATAACCCCCAGTGCGGCCCGGTCTCCCGATCTCCTGTCGTGGCTGGCGCCCGCTTGGGATGCTGGGGTGATGGCAGAGATGCGGCGCCGGGTACGGCGCGTACCACGATGACCCCGACTGCTGGGAGAAGCCGGGCCAGCGCTACGTGGAACTCGTCGGCGGCCCCCTCGATGGCCAGCTGCTCGATGTGACGTCCTGGACTGAGGCGGACCTGGTGGACGGTGGGGCGTGCCTCATCGCCGAGGCCAGCAGCTACGGCCCCGGCGGCCGGGCCGACTATGAGGTTCGGCCCGGCGCCCCCGGGCCGGTGGGACTGGGTCGGGGACTCGCCCTGACCGGCCGTCGTACGGGCGGCCGGCCTACAGCGGCGGCGCCTGTCCGTACCGCCCGGCGGCCTCGTCCGGGGTCGGACCGTCCGTCTGGCTGCTGTCGAGCATCCGCCACCCGGAACTCGTCCACGTCAGTTTGACGGTGACGGTGTACCAGTCGGCGGTGGGCTTGGTTTCGTCCACGGTCTTGAAGAGTGCGTGGGACCAGACTGCGACCGTGGCCTGCTGCTCGGTGTACGCCGGGACCGATGTGCCGACGGGTGCCATACGGGTCACGAACTCGGAGCCGGCCGGGGCAATTCCGTCCGCGTCCAGCCCCACCTTCCGGTTGAAGGCAGGGCTGTAGTCCTTGTCGTAGTCCCGCTGGTGCTGATCCAGGGTTGCCGGGTCGCCGATCCGGCGGAGGAGGGCGTGGCGGTCCTCGGGTCGGTACATCGCCTCTGATCCCAGGGCTACGACCATTGCCGCGGCGGCGCGCTGGGCACCCTTCGGACTGTGGTCCGCCTCGGCGGACGCGTACGCGCCTCCGGGGACTGTGGCGTCGGCGGTGCCGCTGTCGCGGTCTGCCCCCGCCACAGCAATGGCAGCGACCAGCACGGTCACGATGGCGGACCCGGCGATGAGCCCTTGGTGCCTCCGCCTCGGCCTCCAGACTTTGATGGTGCGCCAGGTGATCGGCGGCGGCCGGCGGTCCTTGGTCGTCACGGGTGTGCGCCCCCTCCTGCTACGTGGTCCTGGTGCGCCACCGTACCGATGCCCAGCTCAGCCGTGGGAAGCTCGTAGCTCGTGTATTCGGGCACTGGGCTTGGGGGTTGATATGTCGGCGCGTCTCGTGGCCCGGCTGACCATACTGACGTCGTCTGTCACCGGGCTGGTGACAGCGGGTGTGACAGCTGCCCTGGCTGCCCCCAGTCCCAGTCCGTCCCCGACGAAGTCGGAGGATCCCTGCGAGTTGATCAAGTTCGGCCCCGCCAAGGAATACTGCGAGACTGGTGGAGGCGACGATGTCACCGGCGGCGCAGGAGGGGGAGGCAGCGACTCCCTGGGGGACTCGCTGGACCCGCTGTCCTCCCTCGCCCGAGGGTGCGCGGACGGGGCTGCCTGGACAATTGAGCAGCTGTCGAAAGCCGTCAAATCGACCGGTACGGTCGATTTCACGAACTCCAAGTTCGTCCAGCAGTACGCGATCGTGTTCGCTGCCTCCACATTCTTGGTCTTGTTGATGTGGTTGTGGGCCGCGGTTAAGCGCGTGGTGCGGGGGGCGCCCCTGACCCGGGCGCTCGGTGAGGCCATCGGGCTGCTGTGGCTCGTGGTCATCGCAAGTGCCTTCACACCGCTGGTACTTCACGTCGTGGTGGGGGCGGTGGACGGCATCACGGAAGCCATAGCTGGGACCGGCGACACCGATTTCTTCAGCTCGTACTCGGCGGCGCTGCGCAAGGGGTCGGAGGGCGGGTCGGTCATGCAGATCATCCTGGCTCTGGTGTCGATCGTCTCTGCGGGCGTCGTCTGGCTGGAGCTGGTGGTCCGGGCCGCGCTGCTGTATGTCGGAGCGCTGCTCGGGACGGTCGTCTACTCGGGGCTCGTCGACAGGGAGCTGTGGTCACGGGTCCGCAAGTGGGTCGGCATGATGTCCGCGATCATTTTGGTCAAGCCGATCATCGTGATCGTGCTCGCCCTGGCATCTGCACTCGCGACGGACGGGAGCCCGACCGGAGACTCGGTCGGGGCGATCGTCTCCGGCCTCGCGATCATCGCCATTTCGATCATCGCGTCGGCAATGCTTTTCCGTTTGATTCCCGGCATGGGGGACGAGATTGTGGCCGCCCGACGCGACTCTTACGATGCGGCCTCTAGGCAGTCCCTGGCCGCGGTGACCCGCCCGGTCGGCATCATGAAGCAGGGAATCAGTACTCATGCCGCTCGCGAGAGCCAGGGCCAGCAGTCGGCGGTTTCTTCCTCGGTGTCGTCGACCGCGTCCAGCGGCATCAGCACGCACGGCACCCGGCCGTCGACACCACGGCCCTCGCCGGAAAATCCGGCGGGGCCGCGCCGGCCCTCACCGGGAGCCGGACCCCAGTCCGACTAGGACCCCCAGCACCACGATGGCGATCAGGATGAAAAAGCACCCCTTGGGCCCGATTTGCATGGCGATCCCTCTTCCTCGGCTGACTGCTGACGGGTCTGCCCATCATGGCCGACGGAGTGACCGCTAGAGTCAGAAAGGGCGTTCGCAGCCAGCTCCAATGGCTGCGAACGCCCTTCTGTTTGCCCCGGCGCGGGGTCAGCGCGCGACGACGTCCTTGTCCAGGTCGCGGTGGACCAGGTCAACGGTCAGACAGCGAGCGATGAACTCCCGGGCGGCGTCGGCCAGTCCGTACGCGGTGGCCTGCTCTACGTCCCCGGCGACGACTGCGCGCAGGGCCATGGCCGTGGTAGCTGCCCGGTGACGTCCGCCAGCACACTGCGTCACCACGGTGAGCGGTGCGGCCGTCGGGCCAGCAAGGTAGCCCTGGACCTGCAGCGCGGTCGCGGCGAGGACCTCGCGCACGCCCGGGGTGTCCATGACCGTGTCGCGCACGACCTGGTCTTGGGCGGTGAGCTGGCGCAGATCGGCGCGGACGTGGGGGTCGCGGAAGTGCGCGCGCAGGTCGAGCGCGATGGTGGCGCGCTGCAACACGTCGGCCCACTCGCCCTGGTCCTGGTCCCCGTCGTGCAGGCGGCCGACGGACACCACGGTGACGTCGGCCGGCGCCTGGGCAACGATCCGGTCCCGGCGGGAGTCCCAGCCAGTGCAGTGCTCGCGGACCTGCCCGTCGGCGCCGCGCACCGTGATCTGCCACGACGGCCAGCTCTCGCGGGGCCCGCGGTCGATGGCGGTGACCTCGTACTCGCTGTCGGCGTACCCGTGGTCGTAGCGGCCTCCGACCCGGCGCGGCCCGACCTGCTGTGCAACGAACTCCTCCCAGGTCATCTCGAAGCCTTCCTCACGGTCTCCGAGGGCCTCGCCGGGGATGGTGTTGTCGCATTCCTGGCAGTGGCTCCACACCGCGGCGTTGACCGTGCCACAGCAGGCGCACGTCCAGGACGGGCGCTGGCAGTCGTGGCAGCAGTCGTACGTCGGGGGATTGTCGGCGCCGCAACTGCAGGTCCAAACGCGGCGGGTTTGCCTGGCTGCGGCAAGGTCGGTCTCGTACATCATCCGGTTCTCCTTCGTGGCGGGTTACTGGTCGTGGGTCTCGCCGTAGGCGTGCGGTGCCGGGCTCCGGTCGAGGAGTGTTGCAGTCCGGCCGTAGCACCCCTCGATGGACGGGTTTGCCTGGGCTCAGTTCGCTGTCCTGGCCTTCTGGTCCTCTCGCCTTCGCCGTGCCGCGGCAGCATGTTTGTGGCTCTCTGCGGCTACTTGACGCTGATACTGGGCAGACGCGAGGTGTTCCTCAGCGAGTGCGGGTTCTGCGGCAACCAGTTCTTCGTAGCAGGCGGCCGATTCGTCTTGTGTCTCCGCCGTTCTGGTCAGGTTCTGGGCCAACGCCTCGATCTGGTCGTCGCTGAGAGTGCTCTCGTCCTCCTCGGTGAGTTCCTTGAACTGGTCGTGCAGGGTGAATTTCAGTTCACGGAGTTCGATCAGGCGGGCGTGCAGGGCGGCGGCGCGCGGGCGCTGGGCCCTCTCGTAGACGTCGGAGCCGGGGAAGCGGACGGCGTCCAGGCCGGCGGTCACGGCGTCCGCGGTCTCCGGCCGCAGCGCGGCGTAGAGATGGTCAATCCGTTTGGCTCGGTCCATGGAGGTACCCGGGCTCTTTTTGTGCCCAGAGGTGCGGCCGTTGCTCGCCCAGGCGGTGAGGTCTGAGGACCATTTCTCGTGAGCGCTCTGCCGAGTGGTGCCGGAGGCGCCGCCGATCTGCTCCCAGGTAGCGCCCCGCTCCCGCTCTGCGATGACAGCAATGTCGACCAGTTTGTCGACGGCCTGTCTCAGAGCGAGGGTCTGGCGCAGGAGTTCGCCGTGGGGGAGTTCAGGACGGACCGGGATCAGGTCGAGTACGTCGGTGGAGAGGTTGAAGGCTCTCGTCGCGAAGGAGATACGGGCTTCGTCGCGGGGGGACAAGTACTGCGGCTCGGCCGCTGTGGTGTCGGGCACGTCGGTCATGGTCGTCAGGTTACGCCTGACAGTCACCCCTTCGTCAGGTTTACCCTGACATTCGGCCGAATTTACCTGTGAGGGTGACCGGAATGAACGCACAGGATAATTACGGCTATCCAGTGAGGAGTTGCGCCCGGGGCCGCGCTCACCGAGTCGGCGCAGATGGGCCGTCTACCGGGCTGGGGGTGCTCCCCGTGGGGTCCTGCGGCGTCCCGGTGCTGCGCGCCCGCCGGCACTCTCGCGGGTGGGTATGACCGCCGCATCGGCAGACCGCTTCCAGCTTCGCGCTCAGCGAGGTCATGTACTTGTCGCCCTGCAGCCGCGGAAGAGCGAACCGTTCCTCCAGCGGGCGGGAGACCTGGCGTCGTGGCAGCGGCGGCCGGGGGCGGCCGTCTCGCAGGTGCACGTCGAGGGACAGACCCACGTGATATTGCAGGTACTGGCTCACCTGCCGGCCGAACTCGACGTGCCAGAAGGCCGGTTCCTCGACCAGCCGCAGGGCCTCCCAGTCGGGTGCGGCCACGCTCAGTCCATGCCGGGAGACTGCCACCTGGTGAGGCCCGGGCGGACAGCCGTGGACAGCAGCTCGGGCCCGTCCTACAGCACGCCGATCAGAGCGTTGTCCTCCCACTGGTCGACGATCTCCAGGTATCCGGCGAGGACCTTGGAGTGGGGGGCCCAGCCGCCCTGTTTGGCGATGACGATCTGGTCGTGGCCCTTGAGCCGGGCGGAGGTGGCGAGGCCGCGGCGGGGGCTGTGGCCGGTGAAGCGGATCTCGATCCCGGCGCGTTCGCCGGCGCGGGTGACGACGTCGCCGACGGACTCGGGCTGCAGTCCGCTCTTCATGACGGTGTGCCAGCGCGGGTGGAGCCTGCGGAAGGCGGGGCCGTCCGGGTCGTCGAGCCGGGCGGCCTCCTTCCATGCGGTCCAGGCGCGGACCGGGCAGATCGCGGGGCGGGAGCCGTACGGCACGGGAACGATGCGCGGGCGGACCTTGGACACCCGCATGTCGGCGATGAGTCCGCCGGGGTCGTCGGCGTAGTCGCGCATCCGGTTGGCGGCGATCTCGTGCTCGCGCCCGGCGACGGCGAAGTGCATGAGGACCATGGCCCGGTCCCGGATGCCCATGAGGTTGTCGGGGCAGGCGGCGCTGATCGCGGTGAGGTGGTCGACCAGCAGGGGCGGGGCCTGCCCGCGCCCGCGCTGCTCGCCCTTCTCCTCCATCTCCCTCGCCAGCTGCTTGAGCCGGTTGCGGGCGAGGCGGGCCACTCCCTCCTCCAGCTTCACGCCGTGCTCGGTGCGGGCGGACACCACGGTGCCGGTGACCCGGCGGCCGATGGTCGAGGGCGCCATACAGGTACCCGGCTTCGAGCCGGGCTGGGTCCACAGCCACTCGACGAACATGACCAGCGTGCCGGGGGTGACGGCGAGCAGCGGCACGTCGCTCTCGGCGCAGAACTTCCTCCAGCTCGCCCAGTCCTGGGCGTAGCCCTTGCGGGTGTTCTCCGGGCGCCCGTCGGCGACCACCCGCACGGCCTGGCCGTCGATGTGGTCGAGGGCAGCGCGGGTGGCCGCGTCGAACTCCTCCGGCCGCGCCGGGGACGCTGGGATGACGACCGGTTCGACCGCTGTCTGATGCTCTGCCACTGACCGCCCCGTTCGCCGGATTTGCCACCGGTTCTTAATCCCGGATATGGGGAGGTTATCCGGGATTCAGCAGGGCCCGGCCGTCCGGCTGCGGCGCACGGCCGGGCCCTGCTGAATCCCGGATAACCTCCCGATGGACTGCGTCCGTCACTGGGCGGGGGTGCGGGCGGCTTGGGCGAGGAGGCGTTCCCAGGTGCGGGTGGAGCTGC
>NZ_JBIWKI010000040.1:0-14102 GCF_044765565.1 Streptomyces sp. NPDC102437 | reverse complement strand
GAATCCCGGATAACCTCCCGATGGACTGCGTCCGTCACTGGGCGGGGGTGCGGGCGGCTTGGGCGAGGAGGCGTTCCCAGGTGCGGGTGGAGCTGCCGTGCTGCTCGGCCAGGGCGGCAGCGAGGCGTGTGCGAGGGGCGTCCGGTGAGGTGTGAAGGGTTTGCGCGGCGAGGCGGAGGCGGGGGTCGCCTTCGTAGGCGTGCGCCTTGATGGGGCCGCTTACGCCTGGGGGGCGTCCGCCGCCCTGCCCTTGGCGGGGCGGGGTGTCGCGGCGGGTCTCGATGTCCTGGCGGGTCCAGAGGCGGAGGCTGTAGACGGTGGTGCCTCTTGGGAGGTAGTTCTGGCTGGCGTAGGCGCGAACGGTGCCGGGTGTCACTCCGAGCAGGACCGCGGCTTCCTGGTCATTGAGCAGGTCGTCGGGGTGCGGTGAGGCGGGCAGTGGGGGGATGGGCTGTCCGTTGAGGTAGGCGTGTGCCTGGGCCTGGTCGTAGACGAGTACGCGGCTGTCGAAGAGGGCGGGTACTCGTTGCCGGAAGGCTGGTGCGTCCCGGTGTCTCCAGGTGGGGAGGGGGACACCCGCCCTCTGGGCGATGTCCCGCTCGTTGATCACGGGGCGGTTGCGGGGGATCACGGGGGTTTCCTTCTGCTTGTCAAGGCCGACGTGCCTTGTACGCTGGTGGGTGCTTCCCTGCGTCGGCGTCAGCCGTCGTGGAGATGCTGGTCAGGGCCGGTGGTGTGCCGGGCCGCTCGTGAGCGGCTCTCCGCCGGCCCTTTCGCTGTCTGCTGCCTCCAGCGCTGGACCTCGCGCGGGCTGCGGAGTCGTACGACCTGGACCCCCAGGGCGGCGGTCTCGGCCACCTGTCGGGCGTACCGGGGGCGGTTGGCCCGGTACTTGCGGATGGCGGTGCGCAGCAGGGACCGGCGGGCGAAGAACGCGGTGGACCAGGTGAGGCGCCGGGCCTGTGCGCTGTCTTCGCGGCCGGCCAGTTGGCGCAGGCTCCGGCGGGTGATCCGGTACAGGATCAGCGGCAGCGGGAAGTCGAGCCAGATCAGGGTGTCGGCCCGGTGCCAGACGACGTCGGCGAGTTTGGAGAAGTTCCCTTCGACGATCCATCCGTCGGTCGCGGTGATGGCCGCGGCCTGCCGGCGGAATTCCTCCAGCGGCAGCGGTCCGTGGGGGGTGAACAGGATGTCGTCGAGGTCGGCGTGGGGTTCGTCGAGTTCCGTGGAGAGCCAGCGGGCGAGCGTCGTTTTCCCGGTGGCCGGGGGTCCGAACAGTGCGACCCGTCGCATGTGCGCCTCATCTCTACAGGGGGTTGACACAGAAAACCTTACAGCACTTCGGATCATCAGTGTCAGGGGTTCGTCGGGCAGGCGGTCGGGTGCCGCCGGAGGCGGCTCCTTGGCCCCGCAGGGGTGGGCCCGTGGCCGAAGGCCACTTAGGGGGCCCGGCGCGCAGCGCCTGCCTGGAGGGCAGAAGCCGCCCGTGGCCGAAGGCCACTCAGGGGGCGGCGCTTCCCCTGGGTCCGCCCCGCGACCGAAGGGAGCTCCAAGGGGCGGACGTCAGCCGCTTGCGGCTGTCCTTTCGCCGCGCCCGCCCCCTCAAGATGATCTTGAGGGGGCGGGGCGGGTGGTCCGGTCGGTCACCGGACCCGGTGGCCGGGCCCGGTGACCGGGCCCGGCCCTGCGGTCCTACAGCCGGGGGAACAGTGCCCGCGCGGCCTGTGGGTGGCGGTGGAGCATCCGCAGGAAGTCCGCCTGGAACGCGGCCCGCCCTGCGGTCTCGGCGGGGCTCATGTCGCCCACCCCCTTCTTCGTCTTGACGATCACCCCGTCCATGATGCTGATCCCCGCGCCCCCCAGATCGGAGAACACGTTGGCACGCAGGTGCAGGAACACCTGTCCGCCCTGCTCCGCGACCGTCACCGCGTAGGCGAGATCGGCGAGCGGGTAGACGTACGCCTTGCGCGACCGCTCCACGGGCTCCGACAGCAGCTCGGGGCGCAGTCCCCGGAGGTAGTGCGCAAGGGCGGCCCGGGTCGCTGCCCGCAGGGGTACGTCAATGTCCTGCGGGTCGAACTCCCGGACCATGGGCCGTCGCCACATTCCGGCCGTGCCGGTGGTGCAGACGCGCATGATCTCGTCGTACATCCGCCGCAACTTGCGGTGGACGTAGGCCAGATCGGCGGGCAGATCCGGGCTGGCCAGGCTCTCCCACCCCTCCGGGAGGCGGAACTGCGCCGTCGCGGTGGCCGTGTGGGTGGAGAGCGCCGGTACGGGCTCCAGCACCCGCAGGGCGTCCCCGTCCACGATGTCCGCACTGATCAGGGCTCCCAGAACGGACGCCTCCTCGACGATGCGGCGGGACCGGACGATGGAGAGCCGCCCCGCCCGTACCGACCGCGCCTCGACGGCCGCACGCTCGGCCTGCGAGCGTCCTACAAGGTGGGCGTGGAACCGCTTCTCGCCCTGGATCGACTCGCGGTCCACGGTCTTCGGGTCGTAGCTCCACGAGACGATCGGGGCCAGTTCGTAGGCGCGGCAGTGCTCCGCGAACCGGGCCGCGACGACTCCCAGCGCCCGGCCGAACTCCGGCGAGTGGTCGTGGAGCCCCGGTCGGGCTGTGACCCCGGCGGACATGAGCATCAGCTCGTACAGGGCGTGCGGGCTGCGCTTGTCGGTGAGGGCGTACGCCTCGTCGGCCGAGAGGTTGATGTGGGCGAGCACGTTGGTCCAGCCGTAGACGTCGTGGACGGTGCCCATGCGGCGCAGACCGTTCACGTAGCCCGGGAACCCCTTCGCCGGGAGCGAGTCCACGACAGGGATGTCCCTGCGGCGGTTCTCCAGTGCGGCGGGGAGCAACTGACGGTTGGTCATTGGGTTTCCTTCCCTCGGTGATGCTGGTCGCCGGTCGGGGTGTGCCGCCCCTTCCGACAAGACAAACTTTACAGCAACTCGCACCCGAAGTCAGCTAAAACCGCAGGTCAGGGCCGGTTTATTGGTGGGCCCGGTGGGGAGTGGCGGCCGGGGGTCACAGCAAAGGGCGGTGATGGGTGGCCCGGTGCGCGCAGCTTGCTGCGCAGGGCCAGCCACCAGGCCGGTGAACGCGCCGAAGGCGCCCGGCCTGGCGTCCCGCGCTCGCGCGGGATGGTCTGGCGGTGAACGCGCCGAAGGTGCCCGCCAGACCACCCCTGTGGGCCGCCAGGCCCGCAGGGGCGTCCCCGCCCGACCTGTGACCCCCGGCCGCCACCCCCCACCGGGCCGAGAACGCCACACCCACGAAACCCGGTGAAGGGCCGACACGCAGAGCCACAAAGAAGTCGCGGTAAGTATTTGACAGCGGTTTCCCGGACAGGGCATGGTGGAAATAGAGACCGAGCGGCACATTCGTAAGGTCTCGTCACTGACGCCTCAGCGAAGGCGTGCCTCTGGCCAAGCGGCACGCTGACACCCCTCTGGCGTGTGCGACGTAACACCCGGGCCATAAGTGCCCCATAACCTCATATAGCCCTGTGCGGCCCTATCGCTATCAGCGAGGGGCCGTTTTGCTGTCCACTGCCCGCGGCCTCCACTTGCGCGGCTAGACAACCGCCCCGGTCAACTGAGCACCAGCAGCCACGCCTGCCGATCCACGCCCCGCCCAGAGGGCCCTCTTCACCCCCGTCGCCCCTGCCTTACCCCCTCACGCCCTGAAACGGAGACAGATGCCCGTGAAGTGACCCCCCTCAGCGCCTTGCCCCAAACTCACACCGATCCATGGGCTGCTTCCAGCACCGCCCTGGCTGGCCTTCACCCCGGAGGAATCTCGATGAAGAACATTGCGCTTGTCCTTCTGTTCGCACTGCTGGTCGCCCTCGTCTGCGAGCGATACGTCCTCAGCCTGGGAGCTACCAGGCTTACCGCCGCAGGAACCGGCGGCGGAGCGTTCCTCGGTATGGCCACCATCGGAATGCTGGTGCTGGAACAGCTCGGAACGACCGCCGTGTAACAGAGCGCGGGGTCGTATCTCCAACGGAGTCATGGCCCCGCACCTCCTGCCGGCAGCACGGCAGCTAGAGCACGCCGAGCAGGGGCACAAGGGGCCGTGCGGCCTGCCTCCCCGGTGACCCCGGGTGCCCGGCGGCGGCAGCATCGGCCGGACACAGGGCACGCCGCCGGGCCGGACCAGTCTCGCCCACCCCGGCGACCGGTTCGGCGGAGGTGTCCGCAAACCCGGCCGATGCCGTGCGCGACAATCACGGCGTGCAGACATCGACGTTCCTCTCGGTCCGCGCGCTCGACCAGCTCCTCGACGGCCTGGACACGGGCGCGGCCCGCCGGCGTCAGCTGGACATGGTCCGCGGGGAGCTGAAGCGGGCCCTGGAGCGCGGGGCACTGCCGGTCGCCGCACGGCGCAGCCTGCGCCGGCTCCTGGAGGAAGAGGCGCTCACCCCCTACGTTCGACTCGCGGAGTCCGGCGAATTGCGCCACCGCCGGGTCGCGGGCGGCTACCCGCCCACCTCGCAGGCGACCAACGAGATCCGCCGCAAGTGCCTCGACCTGCTGCGCGAGGCGCTGGGCCTGCCCGCGCTCCGCCTGGGCGGCGGGGAGATCCCGCTGCAGCCCGCCCCGGAGGCGGCCACCCTCTCCGCCCTGTCCCGCCAGCTCGACCAATACCTCGCCGGTCCGATGTCCCCGGCGCAGACCCGGCTGACGGCCCTGCTCGCCATCGAGCTGGACACCGCGGGGCGCAGCGGGGAACTGGTCATGCTGCGCACCACCGACCTGGGCGAGGACAACACCGCGGTGTACGTCGAGCGGCGTCCCCAGGGCGGCGGCATCGTCGAGGGGGAGTGGATCGAGACCTCGGCACTGACCCGGGCCGCGCTGGAGCGCTGGCTGCCGGTGCGCAAGGACCTGGTGCAGCGCGCCCACGGCACCTCGCGGCTGTGGGTGTCGCTCTGGATGAACCACGACGGCGTCCTCGACGACCAGGGCCACACCGTGCTCCGGCCCCCGGGGCGGCCCCTGGAGGAGAACGGGCTGATCACCTCCTACCGGGTCGGCCGGCTGCGGTACGAAGGACTGCGCCAGCTGCTCCCCCTCAAGCTGGAGGCCCTACGGCGCGCGGTTGACACCGAACGTCAGCGCACCGCCGCGTAGTTCCTTCCCTTGTTGCTGCCTGACCTGGTCTTTTGCCGTACGACGGCCGACGCACCCCCAAGGGCTTGTTATCAGCCGCAGCGAGGCGCTTGCGGCTCACTAAACGACGTCGTTTACTGAATTCATGACACGTAAAAGGATCACATTGCAGCTCTCGGTACAGCAGGCGGGCCGTCTGCGGGCGCAGATAAGGCGGCACCGGAAAGACGAAACTCAGTTCGTGAATGACCTAGTGGAAGAGCGCGCGGCGGCACTCACGGAGCCGGTGGACACCCCGCCGTGGGAGCGGGCCGTGGCGCGGCTGCGCCGGCAGGCGCGCATCGAGGCGGCGGAGGTGCGGCCGGTGCGCTGGCCAGCCCTGGATGTGCTGATGGAACGGGCTCTCAAGGAACGGCTGCAGCTGCCGGACCTGGCCGGGCCGTGGCTGCCGCTGACAGCGGGGGAGCGCACCCGGCTGTCCCTGTCGGGTCGGTGGCCGGCGTGCCTGTCCGGGCTCAGCACCGCAGAAAGGGCATTTACCCTCGACGAGAACGTGGTGCTGCAGCTGCGCACGGCGGCTTGGCGCGTCTCGGAGCCAGTGTTGAAAGAGCTGGAGGAGAAGAACCTCATCGGGCCCCAGGCGGACCTGAGCGAAGCGGCCCGGGAGGAGCGCGACCGCCTGGCGGCGAAGCTGTACCCGTCCAGCAGGATCGCCCGGGAAGCGGTCGAGGACCACTGGCCGATCCCCCAGGGCGAGGATGCCGACGACTCAGCGTCCGCCGGTCATAGGTAACGACGTCGTTTACTGTAATCCGGCTTCGCGCGCAATAAATAGGGGTCCAGTTTCGGCAGCGCATTCCCGTCAACGGGAATGTTTGGAAAGGCGGAGAATTGGGTTTATGGCTGCTACGGTTTCAATTCCCTGGATTTCCTTGGAGGTATGAGTGAGCACCACCACGGCGACGGAGACGGAGATCCCGGCCAGCCGGACGGAGGGGGACCCGGCCCGGGTCGCCAAGGGCAAGCCCCTGGACCACACCGCCGGCGTCCCCGTGTACAGCTGGGGGCAGGCACCGCCGTACCTGCGGACGAAGACGCAGCTGGCAGCGGACCGACTGAATACGACGGAGGAACAGGAGCGGGCTCCGCTGGCGTACGTACGCACCCGCGACTACGGCGACGTGCCGCTGCACGATCCGGCGACGGCGGAGAAAATGCGGCCCCTGCCGTCGTCGACCAAGGCCAAGATGACGGCGCGGCGCACCTGTTCGGAGTGCGGCAAGGTCCGCAAGGTGATCCTGCGAGGGCCCTGCTCGGCGTGCCGGGAGCGGGCGGAGAAGGAACGGCAGCGGCTGCTGGCGCGGACGTGTGCGGGCTGCAGCACGGTTCGGGAGCGCCCCTACTCCAAGGAGCACCGCCGTTGCCAGACCTGCCGACAGGAGCAGCTGCAGGCGAAGCGGGGGCGGGTCGAGGCGTGGCTGGTCGAGGTGACCGTGTGCGTCGGCGACGGCTGCACCACGCGGCTGGGCTCCAAGACGCGGGCGCGGGCCTGGCTCAAGGAACGGGCCTGGCTGCTGAACCCGGAGCGCACGGGCCTGCCGGATTCGTCGTGGTGGCCTGACTGGTCACGCCGCTGCCCGCCGTGCGCCACGGCGTACGAGCAGGAGCAGGAACGCCAGCGTGCCGAGTATCAGGAGCGGTACGAGCGGCAGGCGCGGGAGCGGGCGGAGCGGGAGCGGCAGGCGGCTGTGGCTCGCGTGCGGTGGGCGGCTGTGGCTCTCGTCGACCCGGACGTCGTGGTCCTCGACACCGAGACGACCGGGCTGCACGCGGAGGCCCGGATCGTCGAGATCGCGGTGCTGTCGTCGGCCGGCGACGTCCTGCTCGACACGCTGCTCAACCCGGAGGAGCCAATTCCGGAGGATGCCTCGCAGATCCACGGCATCACGGACTCCGACGTCTCCGGGGCGCCGACGTTCTCCCAGGTGCTGCCCACGTTGGTGAGGCTGTTGGAGGGCAAGCGCTGCCTGATCTACAACGACGTGTATGACATCAACCGGCTGCGTCACGAACTGACGCTGCACCACCTGGAGTGTGCCGGGCAGGCAGCGGGCGCGGCGGCGGATGCTCGGGCGCAGGTGTCGGCCTGGCTCGACTCCACGGACAGCACGGGCCCGGTGGCTGAGGCCCGGAAGCAGGCGGCGTCCTGGCTTGACTCGCTGACCGTCGAGGACGTGATGATCCCGTACAGCAACTGGGTGGGGGACTGGAGCGAGTACCACGGGAACAACCGATGGCAGCCCCTGGGCGGTGGGCACCGGGCGGCCGACGACTGCCGCGCGGTCCTGGACTGCCTGCGGGCGATGGGGTGCCGCTACGACAGCGGCCTGGACGAAGGGGAGGTTGCCTGATGCCGCAGATCAGGCTCATGGGCTCGGACTCGGACGACGTGCAGCGCACGGCCGATGCGGTCGTGCGGGCGCTTCGGTCGTGGCCGGAGACCCGGGTCGGGGGCGTCTCCAGCCCGGTGCCGAACCGGCGCGGGTCGGGGTGCCGGATCTACATCGAGGTTCTGGCCGACGTGGACGACGACGTCATCGATGTCACGGTCGAGCGCGAGGACCAGGCGGCGCCCGTACGAGAGCGGCGGGCTCTGCCTGCCGGGCGGCGCCGGCTGCCGCGCTGAGCGCCTCGGTCCGGTCGGATTCCCTGCTGGTTGCAGGTCAGGCAGGCTGATCCGGAGTGCCGAGCACGCCACTCTCGCGGAGCTGGGCGAGGTGCTCCAGCCCGCCCGGACGGTACAGCGGGTTCGCCTCGACGTCGGCCTCGGCCGCGCGGACGCGGCGGGTGGCGGTGCCGGGTTGGGGAGTGGCCGGGGCGGGGGCCGGGGCCTGCGGGCCGTGGCCCAGGGGCCGGCGTGTGGTGCTCATGAGCGCTGATCGTACGGACAGCGCCGTGCTGCGGGCGAGTTGAACAGAATGGGCCCTCATCCGGGGGCCCATTTCTATGAGTGCACCGGATTTACCCGGCGAGATGTTCGGCGGCCTGGTCCAGCGTGGTGGTGTTGTACCGCGTGGCCCGCTCCGGCGACCAGTGGCGGCGCCGGTAGGCGAACAGGCTGACCAGGGTGACGAAACGAAAGTTTCCACGCTGCTCGGCGACCAAGTGCCCTCCCTCAACGAGGTGCCCCACAGTGTGCGGGCTCAGGCACAGCAGGGAGGCGGCGACCGGCACCGGAACGGTCATCTCCTCCCACGCCCCGGACCACAGCGGTTCCTGCTCCTCGTCGGCCATGGTTCCCCTTCTCTGTCGGCTGTGCTGGTTAGGTTCCGTGAGCGAGGCAAGAGGGCAGGTCAGCGCGTGGGTGTGTTCTGCAGGTACTCCAGTCGCTGCTGAGCGCTGGACAGGTGGCGCCGGTCGAGCGAGGGGAGTTGGCGCAGCAGGTTGACCAGCTCGGGCCCGCAGCCGCGAGCCTCGGCAGAGTCCTGGATCTGGGTCCAGCAGTAGTGTGCCGACTTCGCCCCTCCAAGGACTTCCGGGGCATCCGGGGCCTGGTGCGCCATGCGGGTGTGCGTCGCGGCGACCCACAGCTGGGTGGCGAACGTCCAGCGTCCCGCGATCCGCGCGAGGTCGGCCCGGATCTCCGCCCACTGGATGGCCTGGGGGGAGTCGGGGCCGTGCTGCTGCAGGGCGTGCTGTTCCCATGTGGACGCCATCTCTGCGGCCTCGTTGTGCCGACCGGCCTGGGCGGTCTCCCAGATGTACCGGCGCGGGTCTACGGGCTGTTGAGGAACGGGCTGCACTGGGACCGGCGCAGCGGGGCGCACAAGCGCGGACGGCTGAACCGGGGTGACCTGATGGGGAACCGGGGGCCGCTGAGGCGCCGGAGCCGGGGACGGGTACGGCGCGGCCGGGGCGGGTACGGCTGCGGGCACGGCCGGGGCAGGCGGCGGTGCCTCCAGGCCCGGGGCGGCTTGCTGCGGCTCGACCGGCGAGCGGCGGCGGGGCAGGAGGGAGGTATCCCCGGCGAGCAGCCGCTGGACGTTGCTCATGGGCCGGGCGGGGGGCTCGATCTCGGGGGCGGCGGGAATCACCAGGGCCCCGGGCGGGATGCCCGCGGCGGCCACGGTGAGTGCGTGCAGGCGCATGGCGTTGGGGCGCTCGGGGTTGCGGCGCAGCTGCTCGATGAGGTGGCGGGTGTAGGGGCTGGCCCCGTCGGTTCCGGGGAATCCGGGCGGGCTGACAATCCCGTACGTGGCGGTGCCGCTGACGAACGGAAGGCTTCCCGCGTCCAGTTCGTCCCATGCCCCCTTGTCGGCGACCAGGTCGACCAGCAGGGTCGTCAATCCGGCGGGGCGGTTGCGCAGCTCGGTCTGGACCCATTCCCAGGGCAGTGCGGTGTAGCGGGTGTTCACGATGTTGGTGGCGGCCGTGGCGAGGTGCAGCCGGTGGCCCCTGCGGTCCACGGTGAGCCGCCCGGAAAGGTAGACCAGCAGTGGTCCGGCGGTCGCCGCGGCGGTGCGCAGCCGCAGCAGCAGAGTGTTCTGGTCGCGTACTCCGTCGAGGTGGACCAGGTCCGCCGGCAGCGTGCTGTCGAGCAGCACGGGCACGGGCACCACAGACAGGGCGGCGAGGTTGGCGCTCGGCTGCACCTGAACGGTGCGCCGGTGGACCGCCCGGTCCCCCGCGATCAGAAGTACATGTCCCCGTTCCGCCCCGTTGATCTGCATGGTTGAACCGTACTCACACGCGAAAAACCCCGGCGGACAGTTTCCACCGGGGTCCTTCGGGCGGGGGCCAGGCCTGCCGCGGTGCTAGAGGTCGATCTCCTCGTCGACCTCGTGGGAGGGTTCCTGCGTCCTGCTCAGCATGTACTCGGCCACCTCGTCGCCCAGGACCTCCCGGGCCTTCTGGTCGCCGTGCTCCATGGCTTGTCGGAACAGTTCCTGGTTCTCCGGGGAGTTACTGAACACGTCGTACTCGGGGTGCTGCGTCCAGAACTCACTGATCGCCGCGTCGCGGGCCGCGTGCGCCGCTTCCTCGGTGGGGGACAACGGGCTCGGGTTCTCCGGGATGATCCCGGCGGCCTCTGCGGCTGCGACGATCTGCTCGTCCCACACGCACGCGGCGTACTCCGGGTCCTGGCTCGACTCCGCGATGTACCGGGTGCGCTGCTCGTCGCCGTATCCGGTGGCCGTCAGCTGACGCTGGTGGTCGGCCTGCTGCCGGTCGTGCGCCGTGGGCTGGTCGGTCGGCACGGTGACGGGGGCCCACAGGTCCTCGGCTCCCTGCTGCTTCTCGCCGTTGTGCTTCTCGCCGTTCACAGGTCGATCTCCTCGTCGTTGTCGCGGTCGCGGTCATGGCCGCTGTCTGGCGAGGTCTGCTCGAAGCTGCGGGGGTGGGCGGCGTGGTCCATGCCCCGGGCGGCGAAGCCCCTGTCGCCGTCGCCGCGGTGTTCCTTCTCCGCCTCGGCGACCTCGCGGTGGTCCGTGCCGGCCACGTCGACCAGGTGCCGGGCGTGGGCAGCCTGCTGCTGGTAGGTGCCGACGTCGGCCGCGGTGACCTCCTGGCCGGACGCCGTTTTCTCCTGCAGCTCGGTGGCGGTCCGGTCGAGCTGGGCGAGGGCCGGGAGTAACCCGGCGACCTCCTCCTGGTGGGCGCGGACGTCCTGGTCCTCGGTCTGGGTGTCGCTCACTGTCGGGTCCTCTCTTCTCGTTGACGGGGTCTCAGAGGTCGATGTCGAGTTCGTCGTCGACCTCCGGCGGCGCGGGGCCGGCGGCGGGCTCGCCGCGTACGGGTCGCAGGTGCCGCTCGGGCTGGAGCGCGGCCTCGGGCGGCCACTCGGTGCCCTCGGGGCCGTGCACGGTCACCTCGCCGGGGTGGATCTCGGCCTGGACGTGGCCCCGGTAGACCAGGGCGCCGCTGTCGAGGAACTGAAGCGAGGGGTGGGTGCGCGGGTCGTCGGCGGGCTTCACGGCGTCGCGTTCGGTGAGCGGCTTGGGGTCGACCGTGCGGCCGTCGATGGACAGTCCCTTCGGGGAGACCTCCACGACGTGGCCGCGCCACTGCCTGACCAGCCGTCCGATGGCGGCGGTCGGCTTCACCGCTGCTGCTCTTCGCGTTCGGCGGCGGTCAGCTCGACCGGAGCCTCGTGCCCGGCGGCCTTGAGCAGCGCGGCGACGTTCAGCTCGTCGCCCGGCGCGAGGGTGCGGGTCTCGCGGGCGTCGCTCGCGGTGACCAGGGCCTCGACGGTCTTGCTGATGGCCTCGACCCGGGCCACCTCGGTGCGGTGCTCCCACACCTTCTCGGCGACGCGGGTCTGACCCTCGACCATGGCGACGGCCACCTGCGTGCGGCCCTGGGTCTCCGCCATGACGCGCTCGTGGCGCTGCTCGTGCTCCAGGCGGCGGTCGCCGCGCCACAGCGGGGCACACACGGCGTAGACCGCTGCGGTTCCGACCAGCCACAGCAGGGCGCGCAGGGCTGAGTCCGGGGTCCAGGCGGCCACGCCCAGCAGGGCGAGCGTCCCGCCGGCGGCGAACGCCACCCGGGTCGTCTCCGGCTCGCCGTGCTGCTTGGCGGCCGATACGGTGCCTGCCGCGGCGGCGAGGGCGGCCAGCGTTCCGCTGATCCACAGCGGCTGGGTCGAGCCGTCGGGCAGCTGCTCGTGCCAGCCCCATGACAGTGCGGTCGCTGCGGTGGTGACCAGTCCGGGCGCAACACGGCCGAAGTGGTCCCACAGTGCCTGGCCGGCCGACCGAACCGGCGGCAGTGGCTCAGCGTCGGGCAGGTAGGGGGCGGTGATCTGGTGCTCGCGGTTGATCAGGTAAGCGGTCGGGTCGAAGGGGGAGGGCTCGTTCATGGGGTCACATCTCCATCTCGTGCTCGTAGGTATGGGCTTCGGGGGCGGGGACGGGAGCCGGTGGGGCGGGCTCCTTGTCGCTGGCCAGTTCCGGCTCGCGCTCGGCGTGCTGGATGCGCTGGTGGTCGGCGTGGACCGGCTCCAGGGCCTGCCCGGCGTGGTCGACCAGGGCACTGGGGGCGAGGGCCGGGTGGCGGGCGTAGTTGCGCAGGTCGTGGCCAGCTGCGTCGAGCCGGTCGAGGGCGGCGGTGTGCAGGACCTGCTTCGCGGTGTAGGCGGCGGTGCCGCCCATCCCTGCCTCCTGCAGCTCGGCCAGGACCTGGTTGCTGAGGTTCGGCCCGGGGAGGCGCTGGGCCTCCCATGCGACGGTCAGCGGGTCGATGGGGGCGTGCCGTTCGTCGAGCGTGCGCATCGCCTCGTAGGCGACGGCCAGTTGAGGGTGGGAGAAGTCCCGGTCCTGCAGGGCCCGGACCTCCGGCTCCCGTAACTGGCGGGGTTCGTAGAGGAGGGACGCGAGGGTCTCGCCCTCGGCCTGGACATCGACCCGGGCCCGCTCGGTGCGGGGCACCGGGGTGACCGGCTCCACGGGCTGGGTGTCGAGCAGGTTGCGCACGGTCTCCGGAGCGTTCCTCCACGCCTTGTCCAGCTGGGCGAGGCGCTGCCCCGTCTTGTCCGCCTGCTCCAGTGCCCGCAGCGCCTGGTCGACCTCGGCTTGCCGGGCGGTGTCCCGCAGCTGCTCACCGGCGTGCTCGACGGCCCGGTGGATCGCGGCCTCCAGCACCATCCCGCCGTACAGCGGTGCGGTGCGCGGGTTGGGACAGACACTGCGGTTGGCCAGGCTGGCGAGCCGGGACGGGGTGAGGGTCTGCCGGATGCCCTGCTCCTGGATCTTCGCCACGGCGGCAGTGACCGCCGTCGGCACGTCGCTCGGAGCGACCTTGGCGAAGTCGATGGTGTGCAGCGTCTGCCACAGGGCTGCGTAGTCCGGGCGGGAGAAGGTCCCCGGCGGTATCCACCGCATCGAGGGCAGTGCTTCGGGGTGGTGGAGCATCCCCCCAAGCAGTGCTTCCTCGGCTTTGAGCGTCAGTTTCTTCACCCGGACACCTCCGCCGTGTCCGCCGGCTCGGCGAGCACACGCGCGTGGCACGGCTCGCCCTCGGGGCACCAGAAGCCCAGCTCGGGGTCGTCGCGGCGGCCCTTGAGGCACACCACGGTGGTGGGACCGGCCACGGCCGGGGGTGTGGCCTGCTGCTCGGTGCTGACGGCCACCCCCTGGCCGAAGAGGTCGAGCTGGCGCCCGCCGTTCATCTCCGGGTCGAACGGCTGCGGGGTCATGCCGCCTCCGCCCCGTGCAGGACGGCCCGCAGACGGGCCCCGATCCAGGTACCGACCTGCTGGCTGACGGCGTTGCCAAATCCGTCGACCTGGTTGCGGGCGGAACCCCAGACGGTGAAGGTGCCGCGGTAGTCGTTGAAATCGACGTCGAAGCCGCAGCCCCGGCCGATCTCGTGGGCCGCCATCATCCGGTAGAAGCAGTCCTCCAACGGCAGCTCGGCGAGCGACGCCTGCCACTGGGCCATGAGCAGCGCGGTGGTGTCATGCGAGGTGAGAGTGCCGAGCGGGTCCGTGACCGGGTGGGGCGCGGTCTCGTTCCCGGTGGGGCCGTTCTGCTTGTACCAGCCGGCGGCCGTCAGCACGGCCGGGATCTGCTCAGAGGTGAAGGTGGGCATCGCCTCGCTGTACAGAGTGGGCAGCGTGTTCTTCCGGTACGGGAGGACACCGGAGGACAGCACGGCGAGGGTCTCCGAGCCGACCTGGGTGGGCAGCGGCTCCCCCGCGCCGCGCGCGGATCCCTGGAAGTTGTCCACGGCAAGCGCCATCGGAGGTGCGGCCAGTCGGCCGGCAGCGTCCTGGTCCCACAGTGGCTGGCGGACCGGTCCGGTTGAGAGAAGCGCGGTCTCCTGCTGGCTGGTCTGCGTCGCCATCGGCTGCAGCAGCAGCCGCTCCGAGCCGTGTACTCCCTTTGAACCGCCCCGGGTTCGGTAGAGATCTCAGATTGTGGTTGTGACCTGGGGTTTCGTGGATTCCATGTAGTGATTGGCCTCGTACTCGACGGGCG